>JBBWZJ010000134.1:0-18710 GCA_039648985.1 Acidobacteriota bacterium | reverse complement strand
TGGAGCAGCCCGCGCGCGATCTCGAGCCGCCGCTTCATGCCGCCGGAGAACGTCTTCACGCGGCCGTCGCGGCGGTCCCACAGCTCGAAGAGCCGCATGAGCATCTCGATACGCTCGCCGCGCAGTCGCCGCGCCACGCCGTACAGGACACCGTGCAGTTCCATGTTCTCGTAGGCCGTGAGATCCCCGTCCAGGCTCGGGTCCTGAAAGACGATGCCGAACCGGCGGCGGACCTCGTGCTGACGCGCTGTCGGATCGAGGCCGTCGAGCGCCATGGTCCCGCTCGTCGGCGCCAGCATCGTCGTCAGCATCTGGATGGTGGTCGTCTTGCCGGCGCCGTTGGGTCCCAGGAAGGCAAAGATCTCCCCCTGGCGGACGTCGAACGAAATGCCGTTCACCGCGGTGAAATCACCGAACGTCTTGACGAGATCGCGGACGTGGATCATGGCGCACCTGCGTCGATAACTTTCCCGGGGTTCATGCGGTTGTCCGGATCGAGCGCACGTTTGATGTCGCGCATGACGCCGATCGCCTCCCCGTGCTCCGCGACGAGCGACTGCATCTTCCCATACCCCACGCCGTGCTCCCCCGTGCAGGTGCCGCCCATCGCGAGCGCGCGCGCGACCATCCGCGTGTTGAGGCGGCGCGCCTCGGCGAATTCGTCGGGCCGCGCCGGATCGAGAAGGTACACGAGGTGGAAGTTCCCGTCCCCGGCATGCCCCACGAGGAGGACGGGGAACGGCGTGTGCTCGTGATCGGCTTTTGTCTCGATGATGCAGTCCGCCAGCCGGGAGATGGGGACGCAGACGTCGCCGGCCCAGGACCGGCATCCGGGCCTCAGCGCGAGGGCGGCGAAATGCGCGTTGTGCCGGGCCTGCCACAGTCGGTCGCGGTCCTCCTGTCTGGTGGCCCACTCGAACCCGTGCCCGCCGCGCTCGGCCGCGATCGCCTGGACCGTCCCGGCCTGCTCGGCGACATGGCGCTCGTTCTCCCCGTGGAATTCGAACAGGAGCGTCGGAGCGACGCGGTAATTCGTCTTCGAGTACCGGTTGATCGCGTCGATGTGGAGATCGTCGAGCAGTTCGATGCGCGCCACGGGCACACCGAGCTGGATCGTCGCGATGACCGTGTCGATCGCGCCGCGGAGCGCGTCGAACGAGCAGACGGCGGCCGAGACGGCCTCCGGAACAGGGTGCAGCCGGAGCGTGATCTCGGTGATGATGCCGAGCGTACCCTCCGACCCGACGAACAAGCGGGTGAGGTCATACCCGGCCGACGACTTCCGCGCGCGCGTCCCTGTCGTGATGACGCGTCCGTCGGCCAGCACGACCTTCAGGGCGAGCACGTTCTCGCGCATCGTCCCGTACCTGACCGCCGTCGTCCCTGATGCGCGCGTCGCGGCCATCCCGCCGAGCGTGGCGTCGGCGCCCGGATCGATCGGAAACATCAGCCCGGTGTTCCGCAATGCCCGCGCGAGCTGCAGCCGCGTGACGCCCGCCTCGACCGTGACATCCAGATCCTCGGCGCCTATGCGGAGGACCCGGTTCATCTCGCGCAGATCGATTGTGATGCCCCCCGAGAGCGCGTGAACGTGGCCTTCGAGCGACGTGCCCGCTCCGAACGGCACGATGGGCAGGCGGAACCGCGCGCTGATCCGCGCGATCGCGGAGATTTCGTCCGTCGTCGCGGGGAAGCACACGACATCCGGCGCCGCCGGGGGGTGATACGACTCGCCGTGGCTGTGATGCTCGCGCACCGCGTCGGCATCGCTGCACCGCGCGCCGAGCAGATCCCGCAGCTCGCGGATCGCCGCACTCACATCCGACGGGGCGTGCATGGGGGACATGTCTGAAGAGCGGGGCCGGGTTACGACTCGATCCTGATCAGTTCCACGTCGAACACGAGCATCCCCTGCGGCGCACCGGGCTGCCCTCGATAGGCGAGCGCTTCGGGAATCCACAGGCGCCGGATTTCCCCTTCCACCATCAGCTGGACCCCTTCGGTCCACCCGGGAATGACCTGGTTGAGGCCGAATGTAATCGGCTCCTTCCGGGCGACGGAGCTGTCGAACATCTTCCCATCGGTCGTCCATCCCGTGTAATGGACGCGGACGCGCGAGTTCGCCTGCGGGCGCCGTGTGCCCGCGCCGGGCACCTGGACCTTGGTGATCAGCCCGGTGGGAGTCTTCACGGCATCCTTCGGGGGAGCGGCGACGTCAGCTGGTGCGGGAATCATCGTCATGTCCTTTCGTCGTGCACGCCGGTGCCTGTTGCGGGCGGAGACAGATGGCCGATTCAGCGGGCGGCAGCAAAATGCTGGAGAACGGCGGCTTTCAGCAGCGCAGGCGGCAACAGGCCCTGCGCCAGGATGTAGTCGTGGAACTCGCGCGGATTGAACCGGCTCCCCATCGCGCGCTCGGTCGCGGTCCGAAGCTCCTGCAGCTGGGTGTAGCCGTAGAAGTACGACGTGGCCTGGCCGGGCGAGCGGAACATGTACCGTTCGACCTCGGATTCTGTCATGGCGAGTGACAGGCAGACCTCGTCCCGAAGCACGCGGCGCGCTTCGTCCGGCGTGACGCGGCCCATGTGGAGCTCGGGGTCGAGGAACGCGCGGGCGGCGCGCAGCAGCCGGAACTGCAGCGAAATCAACTGCCCGTCGTCCGGCATGTACGGCAGCATCATCCATTCGGCGTACAGCCCCCAGCCTTCGACGTTCGTGCTGTTGAACGCGAACACGGCACGGGGAATCGATACGCCGGCTTCGAGCATCTTCGCGAACTGCATCTTGTGTCCGGGGCGCGCTTCATGGGCGGTCAGCGTCCACGAGGCCGCGGCGAACGTAAAGTCGTCCAGGTGCCCCGCGCCGGCAGCCGCGCCTGG
This sequence comes from Acidobacteriota bacterium, assembly GCA_039648985.1. Lineage (GTDB taxonomy): Bacteria > Acidobacteriota > Vicinamibacteria > Vicinamibacterales > 2-12-FULL-66-21 > JALZOC01. The sequence continues at coordinate 15,831 of JBBWZJ010000134.1, read as the reverse complement.
CGCGGAGGGGACGTTCAGCGGGAGCACGAACTCGCCGAGCTCCCCCGTGTTCCCGAGCAGCCGTGGCGGCCGCATATTCGGGGCGGGCGTCTGTGCCGCCTCCGCATCGGTCGCAATCCGGATCCGCGCGGCGCGATCGGGCAGCGTGACGAGCTGTTCTTTCCGGACGATCGCCTCGATCTCCTCGAGCCGCTTCCGGTAGTGCGGGAGGATCGCGTCACCGACGAGCTGTTCCTTCTTGAGCGCGCGGATCACCTCGCGGTAATCGTTGGTCTGGAGACCGCGGGCCCGGGCGACTCGAGGGGCGAGCCGTTCCATGTCTCCCTGTATCTGGCGAAACGCGTCATGCGCGAGCTGCGCGAGCGGCTCCGGCGTGAGCGCGACGCCGACCTCCTCGAGCTGGAACGCATACAGGTCGGCGGGCAGGCGGAAGTCGGTCCTCGCCTTGGGGAGAATCTCCGTCCGGACGAACTGCTCGTACGCGGTCAGCTGGTCGCGCACCTTGTCGAAGGGTTCCCGCCACCCTTCGACTGCGAACTGCTGGAACAGTTTCTCCATGCCGGCGACGAGGACCGGTCCGTTCGCGAGATCACGTTCCACCTCTGACCGGGCGGGTGCGAGCAGTTTCGGGTTCGTGAACCGCGCCCCGGTCAGCTTCATCGCCTGTGTCGCGATCGGCTCACGGCCGCCGTCCAGTCCCGCGTACTTGCGCAATCGTTCGACAGCGGCGGCACGGCGTTCCGGCTCCACCTGGGCGTCGAGCAGTGAGCGGACACCGCGGTAGACGAGAGCTGTCACGTCTGTATAGGGCAGCAGGCGGTCTTCGCTGAGCTCCAGGCCGTGCACCTGGTTCTGTGCCGAATGAATGAGGATCTCCAGATCCTGCTTCACCAGCGAATCCTGCTCGGCGGCCAGCAGGGTGTTCAGCCTTGCGAGGGCGCCGTCGGTGGCTTGCCGCTGCTGGAGCAGCGAGTCCGGCGTGAGGCTCGTGACCTCGCGGTCGAGTCCGGTCACCCCGAGCTGGCCGGCGCCTTCCGGAGCAAACCGCGCGAGGACGTCGAGCAGCACCTGCGCGTGCTTGTTGCTGACGTCAATCCACGCCCGCGGTTCAGCGGCCGCCTGCCGGCCGTCGCCCCGGCCCTGAGCGCCATACACGGTGGGGAACACCAGCAGCAACACGAGACAGCACGAGGCAGTGCGCATCATAGGCGTCTATTTCATCACGACTTCGTCCAGAAGACCGCGCCGCCTGTATAGTGCTACGCCATGAAACACCTGCTCCTCTGCGTCCTCTTCGCCGCCGTCCCGGCTGGCGCGGCGGCTGCGCCGCTTTCGCAGGCTGCTCCGCTGAGGCTGGCCATCGCGGGTCTCGTGCACGGGCACGTAGCCGGGTTCCTGAAGTCGGCACAGGCGCGGAAGGACGTGCAGATCGTCGGCGTCTTCGATCCCGACCCGGCGCTCCAGCAGAAGTACGCGACGCAGTTCCACCTGGACAAGGCGCTCTTCTTCAGCGACCTCGCGACGATGCTCGATCGGACCAAGCCCGAAGCTGTCGCATCCTTCACCAGCACGTACGATCACCCGATGGTGGTCGAGGCAGCGGCCGGGCGTCACATCCACGTGATGATGGAGAAGCCGCTTGCCGTCAGCCTGGAGCATGCGCGGCGTATCGAACGTGCCGCCCGGTCCGGCAACGTCGAAATCCTGGTCAACTATGAAACGACCTGGTATCCGAGCCATGCCGCGATGTGGACGCTCCTCAAGGAGCAGCGCGCCGGGGGTGCGATCCGCAATATGGTCGCGCTCGATGGCCACAGCGGCCCGAAGGAAATTGGCGTCGGCCCCGAGTTTCTCGCGTGGCTCTCGGACCCGGCGCGGAACGGCGCCGGCGCGTTGTTCGATTTCGGATGTTACGGCGCAAACCTGATGACGTGGATGATGGACAACCAGCGGCCCCTCTCGGTGGTCGCCGTGACGCAGCAGTTCAAGCCCGGCATCTACGCGAAGGTCGACGACGAAGCGACGATCCTCGTGGAGTATGCGGGAGCGCAGGGCATCATCCAGGCGTCGTGGAACTGGCCGTTCGACAGGAAGGACTTCGAGGTCTACGCCGAGCACGCGCTCGCTGTCGGGAGCCGCAACGGTCTGCGCGTCCGCGTCGGGACCGAGCCCGAGCACGCCGTCACGCCCGATCCGCGTGCGGCCGACGAACAGGACTCGGTCTCGCACCTGCTCGCTGTCGTTCGCGGCGCCCGCAAGCCGAACGCGCTGTCGTCGCTCGAGAACAACCTGATCGTGACCGAGATCCTGCAGGCGGCGCGTGACTCCGCGCGTACGCACGCCCGGGTGTTCCTTGGCGCACCGGCTCATGGCCGGGTTCAGTAAGTGGCGCGTCCGCCGCTGATGTCGAATACTGCGCCTGTCGAGAACGAGCAGTCTTCGGATGCGAGCCAGCAGACGAGTGCCGCGATCTCGACCGGTTCCACGAAACGGCCCATCGGAATCCTGGACAGCATGTAATCGATGTGCGCCGGGTCCATCTGGGAGAAGATGCCGGTCCTGGCCGCGGCGGGGGCGACGCAGTTGGCGAGGATGTTCAGCGTGGCCAGTTCCTTCCCGAGCGACTTGGTGAAGCCGATGAGCCCGGCCTTGGAGGCGCTGTAATGCGACGCATTCGGATTTCCCTCCTTCCCGGCAATGGAGGCGACGTTCACGATCCGGCCGTAACCCCCGGCGATCATGTGCGGGATGACGGCGCGGCACGTCAGAAATGACCCGACCAGGTTCACGTCGATCACCCGCCGCCACATCTCGGGCTCGAGCTCCCACGTCGGGCCGTTGCCGCCCGTGATGCCGGCGTTGTTGACCAGGACGTCGATCCGCCCGTGAGCCGCGATCGTCGCGGCTGCCGCTGACTCCACGGCGGTGGCATCGGTGAGCTCGACTCCGCGCGCCGACACCACGCCGAAGGCCGCCAGCTCGCCCCGCGCCGACTCCGCGCCGGCCTCGTCGACGTCCCACAGCGACACGACGGCGCCGGACTCGAGCGCCCGCCTCGCGACGGCGTAGCCGATTCCGCGGGCCCCGCCGGTCACGACCGCAACGCGCCCGCGCAAGTCCAGCTGGTTCATTCGAGACCGATCAACACACGGCCGACACGATCGCATTCATCGAGCGTTGTCCCGGGGGATTATCCACGATCTGCGATCTGCACTGGTAGAATGTCGAATGCCGCCACTCGCGATCGCCCTGTCGTTCGTGCTCGCGTTCGGCGCGGCGATGGCGGCACAGGAGCTCCCGCCGCTTGCGCCTGTCAGCCCGTTGCCCCCGCCGTTTGCCGAGTGGCTCGAGGGTGTTCGCACCGAGGCGGCGACGCGCGGAATCCGCACCGAGATTCTCGACGAAGCGCTCGCCGGCGTCGAGCCGGTGGCGCAGATTCTCGATCGGGATCATTCGCAGGCGGAATTCACGCTCGACCTCGCCGACTATCTGAAGCGGCGGCTGACGGTCGCGACCGTCCGGACGGCGCAGCAGATGTACTCCCGCCATAGAGACCTGCTCGGCCGTGTGGGCGAAAAGTACGGGGTCAACCCGCGCATCGTCGTGGCGGTCTGGGGGCTCGAATCGAACTTCGGCCGCTTCGCCGGTGTACGGCCCACCATCCCGACGCTCGTGACCCTCGCCTACGATCCGCGGCGCGGCGAGATGTTCCGATCGGAGCTGTTCAGCGCGCTCGAGATTCTGAACCGCGGCGACGTGACCCTCGGCGGTCTCAAGGGGTCGTGGGCTGGCGCGCTCGGCCAGCCCCAGTTCATGCCCTCGAGTTATCTCGAATACGCGCAGGATTTCGATGGCGACGGGCGCCGCGACATCTGGAGCTCGCAGCCCGATGTGTTCGCGTCGATTGCGTACTACTTGCAGCGGCACGGGTGGACCCGGGGCGAAGCGTGGGGCCGTGAAATCAAGGTGCCGCCGGCCGTGCGCGATCGCGCGCTGGCGATTCCACGGCGAGAGGCCGGTTGCCGCGCCGAACGTCTCATGACCGCGCCGGAGCCGCTCGAAGCATGGAAGCGGCTGGGCCTCCGTTCGGCTACGGGAGGATTACTCCCGGCGGGCAGCACGCCCGCATCCCTGGTCCAGGCCGGTACGCGCAATTTCCTCGTCTATCGAAACTACGACAGTCTCCTCGCCTACAACTGCGCACACACTTACGCGCTCAGCGTGGCCCTGCTCGCCGACCGTCTGCACTGACCGGGTCCCGCCCACCTCAGCGCTAGCGGACGAGGAATCGGTCCTCGTTCATGGACCAGACTTTGCGAAGGGTTCACGCGGAGGAGCCATGGCAGATCCGCACAAGAAGGACGACACGTCGGAGTACTCCGCCACGAAGGCGCCGGACACACGCCAGCACGCCGAGGAACGGCGAACCACGCCGGACGACCGGCTGCAACCGGGCGGGGCGCTCGGCACACCGGACCCCACGGGGATGTCGGCGCTCGATCGTGACACGGTGCCCAACGGCGCCCGGGCCGACGAGAAGAAGCGCAGCGACTGAGGGCCGCCCCTGCCGGAGAGGCGCTCGAGCTCGGCGGCTCAGGATGGACGGCCCGTCGATTCGGCGGACGAACCCAGGCCCGCCTGCCGTGTCGTGGCGGGTTCGATGAGCGTCAGCGACACGAACGTCGCGACAGCTGCCGCCCCAAGGAGCGCCGCCATTTCGTCGTGCTCCCCGACCAGGAACGCGGCGGCGCCGAGGAGCCCGGCCGCAAGCAGCGCGTCGGCGGCGAAGATGACAGGGAAGAGGCGGTCCCGATGTGCCGACAGCGTTGCCGGGTGCACCCGCGACGTGAACCACAGATTCAGACGAAGCGTGACAGCGATGGTCGCGATCATCAGCGCCAGCACGAACAGCGCGGAACCGTAAGGCCGCGGGATCGCGTGACGGATCCCCCAGGCGGCAATCGTCATCAGGGCGTCGAGGATGGCCACGCTCACCTGGTGGCATTGCCACCACCAGAGCCGGTTCCCGACCGAGTCTGTCTGCGGCATCGACGACCCTGGTTGCAGCAACTGGAGGTCGATGAGCAGGCTGCCGGCGGATGGGTATCGATCGGCGGGTGCCGCGCGCAGACACTTCCTGACGATCGCATCAAGTCCGGGCAGCGGCAGCACGATCGAGCCCGATGGCGGGCGGCCGTTCATCAGCTCCGTCATCCTGGCCAGAAAGGCCGCCGAGTCCCTCCCGAAGGGGTGTTCGCCCGTGGCGAGCTCCCACGCCAGCACGCCGAAGGCGAACACGTCAGCGCGGGCATCGATGTGGCTCCCGGTGAGCTGTTCGGGGGCCATGTAGCCCGGCGTGCCGAGCGCCACGCCGGCATCGGTCAGGTGCGTGAAAGATGGAGCGTTGCTCGACGTGAGTCGCGCGATCCCGAAGTCGAGGACCTTGATGTGGCCGTCGCGCCGGCGGATTACGTTCTCGGGTTTCAGGTCCCGATGGACGATCCCGTGCTCGTGAGCGGCGGCCAGTGCCGCGGCAATCTCGAGCAGCGAGGGGAGCAGCCGATCGGGCGCGACTGGGCCTGCCGCAAGCTCCGTGCGCAGCGTCGCCCCCTCGATGAGCTCGGACGCGATGTAGAGCTCCCCGTCGATCTCCTCGAGCGCGAACACCGTCGCGATTGAAGGGTGCGACAGCGAGGCCGCGGCGCGGGCTTCCCGCGTGAGGCGCTCGCGTCGCGGGGCGTCCCGCGTGAACTCCGGCGTGAGCGCCTTCAGCGCGACCGTTCGCCCGAGCCGCTGGTCCTCGGCCGCGTACACGACGCCCATGCCTCCGCGGCCGATCTCCGGTCCTACCCGATACGGACCGAGCTGGCGGCCGCTCAGTGAGGACGGAGTGCCAAGGAAAAGATCGGCGGCGATGCCCCACGCGGGCTCGTCCAGAAATCCTCCAGCCTTGCGATGGCTGAGGATCAGCGTCTGGACTTCGTGCTTCAGCTCGGGATCGCCAGCCGTCTGCGCCTCGAGAAAGCGCTCGCGCTCACCGGGATCGCGCGCGAGCGCCGCGTCGAAGAGCGCGTGTACTTTCCGCCAGCGCTCGGGCGTCACACGCGCGGCCCGCCCTCGAGCTCGCGCGCCAGCCAGGCGCACGCCACGGTCCAGTGGCGCTTCACCGTCGCCGGAGACATGTCGAGCGCCTCGCCTGTCTCCTCGATCGTGAGCCCACCGAAGAACCGAAGCTCCACCAGCCTCGCCTGCTCCGGGCTGAACGCGGCGAGCCGCTCGAGCGCCTGATCGAGCGCGATCAGATCAATCGAGCGATCCCCGCCGGCGACGAGTCCTTCGACGAGTGTCACGCGCTGCCGCTCGCCGCCGCGCTTCTGCGCGTCGCGCGCGCGCGCCCGCTCAATCAGGATCTGGCGCATCGAATGTGCGGCGATGGCGCAGAAGTGCGCCCGGTTCTGCCATCGTCCCGGCTTGTCCTTGAGGAGGCGCAGGTATGCTTCGTGGACGAGTGCCGTCGGCTGCAGCGTGTAGCCGGCGCGCTCGCGCGCGACATACCCCGCCGCGAGACGCCGAAGCTCCTGGTAGACGATCGGCAGCAGCGTCTCGAGCGACTGCCGCTCGTCGTCGCTCATCAGACCCGCGTGATCGTGACGTGGTTCATGACGACAGGCTTGACCGGGCGGTCCTGCCGGCCGACCGGCACCGCGCCGATTTTCTGGACGACGTCGAGACCTTCCACCACTTCGCCGAATACCGTGTGGCGGTTGTCGAGATGCGGCGTCGGGCCGAGCGTGATGAAAAACTGGCTGCCGTTGGTGTTCGGACCGGCGTTCGCCATGGACAGGATGCCCGGGCCTGTATGACGACGCGACGGATGGAACTCGTCGGCGAAGTTGTACCCGGGGCCGCCCGTGCCGGTGCCGAGTCGATCGCCACCCTGGATCATGAACCCGCTGATCACGCGGTGGAAAGTGACGCCGTCGTAGTACGGCGCCTTCTTCTTTTCCCCAGTGGCCGGGTCGCGCCACTCCTTCGTCCCTTCCGCGAGGCCGACGAAATTGGCGACGGTATTCGGAGCTTCCTTGTCGAACAATCTGACCGTGAACGATCCTTCGGTCGTGTCGAAGCGAGCGTAAGTACCGGGTTCCACGCGATCTCCTTCTGAGCCGCAGGCGAGTGCGTGTGACAACGACTCGTACTGCTGAGGCGGTGAGCACGGCGACCGCCGCCGCGACCTGAAATTATAGGCCGAAGCGCACACCAATCCGGCGTCGCGTGTGTCCAGGCCCGCGGTGCGTCGCCGATACGCGCGCGGCCCTCTCCCGGTGCGCCACTTCGCCGACCGCGCCGACGGGGGCGCCTACGAAGATCTTCGTTGACATATACGAAGAAGTTCGTAGATATTGAACCTCATGACGTTGTCCAAGCCGCCCCGCCCGACCGACGCGGAGCTCGCGATCCTGCGGATCCTGTGGGACCGCGGGCCGAGCACGGTCCGGCAGGTGCACGAGGCGCTGTCGCGCGAGCGGCCGTCCGCGTACACCACCGCACTGAAGATGCTCCAGATCATGACCGACAAGGGGCTCGTGCGCCGCGACGATCGCGACCGCACCCACATCTACCAGCCGCGGCTGACGCAGGAACAGACCCAGCGGCAGCTCGTGCGGGATCTCGTCGACCGTGCGTTCGGCGGGTCGGCGTCCAAGCTGGTGCTGCAGGCACTCACGTCCCGGCGGGCCACGCCGGAGGAGCTTGCCGAGATCCGCCGCATGATTGAGACCCGCCGCGCGGGGCGCGACACGGGCAGCGAACCTGAGCGAGGTGAACCGTGACGATCATCATGAGAGCGTTCCAGGGACTGCTCGGCCAGCCTGCCGCCCAGGCCGTCGGCTGGGCCTTGCTCCATTTCGTCTGGCAGGGCGCGGCCGTCGGCCTGCTCACGGCCGTCACGCTGGCGCTGGTCCGGCGAAGCGCCGCCGACGTGCGGTACGTCGTCTCGGCCATCGGATTGTCGGTGATGTTCACGGTGCCGGTCGTCACCGGCGCGCAGATCTGGAGTGGGATGGGACACGCCGCTGCGGCGCAGCCGGGGGACGATCTTCCCCGAAATACAGAGGCAGCTGGCATGCGGCAGGCCCCGTCGGCAGTCGACGCCGGCGTGGGCAGCGAGCGCGAGGCGCTGCGGGTGCCGCTGTCCATGTACCTGATCCCGATGGCGAGTGCTGCTGTCGAGCGCTGGCTGCCGTTGATCCTTCTCGGCTGGCTCTGTGGCGTGGCCGTCTTCACGGCGCGGCTGCTGCGCGGTTGGCGATGGGTCGAGAAAATCAAGTCGCGTGGCACTGTGCCGGATACGGAATGCTGGCAACTGATTGCGACGCGACTCGCGAGACGTCTGCACATCGGCAGACCGGTCCGGCTCCTGCAGTCGTCGTACGTGGACGTCCCTACGGTCATCGGCTGGTTGAAGCCCGTCATGCTGCTGCCGGCGAGCGCGCTGGCTGGCCTCGCACCCGAGCAGCTGGAAGCGATCTTCGCGCACGAGCTCGCCCACGTTCGCCGTCACGATTACCTCGTGAATCTGCTGCAGACAGCCGTGGAGACGCTGCTGTTCTACCATCCGGCGGTCTGGTGGCTCTCGAACCGGATCCGTGTGGAGCGGGAGAACTGCTGCGACGACCTGGCGGTTGCGCTGTGCGGCGATCCTGTCGCATATGCAATGGCGCTGGCGGATCTCGAGGAGCTGCGCGGCGAGCAGGCGCGGCTCGTGATGGCGGCAAACGGAGGGTCGCTCGTCGGCCGCATCAGACGATTGGTCGCAGTCCCGACCCACTCGCAGCGAACGCCGGCGTGGCTCGGAGGCGGCCTCGCACTCGTGCTGCTGTCCGGCATCGCGGCGGGCGCCGTCAGTGCCGACGCGTTCCGGGCACCCGGACATGCGAGGCAGGTATCAGTCGCACGCCCGGCGCGTCCCGCCGGTTTTGCGGCGGAGGCCGCCGTGCGTCCGCGCGCGGAAGAGTTGATCGTGCGCTCGGACGAATCGGAGGCTACTGTCGAACCGACCGCCGGGGCGTCCACTCCGCTCCGTCAGGCGCGCCCGGCGCGTGGCGCGGCGGAACCGCTGCCAGCCAGCGATGCCGGCGGGAAGGTGTCCGCCCGGACGTCAGCGCCGCAGTCGGCCGCGGTACCGTCGCAACGTGCGGGCAGCAGCGCTCCAGCTGTCGGCGCGGCTTCGGCCAGCCGCGCGGCGGAGCAGGCACACCGCACGTTCAGCTGGTCCACTGACGGGGAGAAACTTCAGGTCACGTACGATGGCGAGGCCGAATTCACCGATGACGACACGGACGTGAAACGCCTGTCGCCGGGAGGATCGCTCCGCATCAAGGACGGCTGGATGTTCCCCACGCACACGGTGGATTTCAGCGTCGAGGCGGACGGGCGAATCACGCGCCGGTTCTGGGCGGGAATGTCCGAGCGCCCGTTCGAGCCCGAGGGACGCCAGTGGATTGCGAAGGTCCTGCCGCGGTTCATCCGGCAGACGGGGATCGGTGCGCCCGCGCGAGTTCGGCGGATCCTGGCGGCGAAAGGGCCATCCGGCGTCCTCGCCGAGATCGCGCTCATCGACGGAGCCTACGCGAAGCGGGTCTACTTCACGGAGCTCCTGAAGAGCGCGACACTCGATCCTGCGCTGATACGGCAGGTGCTGGCGCAGGCGAGCCGCGAAGTCGGCTCCGATTTCGAGCTCGCGACGCTGCTCATCGACAGCGCGGACAAGCTGATGATCGACGAGGGGTCGCGGCAAGCCTACTTCGACGCGGCACGATCGATCGACTCGGACTACGAAATGCACCGCGTCTATTCGAGCGCCCTCAAACGCGGCGCGCTGGCTCCGCCGGCGCTCGCGACGCTCCTGGCCGCCAGCGAGAAGATCGATTCCGATTTCGAAGAGGCGTCGCTCCTCATCGAGGTCGCGCGGCTGCAGCCGCTCGACAATACGACCCGTGCGCCGTTCTTTGCGGCGCTCGCCACGGTCGGCTCCGATTTCGAACATCACCGGGTGCTGAGCGCCGTCGCCGAGCGCCGCGACCTCAGCCCCGAGACGACCGCCGCCGCACTGGTATCCGTCGCGTCCGTGCAGTCGGATTTCGAAGCCGCCTCATTTCTCGCTGACCTCGCGAGCCATCGGCCGATCGAGGGCATCGTGCGCGCGCCCTTCTTCCGTGCGGTCGAGACCGTCGGCTCGTCGTTCGAGCGCGGGCGCGTCCTGCAGGCGGTCGCCGCGCGCCCGGACGTCTCGAACGACACGGTCGTGGCTACCCTCCACGCCGCCGCGGGGATGGATGGCGCCTTCGAGCGTTCCACAGTACTCCTTGCCGTCGCCTCGAAACACAGCCTCGAGGGGCCGGCGCGCGCTGCCTACATCGACGCGGCAGAGAAGCTCGGCGAGTTCGAACAGGGGAAGGTACTCGCCGCCCTGGTCAAGAGCGAACGGCGCAAGTAACTGATGGGAAAGCTGGCGCGACGCCTGGACGTCGAGGCTACAGCGTGGGGTTCTTCGTGTGCCACACCGTTGCCCGCTCGAACGCGAGCGCCGCTCGAAGGATCGTCGCCTCGTCGTACAGCCGGCCGGTCACCATCAATTCGACAGGCGCGTTGTCGACAAAACCCGCTTTGAGCGCGAGGGCAGGATGCCCGGTAAGGTTCGTCACTCCGAGCGTCGCACTCGACGTGGGTGACAGGAGCACGTCGAACCGCCGCATCCAGGCGTCCATCTCGCGCATGAGCAGCGTGCGGGCGCGCTGCGCGCGGATGTACTCGACGGCGGGCACGAAGCGGTGAGTTCGGAACGCATTCGGCCAGGTATTCAGCGACGGGTCGTTGCTGTCCTTGCTCCGCATGAGGTCGTCGAACGCCGCCGCTCCCTCCGTCGTCAACACGAATGAGATCGTGGTCGCGATCTTCGTGATCGACTCCGGAAGCTCCACCGGTTCGAGTGTCGCCCCCATCGTTCGATAAACGTCCAGCGCGTCCACCAGCACCTTCAGCCGCGCTTCACGCTGCTGCCGCGCGGCCGCGGAGTCTGCAGCGCCGGCCGCCGCTCCGCGCCCGCCACCTTGCGGCGGTGCCTGCGGCACGAACTCCGATGCCACGTAACCGATGCGCAACTTCGCGACAGGGGTCGAAGACGTCCAGTTGAAGGGCGCGTCCACGACGGTGTCGTCCTTGCCATCCGGGCCGTAGATGGCATTGAACACCAGCGCGCAGTCTTCGACGGACCGGCACATCGGCCCGACCTTGTCCATCGTCCAGCTAAGTGCCATCGCGCCGTGGCGGCTCACTCGTCCGTACGTGGGGCGCAGGCCGGTCACGCCATTGGCGCTCGAGGGCGAAATGATCGATCCGCGCGTCTCCGTGCGAGGCCGAACACCACCAGTCCGGCCGCTGTCGCGGATCCCGGTCCCGCTGACGAACCGCTGGCGCCGGATCGCTGCGGGCTTGGATCGTCCGGGTTCCATGGATTCCGGGTCTGGCCACCGAACCAGCGATCACCCTGCGCGAGCGCGCCCATCGACAGTTTCGCGACGAGTACGGCGCCGGCGTCCCGCAGGCGCTCGACGACGGTTGCGTCATAGTCGAAGACCTGGTCGCGGAACGGCGTGGCACCCCACGTCGTCGGGATGCCGCGGGTCGCGAACAGATCCTTCGCGCCCCACGGAATCCCATGGAGCGGTCCTTTGTATCGCCCCGCGCGGATGTCCCGGTCGGCTTCGGCCGCCTGCGCGAGTGCGAGCGCCTCGGTTACCGTGACGACACAATTCAGTTTCGGACCGTACTTCCTGAGCCGCGCGAGATACATGTGCGTGAGCTCGGTCGCAGAGACCAGGCGATGTTCGAGCAGCGGCGCGAGGGCGGTCACCGGGTGAAACGCCAGATCGTCGAGTGAGGAGGGCCTGGCGGGCCGGGTGTCGAGCGTCACCGCGATTCGCGCGCCCGGTGTGGCGCGTCCTGCAGGCTTCTGCCCCGGCAGATACGGGCGAAAGCTGATCGCCGGCTCGGTGTCGAGCGGAATCTCGAGCTTTCGAAGCTGCTCGAACGCGTCGAGATTCCGGCTGACGCCCGCAGCGGCGGCCTCTTCCTCCGCATCCGTGAATTCCAGGCCCATGATCTTTTCGGCGCAGTCGAGCGTGGCCCTGCCGATACGGGGCGGCTGCTCCTGCGCCCGGCCCGCGGCCAGGCTCGCCCCGAGCGCCGCCGGAATCGCGGAGAGAAAACGCCGGCGCGCGATTACTGCCGGACGCACGCCGTCTGTCGCCTTCGGTGCCATCTGAGCTCCCCACGCGCGACGTGATCAGCCACATCGCGCCGCAAATGACAGTAGAATACCCGCGCTCCTCTCCTCTGCGCTCCCCAATGCCGATTGCCGCCAACGCCATTCGCATCCTGCTCGTCGACGACGACGACGAGTACGCGAGGTTCGTGGGCGCGCAGCTCAGTGCGTCGCCCGTGCCGATGGCCATGGAACGCGTCGCCTCGGTCGGTGCCGCCATGGCGGCGCTCGACGCGGAAGCCTTCGATGCCGTCCTGCTCGACCTCGGGCTCCCCGACAGCGACGGTCTCGCGACGATTGATGCGCTGCAGCGGAGCCGTCAGGTTCTTCCCGTCATCGTCCTGACAGCCACCGACGACGACGCGATCGCGGGACTGGCTGTTCAGCGCGGCGCCCAGGACTACCTGGTGAAGAGCCGGACGGACGCGCAACTGTTGCAGCGTTCGATCCGTTACGCGTGCGAGCGTGCGGAATGGCGTCGCGACGTCATCCGGCGGGAAGCGGAGCTGCGCCAGGCGCACAAGATGGAAGCCGTCGGACGGCTCGCCGGCGGGGTGGCGCATGACTTCAACAACGTGCTGACGGCGATCTTCGGGTACGCGGACCTGCTGCTCGATCAGATCCCGTCCGACGACTCGCGCCATGACGACGTCCAGGAGATCCGCAAGGCGGCGGAACGTGCGGCGGCGCTGACGCGCCAGTTGCTGGCGTTCAGCCGAAAGCAAATCATCCAGCCGCGCGTCCTCAGCCTGAACGACGTTGTCGCGAGCCTGCACCCGCTGCTGGCGCGGCTTGTCGGCGAGGACATCACCGTCAGCATCGACGCGGCCCCGGATCTCTGGAGCGTGCAGGCCGATCCCGGACAGATCGAACAGATCCTGATGAACCTCGCCGCAAACGGCCGCGACGCGATGCCCGAGGGGGGCACGCTCACGATCTCGACGCACAACGCGGTTGTCGAGGAGGAGAACGGGAGGGGACGCCCGGGCCTGAGGGCCGGCGCGTACGTGACGCTTGCGGTGTCGGATACCGGGACCGGTGTGCCCGAGAGTGTGCGGATGCACATTTTCGAGCCGTTCTTCACGACGAAGAGCCAGGGGAAAGGAACCGGACTCGGCCTGGCCACCGTTTATGGGATCGTCAAGCAGAACGGCGGAGGCATCTATCTCGAAAGCGAAGAGGCAAAGGGGACGCGCTTCCTCATCTATCTGCCGCGCGTCCCCCCTGCGCCTACTTCTTCTCCTTGAAGTCTGCCGGAATCTGAAGATCCGCGGCGGCGACGCTGGTCGCCACTTCCTGGGTTTCGGCGAGCACGGTGAAAATCGTGGACCTCGGCTTGACCTCGTTGTCCTTCTTCGCCATCTTCCTGGCCAGCATGCCGCCGATCCCTCCGCCTCCAGAGTTGCCGCTCTCGGCCTGCTGGGCCATCTGCTCCTTCGACTTGACGACCTCGAAGGTCGTCGTCGTCGCGAGCGGAGTGCCCTGGAGCTTGGCGCTCTCCTTCGAGAGGCGCTCGGACGCCTGCTTCAGCATCGGGTAGGTCGCCACGACCATCGCCATCTGCTCCGCGGACATGCCCATCGCGTCTGGGCCCTGGAGCTGCTTCCAGTAGCGTGCGTCGAATTCGTGCAGCTCCTTGAGCGCGGCAATCTGCGGCCCGAGCCACGAGTCCGCCGACATGACGAATCCGCCGCTGTCCTCGAGCAGCTTGCCCTTCTCACGGAGCGTGACTGTCATGATGACTTCCCGCGTGTCGTACCCGGCGAGCTGCCTTTTCTGTCCGGTCTCCTTCACGTCGAAATCGACCTCGAGCTGCTTTTCCGGCTTGTCCGGCTTCTCAGGCGCCTTGTTGTCCTCCTTCGACTGCTCGCGGGCGTCCTTTTCGGCCTTCTCCTGCGCTTCCTTCATCCGCCGGCGCAATTCGTCGAACGTCGTCACCTGGTACGTCTTCTTCTTCAGGTCCAGGTCGTACACCTTCTCTTCCGACAGATCGATGATCTGGCCCGTGCTCTCGTTCATCGTCGACTTGCGGTCGCTCTTCACTGCGGTCGTCGCGACGACGCCTCCCTTTGCGGCCCGGCCGCCGAAGAAATTCATCATCCGGCCGACGATGCCTTCGATTTTCACCTGCGACTTCTCACGGGTTTTGACCTCGGCCGACAGAGTGCCGCCTCCGAGCGTGATGAGCGGCACCGTCAAGGCACAGGAGATCAGCAGACGTTTCATGACAAATCCTCCACAGATGCGACCAGGGGGTTTCGTGGGCCATTGTAATCCGTGCGGCACGACGAGGGGCACACGCTCGGACTCCGATGCGTCGTGCCCCGGCGCAGGGCCGCGCGGACATAATAGCGATCGCCCATGACAGCACCCGCTACTCTCGACGTCCCGGCCGACGGAGGCATCCGCATCGGCATTTCAGCGTGCCTGCTCGGCCAGCAGGTCCGGTTCGACGGCGGGCACAAGAAGGACGCGTTCCTGACCGATGTGCTGGCGCCGCACGTCGCATGGGTGTCCGTCTGCCCGGAAGTCGAGGTGGGCATGGGGAGCCCGCGCGAGACGCTGCGACTCGTACGCGAGAACGGACGCATCCGGATGGTGACGACGCGATCGGCTGTCGATTACACCGATGCGATGACGGTGTGGAGCCGCCGGCGAGTCGAGGCGCTCGCGGATCTCGACCTCGACGGGTACGTGCTGAAGAAGGATTCGCCAAGCTGCGGCATGGAGCGGGTGAAGGTGTACGAAGGCGACGGGCCAGGGGTTCGCGACGGCCGCGGGCTCTTCGCCGGCGTGTTGCTCGAGCGCCTGCCGTTGCTGCCGGTCGAGGAAGAAGGCCGCTTGTGCGATGCACGCATCCGGGAGAACTTCATCGAGCGTGTGTTCGCGTACCGGCGGCTCAAAGACCTCTTCGCGTCGCGATGGTCGATCGGCGCGCTCGTGCGCTTCCACACCGCGCACAAGATGTCGCTCCTCGCGCATTCGACGACCGCGTACCGCGAGCTCGGGCGGCTCGTGGCCGGCGCATCCGAGCTCGCCCGCGCGGACCTGCGTCGGCGGTACGAAGCCCTGTTCATGGCGACGCTCGCGAGCCCGTCGACGACGCGCCGCCACACGAACGTGCTCAGCCACATGGCCGGCCACCTGAAAGACAAGCTCGATGCCGCCTCGCGGCAGGAGCTCGTCGGGTGCATCGAAGAGTACCGCACCGGCCTCGTGCCGTTGATCGTGCCGCTCACGCTCATCAAGCACCACGTGCGCGTCCACGGCGTGGAGTACCTGGCCGGCCAGATGTACCTGCACCCCCACCCGCGAGAGCTGATGCTGCGGAATCATGTGTGACGGGTATCGGGGATCGGGGATCGGGGATCGGGGATCCGGGAGGTCCAGACCGGATACAAAGGTAACAGAGTAGACCGGACACATCGGTAACAGGTCTGATGGGCATCGGAGGATGGATGCCCTGGAAGGAGACCTGTGCGGTGGATCAACGGGTAGCGTTACTG
>JBBWZJ010000082.1:0-34862 GCA_039648985.1 Acidobacteriota bacterium | reverse complement strand
CGCTTCTCACGCAATCGGTGCCCGGTTTTCAATGACGCTCGACGACAATCTGGACGAGCTTCTTGAACTTCACCGGTGCCCCGCCGACGGTAGCCGGCTGGTACTTCCAACCCCGCGCAGCAGCCATCAGCAGCGGATCGTAGACGGGATGCACGGAGCTCCGGAGCGTGATGGCGGCCACGCGCCCCTGCTCGTCGATGATGAGCTCGAGCAGGCCGCGGTCTCGCGTTTGCCTCGCGATCAGGGCCGGCACGCGCGGGACATCCTGTTTCACGACCACTGGAGGCGTGACGCCGGTGTCCTCGAGCGTCCACACGCGCGACGCTGCCGAAGGCTGAGGGACCACCGGGGCAGGTGCGATCGGCTCGGCGGGTTTGGCTGGTTCGGCGGGCGGCGCCGTCGCGGCGACGCTCAGATCCAGGAAGCCTGTCGCGAGCACGCGTAAGTCGGCCAGCCGGTTACCCATCTGCGGATCGTTCAGCAGCGCGAGCAGCTCGCGGAACGCCGATTCGGCCGTCGTGAAATCCTTGCGATCGAACGCCGCCTTCGCGGCCCCGTATCGCGCCGATGCAATCTCGGGAAGCAGTCGCTGCCGCACTTCGCTGAACGCGGCCCGCACCCGCGGTGATGCCTCCGACTCGGCGGGCACGAACAGCGGATCGACCGTGACGACCGCTGCGATCGCGCTCTCCGCCTCAGGTCCGCGACCGAGGGCCAGAAGGCAGAGCGATCGATACTGCTGAATGGACTTCCGATCGGACGACTCGTTGCCCATCGGCAGCCCGTTGAGAACGGCGAGGGCCTCGTCGTATCTTGCCGACGCGTAGAGGTCCCGCGCATTCGCGAGCGGGCTCCCCTGCTGCGCGTACACCGGGCCACCCAGGCAGACCGTGAGGCACAGACTCGTCAGGATACGAAACTTCATGGTGACCTGCCCTGCTCTTTACGCGCGATGCCGGTCGCGCGCGCGTTGCTCCGTGGCCGCCCGCGGGCGGCTCATTTCATGTCCACGCTGAGACGAACCGGCGCCCCCGTCGTCACCGAGATGGCGTGGCGCTTTTCGCCGAACTGCGGGTGCTTGAACACGATCTCGTGCGGGCCGATCGCGACAGCAAGATTGCCAATCGGCGTTTCGCCGACGCGCTGGCCGTCGATCCAGACTTCCGCCCAGGGCGCGGCATTGAGGTTCACGACCCCCTGCGGCACGTCGAGCGTGATGCCGGCCACCTTGCCGGGCGCGACCTGGACGACGCGGGCCGCGCGATACCCGAGCGCCTCGTTGACGAGCTCGAGCTCGTGGCGGCCCGACGCCATCATGATCCGGTCGGTTTCGGTCGTCCCGAGCAGGCGCCCCTGCTCACGAATCTCGAGTGTGAACGGCGCCTTCACGGCGACCCACCCGGACACCGGACCTCCGGGTGCGGCGGCGCTCATGGGAACTACGAGCGACGCGGTGCCGCCCGCCTGGACGTTGACGGTGTGCCGCGCGCTCGCCCCCTCGGCCTGCAGTTCCACCTGGTGGTCACCGGGGGCGAGATCGGCGATGGTCAGCGGAGCGACTCCGCGCAACACGCCGTCGACAAGAACCTTCGCGCCCGCGGGCTCCGACTGGATCGCCATCTGCCCCGTAGCCGGCGAATCCGCGAATTCGAGGTACTGCGAAACCTCCGCACCCGCGTTCACCGTCAGCGGAATGACGCGGGGGACGCCGCGGCCGCGCAGTTCGAGGATGTGCGCGCCGGGCGCGAGCGTCACGCGCGCCGGCGTGCGGCCACGTTCGACGCCGTCGACGAACACCGCGACGCCTGTCGGGGCTGAGTGGACGATGAGGGCTCCCATCGGCGGCGCGGCAGACGGACGTGCATAGAACTTGACCGCAACGACACCGGCGCCCGCGAGCGCGAGCACGACGGCGCCGACGACCGCCAGGCGTGACCCGGTCCGGCGCGGCGGCGCGGGACGGCCCGTCGTCCGCGCGGTGAACGGCGCGTCCGGGTTGAAGAGCGGCCCCATCTCGTGGACCGGGAGCGCCGGCGGCGCGGGCGCGGGATGCGACGGCGGGGCCGAGTGCGGAGCCGCCGCACTGAGGGGGGACAAACCAAGCAGGTCCGTCAGTTCCCTGGCCGTCTCGATCGCGGGTGCAGTGCGCGCGGCGGGCACAGGCGCAGCAGCGATCGGCGCAGCAGCCATCGGCGCAGCGGCCATGGGCGCCGTCGCAACGGGGTCGGCGGCGAATTGGTCCAGATAGGAGAGGGGTTGTTCCACGCGCTGCACGGCGGGCGCGGCCGGCGTGATCCGCGGCGCAGCCGCCGGCTCTGCGACGAACGGCGGCTCGAGCAGCGATGCAATGTAGCGGGAAAGAAACGTCTCGAGCGCGACAGGCGCGGCCACGTACATCGAGTCGTCCGAGACGAGCTCCTCGAATGCGCCCATCGCCTCCGGCGCCGATGCGAACGAACGGCGCACGTCCACCTGCAGAGCGCGCGCGAGCCAGGTGCGCAGCGGCGGCGACAGCGGCTGTTCCTCGCCGAGCGCGGAGCGTTCGCGGGCCTCGTCGAGCAAGGCGGGAATGTGGTGCGGGTAGTCGTCTGCCGCGAGCGGCCGGCCGAGGATGAGCGCGAGCGCCGCAAGGCCCATCCCGGTGACGTCGGATCGGTGGTCGAAGCGCGGCAGCCCGGCGCTCGGCGGCATGGCGACGCGGAACTCCTGCCACAGCCGGTCCCGCCCATACTGCAACTGCTCGATCGCCGCGCCGAGCACATGTTCCACGATTACCAGCCGTGCGTTCGGCGTGACGACGAGCCGCTCGGGCGCGATGAGCCCGTGGGCGACGTCGCGCGCGTTCTCATGGAGCACCGCGATGGCCGGGACCAGCTGACGAATGAGGCAGAGCGCGGCATTGATGTCGATCTGCAGCTGGCGCTCGTGTGCGACGCGAAGGATGTCCGACAGCCGGGTGCCTTCGACGTGATCCGACACGATCGCGAGCGACGAGGCGGCACCCATGGCCCGATCCACGCGGCGTACGCGGACGTAGTAGGCATGCCGGAAGTTCGCCAGGCGAGCCACGCGTTCGCGGAGGGCGAACTCGAAGGACGGAACGGCCGTCAGCGCCGGACGAAGCCGCAGGATCTGCAGCAGCTCACCGGTAGCGCCATCGGCGGCGACCACACGCTCGCCAAGTCCGTCAGAGAAGAGCGGGGCTTCGGGATGATCGTTGGCCGCGGGGCTGGACATGGCACGAGCAAGGAGTGCAACGCGAGGACCAGCGCCCCTGACATTCTTGAAACCGCCGTAAATCGTTCTATCTCATGGACTCACCGGGGATGCAGGGACCATCCGGGGTACTGCCGGATTACAGGCCTGTCGGCGAAGGTGCGGATTTGTAAGCGGCTCGGCGCGATCGCCCGTGAGATATGCTGGCGGCCATTCTGCCGACCGGCCTTTCGTCCCCGACGCCTCGTCCCTTGCGCCCGGAAACGAGCGCCTTTGGATGGTTCACGGGGTTCGTGGCGCTTGCGATCGCGTGGACGTGGCCGCTCACCGCGCATCTCGCATCCCGAATCCCGCACGACCCCGGCGACTCCGTCCTCAACATCTGGCTCCTCTGGTGGAATGCGCATCGCGTGCCGTTCAGCGACGCCTGGTGGAGCCCTCCGTTCTTCGTGCCGATGCAGGGAGCGCTCGCGTTGTCCGAGCACCTCGCCGGCTTCGCACCACTGACCACGCCGCTCCAGTGGATGGGCGGAAGCCCGCTGATGGCGTACAACGTCGCCTTCCTCCTCTCCTTCGCACTGTCTGGCTTCTTCGCGTTCCTGCTCGTGCGACGGATCCTTGGCGGCTATCGCGATGGCGCTGTTCGGGAAGTGGCCGCGCTCGGGGCCGGGCTGGCGTACGGCTTCGGTCCGTATCGCGCAGGCCAGCTCGCCCACCTGCAGGTGCTGACGTCGCAATGGATGCCGCTCGCGCTTCTCGCGATGCACGGATACGCGCAGGACGGCAGGCGCCGCTGGCTCGTCCTGTTTGCCGGCGCGTGGCTCGTCCAGGCGCTCTCCAACGGCTACTACCTGCTCTTCGTCCCCGTGCTGCTGGCGGCGTGGCTGCTGTGGTCCGTCGCCGCCGATGGCCGGTTGAGGGCGCGCAGCGGCGTGCTCGCCTGTGTGTGGATCGCGTCCTCGCTGCCGCTCGTGCCGGTGCTGCTGCGATACTCCGCCGTCCAGCGGCACCTCGGCCTCTCGAGGACGCCAGAAGAGATGGTGAACTTCAGCGCGAGGCCGGTCGCGTTCTTCCATGCGTCCGGACTGCTTCGCTTCTGGCCGACGACGCAGGGCGCCACGACGGAAGAGTTCCTGTTCCCGGGAATCACGCCCATCGTTCTGATCATCGCCGCCGGTATCGCTGCCGCACGGCGGCGGGCCGGTGCACGCGCCCCGCAATCCGCGCTCGCCTTCTACGCCTGCGCCGCCGTGCTCATGTGGGCGCTGGCGTTGGGACCAGCGCCCGCAGGCGCGCCAATCCTGGCGTCGCTCCGCCCCTACACGGCACTGGCCTGGCTGCCGGGCTACGGCGCGTTGCGCGTCCCCGCCCGCTTCGCGATGCTCGCCACGCTTGGCGCCGCTGTCGCTTCCGGTCTCGCGTTCGCGCGCCTGGCTCCGAGCGGGCGCACCGCCTTCCGGCTGTTCGCGGCGGTGTGCCTGAGTGGCTTCGCGATTGATGGCTGGATGCGGCCGATGCCGCTCGCGACGCCTCCCGGACGCGTCAACCTGCCCGACGTCCGCGGAGCGAACGTCCTGGAACTTCCATTGAACGAGGGAGCGGTGGATACGGCCGCCATGTACCGCGCGATCGCCCACGGCCGTCCGGTGGTGAACGGCTACAGCGGACACACGCCGCCTCATTACGCCATCCTGTCGCTCGCGCTCAGACGGAGCGATCCCTCCGTGCTGAACGAGCTCGCGCGCGGCCGCCCTCTGATCATCATCGTCCACCCGCCGTACGACGCCGGAGGTCACCTGCGCCACCTCGTCGAAGGTCTCGCGGGCGTCGATGCCCGTGGAGCCTCGAACGCGGGCATGACATACGTCCTCCCCGGCGTGCCCTCGGCTCACATCGCGCAGGCGGGCGCACCATGGCCGGTCCTCGTCCGCAGCGTCAACGGGTTCGAGGTCACGCTCGATCTCGGCAGCCCTCGCGTCGTCCGCACGATCGGGTTTCCGCTTCGATGGCACTTTGCGGAGCTCGATCCGCGCATCAGCGTTCAGGCCTCGGAGGACGGTGTCGCATGGAACACCGTGTGGGAGGGCTGGACTGGAGGGCCGGCACTTGCGGCTGCGCTCGAGGATCCGCGCGAGGCCCCTGTGCGGCTGACGGTCCCCGACGTGCGGGCGCGGTTCGTACGGGTCTATCCTGCAGACGTGTTTCTCCAGCGCGACGTCAACGTTTTCGGACCGAAGTAAAGAGGAGGGACCGTGAACCTCGAAAAGCTTCGCAAGGTGTGCCTCGCGTATCCCGGCGCGACCGAGCAGATTCAATGGGGCGCGGATCTCGTGTTCAAGGTTGGCGGCCGGATGTTTGCCGTCGCGGCGACGGATCCGGCGGCATCGCACCGGCTCTCCTTCAAGTGCACGGACGAAGGGTTCGCCGAGCTCCTCGAGTACGACGGCATCGTCCCGGCGCCCTATCTCGCGCGCGCCAGGTGGGTCGCGCTGCAACGGTTCGACGCGCTCACCGACAGGGAGCTCGAGGCGCGCCTGCGCGACGCGTACGACGCAGTCTTCGCCAGATTGACGAAGCGCGATCAGGCGAAGATCGCGGCGGCGGCGCCGCCACGACGACGGGCGGTTCGATGAACCGTTGCCCGGATCACATCGGCTGACTGAGTTGCGCGCACCGGACGTTAGGCGTTGCTGCCCGCAGGCGGCACACTAGGGAGAATGGATTCGCAATCGATTGCTACGGGGTTCCTCTGGTTCCTCGCCTTTCTGTTCTCGACCACCGTGCACGAGGCGATGCACGCGCTCGCGGCGCTGCGGGGGGGAGATCCGACGGCGTACCACGGCGGGCAGGTGTCGCTCTCGCCCATTCCGCACATCAGGCGCGAACCTGTCGGCATGCTTGTCGTGCCGCTGCTGACGGCGCTCAGTCAGGGGTGGGCGATCGGCTGGGCCAGCACGCCCTACGATCCTCACTGGGCCGCGCACTTCCCGCGACGTGCCGCGATCATGGCGGCGGCGGGGCCTGCGGGTAACCTGTCGCTTGCGGTCATCGCATTCGCGCTGATCAAGATTGGCCTGGTCGCCGGCTTCTTCGTCGCGCCCGATCGCGTGTCGTTCGAGCACATCGTCGCGGCGCCGGCCGGAGACGGTCAGACGTTCACCGGAGAGATGCTCTCCATTTTTCTGACGTTGAACGTCCTGCTCTGCGCGTTCAATCTGATCCCGCTGCCGCCGCTCGACGGCGCAAGCGTGATCGGGTTGTTCGTGCCGGAACGCACGGCCGCCCGGCTGCGCGAGCTCAGTCATACACCGGTGTTCCAGGTGCTCGGTCTTGTCGTTGCATGGCGGGTATTTCCCACGATCGTGGGTCCGCTTTTCGGGCTCGTGCTGCGCGCCGTGCATCCGGGCCTCGGATACTCCTGATCTCTTCCAGACGACTGTTTTCGGGATGGTAAAGTTGACGGCAGATGGTTCCGTTCGACTTCCACTTGCGTACCCGGATCGTCTTCGGCCAGGGGGGACTCGATCGTCTCGGGCAGCTGGCGCGCGGGCTCGGCTTCAAGAGGACGCTGCTCGTCTCGGATCAGGGGATCGTGCAGGCCGGCTACGTTGGCGAGGCGACCCAGCGCCTCGAAGCGGCCGGAGTCGACGTGCTGCCGTTCCAGGACTTCGTTCATAACCCGGACAGCGTGACGGTCGAGGCCGGTCGCAAGTTCGCGGAATCCTGGCGCGCCGACTCGGTCATCGGCCTCGGCGGGGGCAGTTCCCTGGACTGCGCGAAGGCCATCAATTTTGTTCTGAGCAACGGCGGCGCAATCGAGGACTACCGGGGTTACGGGAAGGCGACCCGGCCGCTGTTTCCGGCGATTGCCCTCCCCACGACGGCCGGGAGCGGAAGCGGAGCCCAGAGCTACGCGTATGTCTCGGACGCATACACGCACTCCAGCATGGAGTTCGGCGATCCGTCAGCGGCGGCCCGCATCGCGCTGCTCGATCCGGAAGTCACGTTTACGGCGCCTCACCACGTGACCGCGATGGCAGGGTTCGACGCGATCGCACACGCGGTGGAGACCGCCGTGACGATGCGGCGGACGGTGATGTCCGATACGTTCTCCCATAAGGCCTGGCGGCTGCTGAGCGATGGATTCGAGCGCGTTCTGTTGCACCCCGCCGACAGCCAAGCCCGGGCAGGGATGCAGCTGGGCGCCCACTACGCCGGGCTGGCCATTGAACAGTCCATGCTCGGCGCGGCGCACGCCTGCGCGAGCCCGCTCACCGCGCGCTATGCCGTGCAGCATGGCCTCGCACTTGCCATCCTGCTGCCGCACGTGGTCCGCTGGAACGGCGGAGTGGTGGCGGACCGGTATGCGGCGCTGCTGAACTCTCCGCGGAGACGCGCGAGGGATGAGGACGCCGCGGAGACGCTCGCCGCGCGCCTGGAAGATCTGGCCGCGGCTGCGGGGCTCGGCCTCAAGCTCTCCGACAGCGGGATCGATCGCACTGCCCTCCCCGCCCTCGCCGGCGAGGCCGCGCAGCACTGGACCGCAGCTTTCAATCCCCGTCCTCTTGACGTCGAGGGCGCGCTCGAAATCTACAGCGCCGCCCTCTGATGACCTGCCCGTAGCACCCTGGCTGCCAAGTAGACGCGGTCGCGATCGTCTGGCCGAAGGGTTGCACGTGCGTACCACCATGGCTGCGGCTCGCGCGCCGTTGTTCGATACGGTCGTGGTACCCGACGGGTTCGAGCACCGGGACGGCTTCCTTAAGGAAGACGAAGAAGCCGCGCTCCTCGAGCGCTTCCGGACCACCGAGTTCCACGACGTGCGGATGCGTGGTGTGACCGCCAGGCGCCGCGTTGTGCAATATGGATGGAAGTACAGCTTCGAGTCCTTCCGGATGACGGCAGGGCCTGAGCTGCCGGCGTACCTGGTGGAGTTCAGAGATCGCGCCGCTGAATTTGCCCGCGTGCCGCCCGAGGAATTGTCGGAAGGGCTCGTCACGGAGTACTCGCCGGGTGCGGCAATCGGGTGGCACCGGGACGCCCCCGGTTTCGATGTGGTCGTCGGGATCTCGCTCGGCTCCGCGTGCCGCTTCCGTTTCCGTCGGGGCAGGACGGGCGCGTGGGATACGACGGAACTGCTCCTGCGGCCCGGATCGATCTATGTGCTGCGCGGGGCGGCGAGGAACGAGTGGCAGCACAGCATCCCCGCGGTCAAAGAGCTCCGCTACTCGATTACCTTCAGGACGATGAAGCCTGTGCGGCGCGATCGCTGAAGCGGACGTCCCGTCAGCGTGCCCGCGCCAGCAGTCGGCCGACGCCTTCCGCGAAGACGCTGGGGTCCGGCAACAGGCTGAGCACGAGAAACGCCTCGTGCGCGAAATCGAAAAAGAACCCCGGGTGCACGAGGACGCCGTCGCGTTCGAGCAGCTCCAGGACCAGCTCCTCCTCCGTCCGCGTCGCCGGCACCCGCACTACCGCTGACCAGCCCGCATCCGACCGCAGGGGCTCGATGGAGGGAAATCTGGCCGCGAGCGCGCGCAGCGCCGCGTCGTTCGTGCGCACGCGGTCGAGAATCTGCTGCCGCACTGGCGCGCCTTCCAGCAGCATCTGCGGCGCCGCGAGCTGCACGGGCGTCGACACCGACAAGTACGTATCGCAAATCAGCTCGAGCCGGTGCAGCGCTTCGTCAACGAGGCGGTCCGGCCCCTCGAGCGCAATCCACCCGAGCTTCACCTGTGGAAGTCCGACGGATTTCGATAGCCCGCCGAGACGGAAGGTCAGCGCTGGCGTGGCGCCCTCGGGAGACGCCGCTGGATCGGAGGTCAACGGGTAGTCCGCGAAGACTTCGTCCACGATGAGCGCGCAGTCGCGTGCAGCGCAGCGCTCGGCGAGGCCGCGGACTTCGGAGGCCGTCAGCGTCGATCCTGTCGGATTGTTCGGGCTCACCGCCAGCACGGCGCGGACCCGCTCGTCCCACCGCTCGTCAACCGCCGTGAGGTCCACCATCCACCGGCCGTGATATTCCAGTCGATATGGCACAGGCGCGACGCCGTCGAGGGCCGTCAGGTGGTCGAACAGCGGATAGCTGGGCACCGGCACCAGCACGGAATCACCTGACGGACGGCACAGGAGCTTGAATAAGATGGAGTACGCTTCGCTCGTGCTTGCGGTCAGGACGATGCGGTCCGCGCCCAACGCGACGCCGCGACGATGGTAGTCGCGAGCGACGGCCTCGCGGGCACTCGCGAGTCCGAGCGGATGCGGGTCGTACCTGGCCGATGCGGGGTCCGACAGCGACGCCAGCAGCGAATCGGGGTACGCGATGCCTACCACCGTGGGATTGGTCTCGGTGAGATCGATGAGCTCACGACCAAGGGCGCGCGCCTCGCGGATCTTCTGCGTGAGCCGGTTCGGTTGCAGTGCACCGGGTACGCGGGACGAGAACATCTCGCTTGATAGACTATAGGAACGTCAGAGGTACCGCATGACTCGATCCGGCAGCGTGACACTCTCTCTCCTGACGGTTGTTTGTGCGACAGTCGCGTCGGCGGCGGCGCAGGCACCGCCCGCCTCCCCCACCGCAGCGGCGCGCACCGCGCCTCTGACGGTCCCGTTCACACAGTTCACCCTGTCCGACGGGCTCCACGTGATCCTGCACGAAGACCACACGGTCCCCCTCGCGACAGTGAACGTCTGGTACCACGTGGGCTCCGCGCGCGAGAAGCCCGGCCGCACGGGCTTCGCGCACCTGTTCGAGCACCTCATGTTCGAGGGGTCCGCGCACGTGAAAGAGGGGGAGTTCGACACACTCCTCGAAGGCGTCGGCGCAACGAACAACGGCTCCACCGAGACCGACCGCACCAACTACTACATCGACCTGCCTTCGAATGCCCTGGAGCTCGCGTTGTTCCTGGAGTCGGACCGCATGGGGTACCTGCTCGAGTCGATGTCTCCCGAGCGCGTGAACGCCCAGCGTGACGTCGTCAAGAACGAACGCCGGCAGCGTGTCGAGAACGCGCCGTACGGGATGGCGTCGATCGAGATGGACAAGCTCCTGTATCCGCCGGGGCACCCCTATAGCTGGCCCACGATCGGCTACATGGAAGATCTCACGGCGGCGAGCTACGACGACGTGGTCGAGTTTTTCCGCAAGTACTATCAGCCGGCGAATGCGAGCCTTGTGATTGCCGGGGACATCGACCCCGCGAAAACGAGAAGCCTTGTCGAGAAATGGTTCGCGGACGTGAAGGGCGGCACGGGAATCGCTGCGCCCATCGATTACCCGCACGCGATGTTGACGGAAGTGAAGCGGAAGACGATTCAGGACCGCGTGCAGCTGCCGAGGCTCTACATCTCGTGGCTCACGCCCGCCTTCTTCGAACCGGGGGACGCGGAGCTCGATATCGTGTCGCAGATCCTGGCGGGGGGGAAGAACTCGCGGCTCTACAAACGGCTCGTGTACGACATGCAGATTGCCCAGGACGTCAGCGCGTTCCAGGCGTCGTCGGCGCTCGGGTCGCAGTTCCAGATCGTCGTGACGGCGCGGCCGCCGGACGCCGGCACCACGTCGCAGGCTCTCCTCGACAGGATTCGGACGATCGTGGACGAGGAGGTCGCGACACTCCAGAAGGCGCCGCCAGCTGCGCGCGAGTTCGAACGCGCCATCAACCAGGTCGAAGCCTCCTTCTACAACCGCATGGAGAGTGTCGGCGGGTTCAACGGCAAGGGGAATCAGTTGAACGCGTACTACACCGCGACGGGGAACCCCGACTACTTCAACGAAGATCTGGCGCGGTATCGGGCGCTGACGGCGGCGGACGTCCAGGCGGCGGCCGAGTTCTGGCTGCCGGCCGGGCGCCGCGCGGAGCTGTCGGTCGAGCCCGCGGCTGCGGGAGACACGCGCAAGAAGCCGGGGGACGGCCAGTGAGAACCGTGACGCGCCGTCAGGCGATCAGCCTCGTGGCGAGCATCGTCATACTGCTCGCCATCGTGTCGGGCGGGCACCGTTTCACGGCAGCGCTCCGGGCCCAGCAGGCGCCCGACCGTTCGACAGCGCCAAAGCCCGGTCCGCCCCCGTCGCTCAAACTGCCCGCAATCCAGAAGCGAACGTTGTCGAACGGCCTTGCGGTCTGGGTCGTCGAGCTGCACAAAGTGCCTGTCGTGAACGTGAATCTCGTCCTGAGAGCCGGCAGCGGCGCCGACCCTGCGGGGAAGTTCGGCCTCGCGAACCTGACGGCCGAGATGCTCGACGAAGGCGCAGGCACACGCGACGCGCTGCAGATCGCTGACGCGGTCGACTACCTGGGTGCGAGCCTGTCCACGTCGAGCTCCTCTGACGCGGCGTTCGTGGACCTGCACGTGCCAGTCGCGCGGCTCGGCGACGCCCTGCCGATCATGTCGGACGTCGCGCTCCACCCGACGTTTCCGGAAGCGGAGTTGAAGCGGGTTCGGGAAGAGCTGCTCACGTCCATCCTCGAGGCCGCGGACGACCCGGCGTCGCTCGTGCAGTTCGCATTCCCAAGGCTTGTGTATGGGCCGACGCACCGGTACGGGACCGTTTCGATGGGAAGCGCGGCTTCCCTCAAAGGGCTGACGGTGGGCGACATGCGCCAGTTCCACGCGACCCGGTACGTGCCGTCCAATGCGACGCTGATCGTGACCGGAGACGTCAATCCCGCCACGGTCACTGCACAACTGGAGAGCGCATTCGGCGGCTGGAAAGGCGCCACGGCGCCTGCGACGCAGATTCCGGCGGCGCCGCAACTGTCGTCGCGGAAGGTGTACCTGGTGGACAAACCCGGCGCGCCGCAGTCGCAAATCCGAATCGGCTGGATCGGCGTTCCCCGCTCCACGCCCGACTACTTCGCGTTGCGCGTCCTGAACACGGTGCTCGGGGGCGCCTTCACGTCGCGGCTGAATCAGAACCTGCGCGAACAGCACGGGTATGCCTACGGCGCAAGCTCGTCGTTCGACATGCGGGGCGCCGCGGGACCCTTTTATGCCGCCGCCGGCGTCCAGACGGACAAAACCGCGGAGGCGCTCTCGGAGTTCTTCAAGGAGCTCGATGGAATCAGGAAGCCCGTTCCGGCCGAGGAGCTCGACAAGGCGAAGAACTACGTCGCGCTGCTCCTGCCCCGTAATTTCGAAACGACCCAGAGCCTCGCGGGATCGCTCGCGCAGATGTTCATCTTCAACCTGCCCGCCGACTACTTCGAAACCTTCACGAGCCGCGTCCGCGCGGTGACGCAGGCGGAAGTCCAAGGCGCAGCCGAACGCTACATCCAGCCGGACAAATTCGCGGTGGTTGTCGTCGGCGATCTCAAAACCATCGAGCCCGGGATCCGCGCGCTGAACCTGGGTCCGGTGTCCACCGTGACCATCGACGAGATTATGAAGTAAGGCCTCCGCGATGGCGCTTGCACTGACGTTCGACGAGCTGGTCCGGTACACGAACGCGGAACGGGAGAAATGGCGCGGCTGGCTCATCGCGCATCCCGAGGCGATGGACCTGCCCGTCCAGCCGGGGGGCCGGCACGCCACGATCGGCAAGCTGATCGATCACATCTTCCTTGTCGAGCGGCGCCACCTGCAGCGCATGATGGAGGTGCCGGTCGCCACGCGCACCGGACTCACAGGCAACAACGCGCCGCCGCTCTTCGATTACGGGGCGTCGGTCAGGCGCGAGCTGGAACAATACGTCGCGGATCTGGACGACGAGGCCGCGGACCAGGTCCGCACGTTCGTCATCCGCGACGAACAGTGGCAGCTGTCCTCGCGCAAACTCCTGTTCCACATCCTGGTGCACGAGATCCGCCACTGGGCGCAGATTGCGCTGGCGATTCGAATCAACGGGCTCGAACCCCCAGGCGAGCACGATCTCGCGTACAGCAAAGCGCTGCGCTAGAGCGCTGAGAGCGCTGGTTCGGGGTTCCGGGTTCGGGGTTCCGGGTTCAGGTTCGGGGTTCGGGGTTCGGGGTTCGGTTCGGAGTTCTGCGCACCCTGAAGGCCGAACCCCGAGCCAGCTGCGAACCTCGAACCCCGAACCCCGAACCGGTGCGAACCCGAACCGGTGCGAACCCGGAACCCCGAACCCCGAACCCGGAACCAGTGCGCATCTGTGCACCGTCGGTGCCAAACGGTCACGGCGCATCGAGGGAGAGCGGCACGACGACAGTGCCCCAGTGCAGCACCAGCTCGGCATGGCTGCCGTCCACGACAGGAAAATAGAACGCCAGCGTCTCCATCGGCATCCCCTGCCGCGGGGTCGCCTGCACCCGCAGTGCGTCCTGATCGGCCGGGTATCTCGTATGGAAGACGGGATGGGCCTTGTTGAAAATGATCGTCCAGCGATCCGGGTTCGGCTCCGCCCACACGGAGTACGTGCCGGCGGGGAGAGGCTGCCCATTCACACGAATGGCTGTCGAGAACTCGATCGTCGTGCAGCTGTCGGCACCAGGACACCACACGCGGCCCCACGGCACCAGGGCGCCGAACAGCGCCCGCCCGCGAGCGACAGGCCGGTTGTAATCGACAGTCACCGTGGTCTGCGCAATCTGCTGGGTCACCGAGCCGTGCTGACTGGGCCTGGGTGCCTGTGCACCGAGGTGGCCGCCCGCGATCATCACGACGGCGAGAAGTCCGAGCGGTGTCGAACGGCTGGTCATGGATGTCTCCTTTGCTGACGTGTCACCGTAATCGCTTCCCTCGTACGAGGACCATCACGTCGCGGGCGTCGAGCGTACGCGTGTACGTCGGGCCGTCTGCGCTCTGGCGGAAATTCACGGCTGCGCCGGTCTCCATGTTCTGCCAGATGGCTTCGGGTACATCGGGCGCAAAGGCGAAGGTCACCTTCTGCGGGGCGGCGCCGTAATTGAGCGCGACGAGCATGATGGCATCCGCGGATTCGATGAACCGGGCGTCGACGGTTCCGTCCGTGACGTCCAGCGCCACTTCGGGAGTGACGCCGGCGGCCGCGACAACGCTCCGAACAAGTCGCGCGCGATCGGAGGAGTCGAACCGGAGGTTCGACAGCGCAGGACGCAACACGACCAGGCGTCCCGCCCCGACAGCTGCCACGCGCGCACGAGACGTCGAGGTCCGCACAGCAGGAGCATCCGCGTGTTCGGCAACGCCCGTCTTCGCCGCGGTCTGTGTCGGCTCGCTCCACAATGTCGCCGTGCTGCCCAGCGCGGCCTCCAGGCCGGCTGGCGGCGGCGGTCCGGATGCCTCCATGATGAGCGTGCCGCCCGCCGTGACGTAAGCGGTCAAGGCCTGGCCAACGGCCGCGAGCGCGTCAACGGACGCGCTCGCGTAGAGGATGTCGTAGCGGGTCGAAAGCCCCGCCACGAGTTCATCCGGCTGCACGAAGTCCACCTGGATGTCAGCCGCGAAGAGCGCCTCGTAGAACCGAAGCCGTGAGTCACCGTCATTCCGGTCCTGGACGATGGCGACCCGGGCGGCGTGCGGACGCAACCCGGCGAACAGCGCGCTGTTGCGAGTAATGACGCCCGCCATCTCCGAAGCGGCCCGCAACTCCGCCGGTAGAGTGTCCCGCACCGCCCCGACACGACCGGTCCGGCCGTCGAGGCTGAGAGATCCCGCACCGCGCGAAATGGCCGCCCAGGCCCAGAGGCGCAAGTCGCGGCCTGAGTTAGCCGTCGTCTGCGGCACGTTCGCGTGAGCATCACCCCCGTGGCCCGTCGAGAGCGCGCCGAGCCACCATGTTTTGTCTTTGGCGGCCGAACGCAGCAGATCGAGAGAGGCGAGCACCCGGGCCGGACGCACGGCGGCAGGAACCACGATGGCCGCGCCGTAATGATCCACGACGGGCGTCATCAACCAGGGATTCGCGCGGCCGGAGACCAACGCGTCCGCGTGGCTGGTGACGGCCCGCGCTCCGCGCGCCGCCGACGCGTCCGACCGGAACTGCAGGTCCTCCTGAAGCTTCGCCGCGAAGAACTGCTGCCAGTCCGCACTCGCCGCCGTCGAATCCAGCCGCCGCGGTGCATGGACCTCCGGCCAGCTCGCGAACGTTCGTCCCCACGAGGCATTCAAAGCCCCGAGCGTGCGGTATCTGCGTTGAAGGGCCTCGCGGAAACGCGCCTGGGTGAACCTGCAGTAACAGAATTCCACGGCCGAATCGGAGGACGCACCTGGATTACGCCACACGTCGATGGCATAGAACGCGGGCGACCGCGATGCGGCCGCTGTGGCAGCCCCGATGAACGCGCCGAGGTCGGCGCGCACGCCGGGGTGGTCCATGCAGTAGCCTCCCGCCGGGGCGCCTCGAACGTTCGGCGGCGGCACGACAGACGAGTCCGGATACCGGCGCTTCAGCCATGCCGGGCCGATGTGCGCATCGATTTGCAGAATCGCTTTGAGGCCTGCGTCCTGCGCGAGCGTCAACAGCGCCGCGAGCCTGTCAAAGCGATACTCTCCGCGCACCGGCTCGGCGTCAGCCCACTCGGCCGGAGTTCGGATGGCGTTGAATCCGGCGGCCTTGATCGCGGTGAGGTCGCGCTCCCACCTCGCGCGCTCCGCACCGGATATTGCGCCAGCGCTGGCATCCGACTCCGTTGCCGGCCGTGACGGGTACCAGACGGCGACCGCGACGAATGGCTCGGCGGCTTGCGGCCCCGGACGACGGGCCGCCGTCGGCGCCAGGAGCACCGACGCGAGCGCTACAACCGTAACCAGCCGCATCCGGGCATTCTATGCGGCGGCCAGGCCCCGGCGACGAGTACGGCTGCGCCGCGTCCGGTGCGAAGCGCGTCCTGCCGGCACTCAGGCCGCGTCCGACTTCCACCGCCTCAGCGTCGCGGCAAGCACAGCGCCGGCGGCGACGTACGGCAGCACCCGTGCGACGTTCGAGAGCTTCGCGTTCGTGTACACACTGGACTGCATGACGTGGCCCGTGTAGGGACCTTCGGCGTGCCCGTCTTCCTTTGGCTCGAACAGGCTGTCCTGCGAGATGACGGTGCCGGTACTGTCCTTCTGCTGCTCGAACATCGTCTGCT
The DNA here is from genome assembly GCA_039648985.1 of Acidobacteriota bacterium. GTDB lineage: Bacteria > Acidobacteriota > Vicinamibacteria > Vicinamibacterales > 2-12-FULL-66-21 > JALZOC01. The sequence goes on along the minus strand of JBBWZJ010000082.1, from coordinate 18,630 downwards.
GCATGTACTTGTCCATGGCGCGGGGCGTGATCCTGCCCAGCGCCGACATCATGCGCCCTCCGCCGCCGACGGTGACCTCGCGGACGGGGCGCTCCGCGCACTTGAGGATCGCGGCGGCAACGACCTCCGGCGCGTACACGGGCGGCGGCAGCGACGGCCCCTTGTCCATGTAGTTGCGCGCATGTTCGACAAACGGCGTGTTGATCGCGGACGGCTTGACGAGGGTGACGGCGATCGGCAGGCCGTCGTGTTCGAGCTCCATCCGCAGCGCGTCCGTGTATCCGAGGACCGCGTGCTTCGAGGCTGAATAGATGCCCTGCATCGGCACGGCGCGATCCGAGACGATGCTGCCGACGTTGATGATCGTGCCCCCCGAGTGCCGCAGGTGGCGGACGGCGGTGCGGCATCCGTTCACGACACCCCAGAAATTCGTCTCGAACAGCCGCTTCTTGTCTGCGAGCGGCACTTCGGTCAGCTTGCCGTAGATCGATACGCCCGCGTCGTTGACCCAGGTGTCGAAGCCGCCGAATTCCCGAATCGCAGCCTCTGCCACGCGATCGAGCTCGGCTGGTTCGGCGACGTCGGCGACAACGTACGTCGCTCGACCGCCGCGTGCGGTGATCTCGTCGGTGGCGCGCCGGAGATCCTGCTCGCTGCGCGAGGTGAGTACGACGGCGGCTCCCCGGGCCGCAGCCCTTCTCGCCGTCGCGAGCCCGATGCCGCTCGATGCCCCCGTGATCACAATCGTCTGCTCCCGCAGCTTTTTCGGCTTCCAGCCCCGGCTCATGATGCCCATGGTGTCCTGCCCCTTCGAAAGTCGTGTTCGGCGTACAAAAGAGTTCGCACGAGGTCGGTGCAACCGGCGCGCCACACCGCGGGCGCACGCGGGACGCCATATAATTCGATTCCTCTCAATGAAAACAGAAGGCGCCGGCGTATGCGCCTCGGGGATTCCCGTATGAAATGGTTGACGTGTTTACTGACGGGGGCACTCTGCTGCGCCATATCGCCGACGCTGGCAGCACAGGACAAGCCGCCAGCGGACACGCCGGAGAAGCTGCCGGGCATTGCCGAAAAGGCCAGAGGCATGCAGAAGCTCGACGGGCTGATGCCGCTGTACTGGCAGGCGCGCACCGGCAGGCTGTTCATGGAGATCAGCCGCTTTCGTGACGAGCTGCTCTACCAGGTGTCACTTCCGGCGGGCCTCGGATCGAATCCCGTCGGGCTCGACCGCGGACAGCTGGGCGACACCGCTGTCGTGTTTTTCGATCGGATTGGCGACAAGGTGCTGCTGATCGAGCCCAACTACCGCTACCGCGCGCTCACGACAGACGCGGCGGAGCGCCGCGCTGTGGATGATTCGTTTGCGCGCTCGGTCCTCTGGGGATTCAAGGTCGAGGCGGAAGACACGGGAAAGGTCCTCGTCGACGCGACAGCATTTTTCATGCGCGATGCCCACGGCGTTTCCGATCGGCTGCGCAAGGCTCAACAAGGCAAGTACCGGCTGGACGACTCGCGCAGCGCCCTGTTCCTCGACCGGACGCGGGGTTTTCCAAAGAACACCGAAGTCGAAGCCACGCTCACGTTCACGACGGAGGAAGAGCCCGGCGCATACGTGCAGCAGACGACGCCGATGCCCGCCGCGATTACGCTCCGCGAGCATCACTCGTTCGTGGAGCTGCCCGACCCCCATTACAGCCCACGCCGGCTCGATCCGCGCGCCCCCTCGTTCGGCGTCGAGTTCTACGACTACGCCTCGCCGCTCAGCGAGCCCGTCGAGAAGCGGTGGATCTCCCGCCACCGCCTGGAGAAACGCGAACCGGCTGCGGCGCTATCCGACCCTGTCGCGCCGATCGTCTACTACGTCGACAACGGTGCGCCGGAACCGATTCGCACGGCCCTCATCGAAGGTGCATCGTGGTGGAGCCAGGCGTTCGAAGCCGCCGGGTTTCGCAATGCGTTCCAGGTGAAAGTGCTCCCCGCCGACGCCGATCCGATGGACGTCCGCTACAACATGATCAACTGGGTCCACCGCGCGACGCGTGGCTGGTCGTACGGCGGCGGCATCATCGATCCGAGAACGGGAGAGATCATCAAGGGGAACGTGACCCTGGGTTCGCTCCGCGTGCGGCAGGACTACCTGATCGGCCTGGGACTCCTGCCGGCGTACGCGGGCGGCGACGGCGGCGCGGGCCCGTGTCTCCTGGGGATCACGTCGGAGGACGATTACGTCGCCCAGCTCGATCCGTCAACAGACGTGACCGTCATGGCGCTCGCGCGGATCCGTCAGCTAGCCGCGCACGAAGTCGGACACACCCTGGGGTTCGCGCACAACTTTGCGGCAAGCAGTTACGGCCGGGGCTCCGTAATGGACTACCCCGCTCCGTGGGTGGACATCAGGGACGGCAAGCTCGATCTCTCGAACGCCTACGCCACGGGCATCGGGGTCTTCGACAAGTTCGCCGCCCGCTTTGCGTACTCCCAGTTTGCACCCGGCACGGACGAAGGTTCCCAGCTGGAAGCGATCCTTGAAGCGGGCGTCGCCAGCGGGATGCTGTACGTGACCGACTCGGACGCGCGCCCGGCGAACGCGGCGCATCCGCTCGCGAGTCTCTGGGACAGCGGCGGCGACCCCGTTGCCACCTTGCGGCACGAGATGGCGGTCCGGCGTATCGGGCTCTCGACCTTCGGCATCCGGAACATCCCAATCGGGACACCGCTGTCGGAGCTCGAGCGTCAACTCCTGCCGTTGTACCTCCACCATCGTTATCAGCTGCAGGCTGCGGTGAAGTCGCTCGGCGGGGTCTACTTCACGTACGCGGTCCGGACCCCGGCCGGGCCCAATCCCGCGAAGGTGGCGGAGGCCGTCGCGCCGGAACAACAGCGCGCGGCTCTCGATGCCGTGCTCTCGACGCTCGCTGTGGACGAGCTCCGCATTCCGGATCGGATACTGGCCCTCATCCCGCCGCCCGCCTTCGGATACGGCGGCGGCACCGCCGAGCCTTTCGCCCGGCGAACGGATCCCACATTCGATCCAATCGGAGCCGCGGGCATTGCCGCGGACCTCGCCGTCAGCGCACTCCTGCAGCCGGCTCGCGCCGCCCGCCTGGTGCAGCAGTCCGCGCGGGATGCGCGCAGCCCCGGCGTCACGCAGGTCGTGGACCGGATCCTGAACGCGACATGGAGGGCGCCTATCCCGCCCGACGGATACGGACGCGCCATTCTGCGGGAAGTCCAGAGTCTGACTGTGTCGCGCCTGATGGATCTCGCGGCGAATCCCGACGCCGCACCGCAGGTGCGGTCCGCGGCGGCGGCCGGCCTTCGACAGATCCTGGCGCTGGCCCGCGCCACGACGTCGGACCACGCGGCGGCGACGCGGGACGACATCGAGCGGTTTCTGCGGCGGCCCGACACACCCCAGAAGCGCACGCCCCCGCTCCCCACGCCCGCGGGAGAGCCGATCGGGGGACGGATCCGATGACGCCGGACGAGGCGGTATTCGTCACGCTCGACGACATCCGCGCCGCGGCCGCCCGCGTCGCACCGGTGGCCCGCATCACGCCGCTGCTGGATGTATCCGCCCTGGCCGGACGTCCGCTGCTGCTCAAGTGCGAGCATACGCAACCGGGCGGCGCGTTCAAGATTCGCGGCGCTTACAACATGGTCGCGCAGCTCACCGGCGATCAGCGCCGGCGCGGCATCATCACCTTTTCGTCGGGAAATCACGGCCAGGCCGTTGCGCTCGCAGGTCGCGAGCTCGGCGCCCCCGTCGTGGTCGTAATGCCGACGACAGCGCCCGAGATCAAAGTGGCCGGCACCCGCGGCTTCGGGGCGGAAGTGATCTTTGCGGGCACGACATCGAGCGAGCGGCGGGCACGGGCGGAAATCGAGGCGGCCGAGCGTGGATTGACGATGGTGCCGCCGTTCGATCATCCATGGATTATTGCGGGGCAGGCGACCGCCGGCCTTGAGATTCTCGCCCAATGCCCCGAGGCAGCCGCCGTGATCGTCCCGATCGGCGGCGGCGGGCTGGCCGCGGGTGTCTCGACCGCGATCAAGTTGTCGCGGCCGTCGATCAGGGTTGTCGGTGTCGAGCCCTCCGGGGCCGCGGCGATGAAGGCGTCAATCGAGGCCGGTGAGCCCGTGACGCTCGATCACACCCACAGCATTGCCGATGGCCTGATGCCCGTCCGGCCCGGCGATCTCACGTTTGCGCACGTCCGGCGGTTCGTGGACGAGATCGTGACGGTCGAGGATCCACAGATCGCCGAGGCGGTGATCTGGCTGTCCGACAGGGCCGCGATTCTGGCCGAGCCGTCAGGGGCCGCCACTGTCGCCGCGGCGCTGGCCGGGGCGGTCCGGGTGGACGGCCCGGTTGTCGCGATCGTGAGCGGCGGGAACGCGGATGCGGGAACGCTGGCGAACATGCGTCGGCTTGTTAACCTTTCGAGCCGCCCCGCGTAATAGCTGTGTAAGGAGCCTCGTCCGCACATGATGCACACAGCTGTCCGCCGCACCGCCATCGCCCTGCTGGCCACCGTCGCGATCCTCGGCGTTCCCCTGCCCGGACACGCGGCGCAGCGGCCAAATCCCGCCCGGCAGGGGACTTCGGCCGCGGTGCAGGCGTTGCCAGCCCCCGGCGATGAGCACAACGCCGAGGACACGCGCGAATCGCTCGAACGGGTGTTCGAGAAGTATCCGCCGGCAGTCGCGAGGGTTTTCAAGCTCGATCCCTCGTTGATGAGCAGTCCTTCCTACCTTGCACCGTATCCGGTGCTCGGCACATTCCTGTCGCAGCACCCTGAGGTGGTCCACAATCCAGGCTACTTCCTCGACCGCATCGACAATCAGGAACGGTTCTTCAACGATCCCCGCCGCCGCGACCGCGAGGAGATGCTCGGCGTGCTTGCGGGCATAGGAGTCTTCATCGCCTTCATCGTGATTGTGTCCGTCCTGACGTGGCTCATCCGGCTGATCGTGACGCACCGCCGCTGGAACCGCTTGTCCAGGGTGCAGTTCGAGACGCATAACAAGCTGCTCGATCGGTTCACATCGAACGACGAGCTCCTCGCCTACGTCCAGACGCCGGCGGGACGACGGTTTCTCGAGTCAACCCCCATTCCGGTCGAAGACGCCCAGCGGATGTCGGCGCCTCTCTCGCGCATCCTCTGGTCGGTTCAGGCCGGGATCGTGCTGCTGGTCCTCGGCGCCGGCTTCCTGCAGGTGAGCCGGCAGTTCGCCAACGATCCGCAGCAGCTCTTCAGCGTCGCCGGGATTCTTTCGCTCGCGTTCGGCGCCGGCTTCATCGTCTCGGCGCTGGCCGCATACGGCCTCTCGCGCAAACTGGGGCTCCTCGATCGCCCCGCCGCGGACCATGCGTGATCTGACCCTGTCGGACATCGAGCGCGTCCGCTCGGCCGCTGCCGAGTCGGACGCCGTGTTCGAGATGGACGAGGAATCCTTCCGCGCATTCTACGACCGCACGGCGCGCCCGCTGTGGGTGTATCTCGCGCGCATTTCTGGCAGCAGCGATCTGGCGGACGATCTGCTTCAGGAGTCCTATTACAGGTTTCTCCGCGCACACGCCCGGTATCAGGGAGAGGCGCATCGCCGGAACTCTCTCTTTCGGATTGCCACGAATCTCGCACACGACGGCCGCCGGCGTGGACGCCGCGCCTGGCTTGTGGCGCTGCCGCAGGGCGACGAGGGCTCGGCGGAGCTGACGGCGCACACGGATGTGGCGGGTGATGCACTGCGACGGACGGACCTGTCGCGTGCGATGGGACAGCTCAAGCCGCGGGAGCGCGAGATGCTCTGGCTTGCATACGCGCAGGGTTTCAACCACCTGGATATCGCGGGAGCGCTCGGCGTCAAGGCCGCCAGCGTGCGCCTGCTGCTCTTTCGAGCGCGGCAAAAGCTGGCGCGTCTGCTCCGAAGCGAGCCCGCGCCTGGGAAAAAGGAAGGCGCATGACTACCGAGTGTGCCCGCGAGCAGGACGTGCTTGACACGCTTGCCGCCAAGCGATGGCCCGACCGATGCGACCCCGAGCTCGCCGCGCACGTACGGACCTGCGAGATCTGCTCGGACCTCGCGGTGGCAGCCGCGGCGCTGCTCGACGAACACGATCGTTCGTGGTCCGACGCGCGTGTGCCGTCAGCCGCCGTAGTGTGGTGGCGGGCGCAGCTCCGTGGCCGGGAAGAAGCGGCCCGGGCCGCCGCCCGGCCGATTGGCTTCGTGCAGGGGGTCGCGGCGTCGTGCGCTGTCTGGATCGCTGTCTCGCTGCTTCGTACGTTCCCGCCGGCTGCCTCCCACTGGCGGACGTTGCTGGCCCGGCTCGTCAACAGCCTGCCGGACCTGGGCGCGCTCGCGGTCGCCGTCCCCGGCGGCGCTCCCGTGCTGATCGTGGCTGCCGCGTCGCTGCTGTTGTTGTGGCCGCTGGCGCTGTTCATCGCGCTTCGCGAGGAGTAGCCGCGCTACCGGGTGATAGTAGCCGCGCTACCGGGTGACGACTGAGGCGGCGAGCACGTGTCCCGGCCGTGCATCGGTATGCTCCCCTTTCCGTACGACTGCGACACCGTTGACGAACACGTACGGGATCCCTGACGGAAACGCCTGTGGCTTGTCGTACGTCGCCCTGTCCGCAATCGTTGCCGGATCGAACACGGTGATGTCCCCGGCGTACCCTTCCTTGACCAGTCCTCGTCGATCGAAGCGGAAGTGCTCGGCTGGCAGAGACGTCATCTTCCGCACGGCTTCTTCAAGTGTGAGCACGCGTCGCGTCCGGACGTACTCGCCGAGCACCCGCGCGTTGTTGCCGAAACCGCGCGGATGCGGCACACCATCTTCTGCACCGAGGACCGCGCTGTCCGAGGCGATCGAGACCCACGGACTCGCCATGATCTGCACGACGTCCTTCTCCGCCATCAGGTGGTAGACCATCGTCGCCCCGCCACCCAGCATCAGCTGACGCGCGGCGTCGAACTGCGCGTCTGGCGCGTCCACCCCGTACAACTTCTGCGCCACCTGGCGCATCGTCAGTCCCTGAAGATCCGGGGCGGGCGGGTACGCGGTCACGACGGCGAACGCCAGATCGTCGAGACCGCGAAGGGCGAGTGACGCCCGCATTTCCGCCCTGATTTTCGTCCAGCTCGCCGGGTCGTTCAGTCTCGCGCGTGTGGCAATGGTGCCCCCTTCGAGCGCCCACGCCGGAAACCGGATCGCGAGATCGGCGCTCGCGGCCGCGTACGCGTACTCGTCGGCTTCTACGTCGACCCGCCGCGCGCGGGCCGCGTCGATCAAGGCGAGCGCGCGCCCGCTCGATCCCCACCGCGCCGGGCTGTCCACCTTGAGGTGGGAAATCTGGACGCGGCATCCCGCCATCTCGCCGATCCGGATCGTCTCGGCAACGGCTTCCTCGAGATCGGTCCCTTCGTTCCGCATGTGCGATGCGTACACGCCGCCGGCCGTCCCGGCAATCCGTGCGAGATCCAGGATTTCCGGCGTTCGGGCGTACACGCCGGGTACGTACTCGAGCCCGGTGGATAATCCAACCGCGCCGTCGGCCATCGCGCGCCACACGAGCGATCGCATCCTCCCGAGCTCGGACACTGTCGCATCCCGGTTTTCCGTGCCCATTACGGCCCGGCGCACTGTGTTGTGACCGATCAGGGTGGCGTAGTTGACTGAGAGTCCCGTCTGGCTGATGACCGCCAGCGCGTCTCCTATATCCAGCGCTGAACGGCCGCAATTGCCCGCGACGATCGACGTGACGCCCATGCGCACGAAATTCTCGGCGCGAGGCGTCTCCGCGATGCCGTCGGCGTGCGTGTGCACGTCGATGAACCCGGGTGCGACGATGAGGCCGGCGGCGTCGATGGTTTCGGTGGCGGATCCCCGCAGCACCCCGACGGTGACGATTCGCCCGTTCCGGATGCCGACGTCAGCACGGCGGCGCGGCGCCCCGGATCCGTCCACCACCACCCCGTGAACAATCGCGAGGTCGAAGCGCGGGGCCTGCATCCCTCCGAGAGACGCGAGCGCGCTGATGAAGACGGGAACGCACAGCGCGCGGGCCATCGCCGCGGATCGTAGCACGACCGTTACAGCGTGATTTTCGAGGGGGAGCGCGACCCGCAACTGTGCCGGGCACGCGCCGGCGAACGATCAGGCGATTGCCGCGCCCAAGCCGTCGTCCGACCTCGGAGCGTGGTATCGCGGACGCACGATTGTAGATGCCCCGATGACGAAATCGGCGCTCGCGTCGATTTCGCTGCGGTTCAGGTCGAGAACGCCAGGGCTCTTGATCAGGTTCTCGCCCTCGTGCAACGTGAGTTCGACCCGATACTTGCCCGGTTTGACTTTGAAGGTGAAGCCGCCGGCGCTATTCGTGAGGACCCGCTGGCGTGCTCCTGTCTCGACGTTCACCACTTCGACGAGTCGCCCCTCGAAGGGCGCCGTGCCTTCCGGACCACGGACCGTACCGCTGATGGTCGCATCAGCCTGGGGCGGCTTTGGCCCCGTATCCACAACCGGAACGCCGGGGTGGCAGCCCAATGCCAGCATGCACCCGGCGATGATGGCGACCCAGGTGTGAGTCGCGCGCTGCGCACGGTGGGCAGGGATTGGTGTCATCCGTCCTCTGCGAGCGCGTTCGTGCAAGCCGAGGGCCACCGCGCGCGCTGCGCTGCAACCGCTAGATAACCCCTTCCTCGGAAAGCGGCGTCGGAGTCGGCGTGTTGTGAAAGATGACCGTTCCGCGTGCGGTCTCCGACGAAGACGCGGTCGAGAGCGCGTACTGACGCGACCACCACCATGCGCCCACTGCCGATCCGATCACGCCTGCAAGGATGCCGTAAGTTCGTTTGCTCATAGGGACCTCCTGCACGACACACGCAATGCGGATGCCACAGAGGACAGTACCTAATGCAGGCGGTAGACGGCCGCGGGTCCCTGGCCGTCATCGAAACGGCCCAGCTGTGTGTACGCGTGGTTCGCTGCCAGGGTATAGAGAATCGTTCCGACTTCTGCGGCGGAATATCCGCTCAGGTGCACGACAACATACTGCACGCCGGCGCGCTGCAGCACGCGAGTGGCAGCAGGGTCAGGAAACGTCTGCAGCCTGTGCACCCTCTCGAGGTACGACGGCGGGTAGTAGCCGCTGTAACCGTTGATCGAGGGCATCCAGTGGAAGGTGGATAGATACTCGTACCGGGGATCGTCGCCCGGCAGCAGATGGGAGGGGGCCAGCGGCAGCTCCGCGACGACGCCGCGTGGCTGCCTTGCGAGCCACGCATGGAGGGGCGGCGCCGTATTCGGGTACGCCACGAGGCGCAAGGGCGCGACCCAGTATTCGAGGATCAGGATCGCGCAAATCGCTCCGCCGAGGAGCCCCCTCAATCGGCGCTTAGAGCCGGAGGACTCCTGGGGAAGTAAGGACTGCTCGAGCGCCGCATGGCCGTACGCCGCCAGCAGCGCCAGAAAAAAGAGGACGTAGACGCCCAGACGCGCGGGGGCCCGGAGCCCTTCGAAAATGGGGACGTGGCGATAGAGCGGTGGGTAGCTGAATCCGTACATCCCGAGCGACAGCTCGAACGCGGCGACGAGCCCCGCCACATACGCGATCGCCTCGCGCGACGGTCGTCGCAGGAGCAAGCCCGTCACGGCCAGCAACACCGGCAGCAGGCCCGGGAACAGACGCCGTTCCGCACGCCCGCGGCCCCTCGACCGTTCCCCATACAGCAGGCTCGTCGGCGTCGCGACCGCGTAGCTCGACGGCTTCGCGCTGAACATCACGACCTGCTCCTCCGGGCGTCCCCCGATGTTCCGCTTCGTGATGGCGTATTGCAGGCCGTACGGCAGCACGAACGCGAAACACACGCTGCCGGTGATCGCCAGCGCAACGGCACGCTGCCTGAAGCTCTCGCCTCCGTGGGTGATCAGCAGCAGCACTGCGACGAGGCCGAGCAGCGTCGCCAGGAAGACGCCGTAGTAGATGCTCGACATGAACTGCAGCGCGACGAGCAACCCTACCAGGGCACCCGACCGCCGGCTGCCTGTCTCGAACATCCGGTGCAGGGCCCAGAACGCCCACGGCGTCCAGACGATCCACTGCAGTTCCATGTGCATGTAGTGCTCGAACCGGTACGGCGCAAACGCGAATACGATTCCCGCTGTCAGCCCGGCCGCCGTACTGCCCGTCAGCCGGCGCGCGAGCGCGAACATCCCGGCCCCCGACAACACGATCCCCGCCAGGAGCATCAGGTTGTGCACGAGTACCGGGCGGACCCCGGCCCACAGCAGCGGCGCCGCCATGGCAGATTCGACAGGCATCGCGTCCGAAAACGTGAGCGTGCGGCGCTCGGGATAGAAGATGTTTCCGTCGAGCACGCGGCCAGGTGCCGTGGCTATCGCATGCGCGATCCATTCGAATCGCCACATGTTGAAGTAGACGTCCTGGTGATCGGAGGCCTCGGTACCCAGGTTTTTCACCTGCGGCCACGTCATGATGGCGGTCAGGAGCGTGAACAACGCGATCGCCGCAAGTTGCCGCGCCACTCGTCCGGGCGCCATTTAGAGGCTCTCCAGATCGATGCCAATCATTTTCATCAGGCGCAGCGCATTGCGCGACGTGGCGATGCCTTCGCGAAGCCGGTAATCGAAACCCATGTGGCCGTGCCCGTCCACCACTTCCGTGAAGTGCACGAGACGCGCGGCTGACCGCAGCGGCTCCTCGGCCGCGAGGTTGAGATCGTGCGTGGTCATGACGCCGATCGCGTTCGCCGCAAGGAGGTGGCGCGCGACGCCCTGCACCGCAATGGCGCGTTCGGCGCTGTTCGTGCCCTGCAGGATTTCGTCCAGCAGATAGAGGAGCATCGGCCCCTGCCGCGATCGATCCGACGCGTCGATCACTCCTTTCAAGCGCGCGAGCGCAGCCATGAAATACGACACGCCGAGCTCCAGCGAGTCCTCGATGCGGATGCTCGTCTGCAGATCGACGGCGGGCATACAAAGCGACGCCGCGCACACCGGTCCGCCGGCCTGCGCCAGGACGGCGTTCAATCCGATGGCGCGAAGCAGCGTGCTCTTGCCGGACATGTTCGATCCGGTCACGAGGAGCAGCGTTCCGGGCGGGCCGACCTGCACGTCGTTCGAGACCCGGCGTTCCTGCGGGATGAGCGGGTGCCCCAGGGCGGCGGCCGTGAACGTCGTGGTGCCCTCCAGCACCGGATCCGCCCATTCCGGATTGTCCCGTCGCGCCGCCGCCAGTGCCGAGAGCGCATCGACGTCCGCGAGTGCGGCAAACCAGTCGCGCACGCCCGATCCTGCGCTGAGGCGCCATCGATCGAGCGCGAAGATCACATGGAAGTCCCACAGCGTCAGCGCCTGGATCGGAAAATGGAGGAGCGCCGCTGACGAGCGGAGCTCGCCGAAACCCAGGACGCGATTGAGGCGGCCCATGCATGCCGACGCCGGCCGTCCTCCTCCGGACAACCGGCCGCGCAGCTCCTGCAGCGGACCTGCCGTGAGATCCGCGCGCTCGACGTGCGCGAACATCGCCGCGTACCGGCCGAGCGCCCGCTGGCCGGCGCCGGCCCGGTCCAGCGCAGTGTGGATCCGCCGGTTCATCGCAAATGAAAGCGTGATCCCAACGACCAGCGGAACCATCCACCATCCGGAGGACCTGTCGATCGCGATGAGCAGCCACATGGAGCCGACGATGATGAAGGTTGCGGCCTTGACGAGGCCGGTCTGCGTGCCGAAAGGACCCGGACCTTCGGACCAGGCGATGAAGGCGTCGATGTGGCGGTCGTGGGCGTTCCTGGCGAGGACGCCGTGCGCAGCGAGCTGCTCCCGCCACTCGTCATGGAGCGCGAGCTCGCGGACGGCTTCGTGCCGGAGCTGAATCTGATGCGGGTCCGCCGCGCTCAGGAGCCAGTCGGCCAGACGTGCCGCGCCGGCGGGTGTCGCCGTCGGGCCGAGCCATTGGAAAAGCGATGCCCGGCCAAAGACGTCGAGGTCGACTGCGTAGGGATGACCTGTGACATTCAGGCCTGGCGGTGGATCGCCGGGCGGGAGATCGTTCCAGCGCCGCTCGACGCGCGCAGCGGCGTGCTCGCACGCGACACGGAGCGCCTCGTGCCACGCCGCCCGTTCTTCGACCCGCGCGTGCCAGGCGACGAGGCCTCCGAAGACGACGAACAATGCCGCTGCGGTGCCGAGGCGCAGTGCATCAGCCCCGGATGCCAGGCTCCAGACCGTAAGCAACAGCGCGACGAGAAAGGTGGCGAGCCGCGCACGCGAAATGCGCGACGATCGACGCAGCTCGAGATCGCGCCGCGCGGCGTGCTCGCCGCCCCGTGTGTGGTACGTGCCAATCACGAACGCCGTTTCCGGGCCGAGATGTTCAGACGGCAGTAGTCGAGCGTGAAAGGCGGGAGGTCTTCGCCTGCCGCCGTCGTCAACGCGCCAAGGAACGTCTCCCGCAGATCCAGGGGGAGGCGGGCCAGTTCGTGGCGAAGGCACACGGCCGCAACGAACTCCATGTAGGTGTCGGGCCCGCTGAAGCGCGTGGGAGCCGGCGCGAGTGACACGTCGATGTCCACGAAGCCGGCGGCGTGCAGCCGCTTCTCTGTCGCATCAACCCCCTCGAACCGCCACGGGTCAGTCCACCCGGCGAAGAGCGGGGCGTACGGCGCGGCGCGCATCGCCGCGCGCGCGCGGCCGTAGAGCTGCAGCAGGTTGGCTTCGCCGCCGCACTGAGCCACGAGCCGGCCCCCTGGGACGAGTACCCCGTGAATGCTTCGGAACAGGCGATCGTGATCCGGCACCCAGTGGAACGTCGCGTTGCTGAACACGGCGTCGAACGCTGCCGTGAAGGGCAGCGCGGCGCCGTCTCCGCGGACGTATCGAGGCGCACTGGGCCATTCCTCATGGGGCAGATCGCCCGAAGCACTCCCGGTGGCGGGCAGGCGCGCATCAGACGTCTGCCCCGGGCCTTCGGCGCGACGGCGCGCCGTGGCTTCCGCCAGCATCGCTGCGGACGAGTCGACAGCGACGACGACCACCTCGGGCGCTCGTGCGATCTCCGCCGTGAGCCGCCCCGTGCCACACCCCACGTCCAGGATCCGTTCGCCGCCAGCCGGCATCAGCCGCGCCGCGACCGCTCTCCCCCACGCCAGCTGCGGGTCGGAAATCCGATGGTATTTCGCCGCATCCCACTCCGCCATCAGTCCAAGTGTACAGTCGGCGCCTGCAACCGCGCTCGCGCCGCAATGATCACTCCTGGACCCACTCTGAGGGCACGCTGGGGCCCATACCGCCGTTCCCGATTCCATCAGCCGCTTCTTCTCTCGTGACCACGAAGTGGTGATGCCATCCCAACTCGGAATGTTCTGAGATGGGACTGCGGCACAGCGGCCGTGAACGGATCAGAACGCGTACAGTCCGGCGGGGTTGTCGACGAGAACCTGTTGACGGCCCGCGGGATCCGGCACCCACATGCCGAACTGATTGAGCGCAACGCCGTCGTCGATCGGGAGATGCGGCGCGACGTCCATGGCGCTGCGCCCCGCCGGCACCGTGGTGTCCGGGTGGGGCCAGTCGGTTCCCCACAGTATGCGCGCGAGGTTTGCATGGATCAGCGCGGCGGCGAGTGGTGTCATGTCGGCGAACGCAGGCTGCTGCGACGAACCGCGATACGGCGCCGACAGCTTCACGTACGCGCGGCCGGTGCGCACGAGATCGACGAGACTATCGAACCCTTCCTGGCGAACTCCGCCCGCGGCCTGTGCGCCGCCGAAGTGATCGAACACGACCGGAACCGGCGCCGCCACGACGCGGCTGTGGATCGCGGCGATGACCGGAGGCGTCGTGTACATTTGCAGGTGCCACTTGCGGCCCCCGATTCGCTGGATCGCCGCATCGAACCGCTTCCGCGCCAGGTCCGGGTCTGTCTGGCCGGCCGTGGCCAGATTGATGCGAATTCCCCGGATCCCGGCACCGTCCATCTCGTCCAGTTCTGCCCCCGACGATTTCTCGTCAACGACGGCGATTCCGCGTGCGGACACGCCTAGTTGACGCAGTGCGTCGAGGGTGCATCTGTTGTCCGTGCCGTAGACGCTCGGCTGCACAATCACCACTCGGGATATATGCAGGGCGCGGTGGAGTGCCTTCAACTCGTCCACCGATGCGGGGGCCGGTGTGTAGCTGCGGGATGGAGAAAACGGGAATTTCCGCGGATCCCCGATGACATGCGTGTGGCAATCGCATGCCCCCGCAGGCACCGCGAAGTTCACGGGCGTGAGCGACGGTGCTCCTGTGGCGAGCGCTGCGGCCGTGCGCCTCCCGAAAGCGGTGGTCCCGGCCGCCGCCGCGACGCCGAAGAGAATCGCACGCCTTGATACCATGAGCCAGTCACCTTTCGAGAGCCCGGCGTTCAGCCGTTCTCAGCCTTTGGACTCAGACATCTCCATCCCGGCGACAAGTCCACCGACGTTCTGGTGGAGCTGTCGCGCCCTGTGCAGCCGATCGGACTCGTGCTCCGCCCGCTGATCCGGAGGGCACGGATAGTCGCCGACCACATGGTCGACCTGGTAACCGGCGCGGTGCGCGGACGCGAACATGAAGTGGCGCCACCCCCATCCGGCGTGGGGCGCGATGGCCGCCACGCGCGGCACGAGGTCACGATTGAGCAGGAACGGCCCATATGAATAATCGCCCGGCCGCCCGAGAAACCGGGCGCAGAGCTCGTTGATCGTCCGCTCGGTGAATTGCTGGAACGGGGGGAAGGTCGAAAAGCTCGCATCCGACCTCGCGGCCAGCACAGCCCCGGCGCGGCTGTGCAGGTCGGCTCTGGCGAGAAACTCCGGGAGGCCGGACGTGAAGAAAAGAGCCTTGTCTGGCTCGGTGTACAGAACGAAGTCGGCTCCGGTGCCGGCGGCCTCGAGCACGCTTGCCTGGACCTGGCCCACGAGCGACGGGTGGCGGGGCGCCGCGAGAATCAGCCGCGGCTGCGCGCGCAGAACATCGCGGAACGGCGGATCCGATCCCCTGTCAGCGACGACAATCGGCAGGCCGGACGCGTCGAGGGCGAGCAGGGATTCGCGAAGAAGCTGCCGCTCCTGATCGTCGTGCGCCCAGGTGACCGTGGCGATGCAGACGCGCGCGCCGTTGCCCTCCACGCTCCAGAGGGTAGCATCACATCGAGCGCGCTACTTCCTGGCGACCTTCCAGGTGCCCTGCGCACTGACCTCTCCGGCCTGCCCCGGTGGATGCAGGACCCACGTGCCCGCTCCCTCGCTGCCATCGAAAGTGGCCTCGAGTGCGATCTCGCCCCCTTCGTCGAGGGGGTAGTCGTAACGGGCCGTCATCTTGCGGCCAGTAAACGCCAATGATTTGAATGTCGCCGAGTGCCCGTCCTGACCGCCTGAGACGACAACGTTTCCGACGGGCGCGCCATCCTTGTCGCGGGTGATGGTCATCTCGAACTCCCCACCAGCCGCACCCTCCGACGCAACGCTCCACGTCCCGGTCCACTTCCCCAGGTATTCATCGCCAACCCCGGAACGGGCTCTATCGCTCTGCGCAGCAGCGGCGGCGGCGAACGCCAGAAGCCACAGACACACAATGCATCCCTTGCGCATGTACCCTCCAGGCAAATCGTATCCGCCGACACGGCGCGGCGCCACCTGCACCGGAGCCGCGCGTTGTCCTGCCACTATAATCCGGGCATGCGGAGCGCGTTGATCCTTGTCGCCGCGGGCTGCCTCGCCGTCGCGCTGATCGTGCATCGCCCGGCGCAACGGCGCTTCGATGTGATCGTGGCGGGGGGCACCGTGTACGACGGCACAGGAGCGCCCGGACGTCGGGCAGATGTCGCCATTCGCGGAGACCGGATCGTGTCGGTCGGCGATGTCGGCGACGCAACGGCGGACGTCATAGTTGATGCCACGGGCCTTGCTGTCGCGCCCGGATTCATCAACATGCTCTCCTGGTCCACGGACTCACTCATCGCCGACGGCCGCTCCCAGGGTGAGATCAGGCAGGGCGTCACGACGCAGATCTTCGGCGAGGGCAGCTCGATGGGGCCGCTCACCGAGGCGATGAAGCGGCGTGCGCTCGCCGACATGGGAGACATCAAATACGACATCACCTGGACGACATTGTCGGAGTATCTGCGCGAGCTCGAACGCCGCGGGGTCTCCCAGAACGTCGCGTCGTTCATCGGCGCAAGCACCCTGCGCGAGCACACGGTGGGCCTGGACGATCGGAAGGCGACGCCGGTTGAGATGGAGCAGATGCGGACGCTGGTCCGCCAGGAGATGGCGGCCGGCGCCCTTGGGATCGGTTCCTCGCTCATTTATGCGCCTGGGTTCTACGCGGACACTGACGAACTGGCGGAACTGTGCAAGGTCGCAGCGGCGTACCGCGGAAAGTACATCTCGCACATTCGCAGCGAAGGCGATCACCTGCTCGAGGCGATCGACGAGCTGATATCCATCGCCCGCCGGGCAAACATCCCCGCCGAGATTTACCACCTCAAGGCCGCCGGGCAGACGAACTGGGGGAAGCTCGATGCGGCCATCGCCAGAATCGAAGCGGCCCGTCGCGAAGGGCTGAAGATCACCGCCGACATGTACACCTACACGGCCGGCGCGACAGGGCTCGACGCGTCGATGCCCCCGTGGGTGCTCGACGGCGGCTACGATGCGGCGTACAACCGGCTGCGGGATCCGGCAATGCGGCGGACCATCGCGCAGGCGATGCGGTCCCCCGGGCGCGACTGGGAGAATCTGTATCTCGCCGCCGGATCCCCGGATCGCATCCTGCTCGTGGAGTTCCGATCGGAAAAGCTGAAGCCGCTGACTGGCCTGACGCTGGCAGCGGCCGCTCGTCTTCGCGGAGAGGACCCGGTGGACACGATCATGAACCTGATCGTGGAGGACCAGTCCCGCGTCGGAGCGGTGTACTTCATGATGTCGGACGAGAACGTGCGAAAGGCGATTGCGCTCCCGTGGACCGCGTTTGGATCCGACGCCGCGTCAATGGCGCCCGAGCTTCCGTTCACGCGCTCGTCCACTCATCCTCGCGCGTACGGCAACTTCGCGCGCGTCCTCGGGAAGTACGTGCGCGAGGACCGCGCCCTGACGATGGCGGACGCGATCAGGAAGCTCAGCGGACTTCCGGCGACGAACCTCGAGCTGGATCATCGCGGGTTTCTGAGCGAAGGCATGTTCGCGGACGTCGTGGTGTTCGACCCGGAGCGCATTGCCGATCGGGCCACGTTCGACAACCCGCATCAGTATGCCGTGGGCGTGCGGCATGTCTTCGTGAACGGTGTGCAGGTGTTGAAAGCCGGCGAGCACACCGGCGCGAAACCGGGCCGGGCGCTCTGGGGACCCGGCAAGCAAGGCTGACGGCTGCCGGACGTCAGCGGATCGGAGAGTGGAACCCCATGAACAACGAGACGTGGACGCGCGTTGATGACTACCTGGCCGGTCAGCTGCTCCCGGCCGACGCGGTGCTGGAGGCCGCGCTCCGATCGAGCGACGCCGCCGGGCTTCCGTCGATCAATGTCTCGCCGATGCAAGGCGCGCTGCTGCACATGCTCGCGCGCCTCTGCGGGGCACGGCGCATCCTCGAGATTGGCACGCTTGGCGGATACAGCACGATCTGGCTCGCCCGCGCGCTGCCGCCGGAGGGACGGCTCATCACGCTCGAGGCGGACGAGCAGCATGCAGGCGTTGCCCGGGCGAACATCGCGCGAGCAGGCCTCGGGTCTGTCGTCGACATCCGCCTGGGGCGCGCCCTGGACTCGCTGCCGGCGCTCGCCCGCGAGTCGCGCACGCCGTTCGACCTGACCTTCATCGACGCCGACAAAGCCAACACGCCTGAATACTTCACGTGGGCCCTGAAGATGGCACGGCCCGGAGGCCTCATCGTCGTCGACAACGTGGTTCGGAACGGAGCGGTCGCGGACGCGGCGACCACGGATGCCAGCGTGCAGGGGATGCGGCGGTTCTTCGCACTGCTGAAAAAGGAGCCGCGGGTCCGGGCCACCGCCGTCCAGACTGTCGGCGCGAAGGGGTACGACGGGTTTGCCCTCGCGCTCGTGCTCGAGTCCGCCACGTAACCAGCCACACCAGGCCGGGACAGTTCAGGATGCACACGACACACCAGGTCTGGTACTCGCCGCGCGTCGGTCACGATATGGGGGTCGCGGTATTCGGCCATTGGGGGCCGCCGCTGATCGCGTTTCCGACGAGTCACGGGGACGAATGGGAGCTGCAGCGCCACGGGCTCATCGACGCGATCGGTGATTTCATCGAGGCGGGACGCGTGAAGGTGTTCTGTGTCGGTTCCAACAACACCGAATCGTTCCTCAACGAGAGCGCGCACCCGCTCCATCGCAGCTGGCAGCAGCGGATGTTCGACGAGTACATCCGCGACGAAGTGATGCCGTACGTGGCCGACAGCTGCCAGACCGCCGGCGTTCGGATTGGCACGATGGGGGCATCACTCGGTGCGTATCACGCCGCGAACACCCTCTTCCACTACCCGCACATCGTCAAGCGCTGCTATGCGTTGTCAGGCATCTACGACCTGCGCGACTTCATGGGTGGAATGTACGAC
>JBBWZJ010000339.1:0-4066 GCA_039648985.1 Acidobacteriota bacterium | reverse complement strand
CCGACGAGCAGCTCGTCACGATCAACGCCGGCGGCGAGGCGAATGCCACCAACAGCGGGACGCGGCGGCGCACGGTGCTGCAATCGATGCTCGTCCGCGCCAACTATTCCCTGCTCGACCGCTACCTCCTCACAGGCAGTGTCAGGCGCGACGGCTCCTCGCGCTTCGGTCCGAACAACCGCTGGGGCGTGTTCTCGGCGATCTCCGCCGGGTGGGTGCTGAGCGAAGAGAACTTCTTCCGCTCGGTCCCGGTGCTCCGTGGCGCCGACTTCCTCAAGCTGCGCGCCAGCACCGGCACACTGGGCAACCAGGACATCGGTGACTACCGCTACTCGGCGCCGATCGAGCAGAACCGTCTCGGCTACCCGTTCGGCGGGAACGTGCAGGCCGGTGCGACGCAGCTTCAGTTCTCGAACCCGGACATCAAGTGGCAGTCGAACCGCCAGGACAACGTCGGGTTCGACCTCAACGCCATGGACAACCGGCTGAGCTTCACTGCCGACGCCTACCGCTCGACGTCGACGGGGCTGCTCGTCTCCGCGCCGCTGCCCTGGAGCCTCGGGGTCGGCCTGGATCCGGCGCGGCGTCCCGTCGTGAACGCCGGATCGATGCGCAACACCGGCACGGAGTTCGGGCTGACGTACCGATACGGCAGCGGGGCGCCGGCCGCGTTCCGCCTCAACACGACCGCCAGCCTCACCACCGTCAAGAACACGGTGCTGTCGCTCGGGAACGAGGGACAGCCGCTGTTCGACGAGACGAACATCGCGCGCACCGCGGTGGGCAGCCCCCTCGGCACCTTCTACGTCGTGCGGACCGCCGGCATCTTCCAGAGCGCAGCCGAGGTGGCGGCGTGGAAGGTCCAGCCGAACGCGCAGCCGGGTGATGTGCGCTACGTCGACGCGAACGGCGACGGGATCATCAATGACGACGACCGTGTCGAATCCGGCAACGGAACCCCGAAGTATTCGGGTGGCCTGTTCTTCGACGGCGGACTCGGAGCCTGGGACTTCGGTCTGAACCTGCGGGGCGCGGGCGGCTTCAAGATCTTCAACGCCTCGCGCTACTGGACCGACCGCATGGATGATCCGTCGAACTATCGGGCGGGATTCGCGCCGTGGACCCCGCAGAACCCCAGCACCACCACGCCGCGCGCGCTGGCGGTCGGCAACGACAACACGCGCTACGCGTCGGACCGGTGGATCGAGAAGGGCGATTACCTGCGCGTGCAGAACATCGTGATCGGCGTCAGGATCCCCGAGTCGCTGATGTCGCAGCTCGGCGGCTCGCAGCCGGTGAGCGCCAGGCTGTACCTGAACGCTCAGAACGTGCACACGTTCACCGGCTACTCGAACTGGGACCCCGAAACCCTCGGCTACGGCAATCCGCTCGGCCGCGGCATCGACGAAGGGCGCGTCTATCCCAACGTGCGAACCTTCAGCCTCGGCGTGGACCTCAGGCTGTGACCATCTCCGACACTCAGGTGAGACTCATGCGATACGTATTTCCACGCCGGCTTCGTCGCGGCCTGCTCACGTCGCTGGGCGTGGCGGCCGCGTTGGGCGGGTGCAGCTCGCTCGACGTCACGAACCCGAACCAGCAGAGCACCCAGTCATTCTGGACGTCGGTGGACGACGCGAACCGGGCGCTGACCTCCACCTACAACGGTCTTCTCCCCAACGGCGCGTTCGGCCGGTGGCAGGCATTCGCCAACGATATCCGCTCGGACATCGGCACGGCGCGCATGAGCCCGTGGGGCGACCTCGGGAACTTCAACGCCTTCCAGCTCAGCGACTACAACTTCGAGGTGAACCGCGAGCTGTGGACGCACAACTACGAGCTGATCAGCCGGGCGAACCTCGTCATCGCCAACGTGCCGGGGATGACGATCGATCCGGCGCTCCGCAGCCGGATGGTGGCCGAGGCGAAGTTCCTTCGCGCCCTGGGCTACTACAATCTGGTCACGCTGTTCGAGAACGTGCCGCTCGTCGTCACCCCGCCCCAGCTCACCGAACGGCCGTCGACGGCCACTCCCGCGGAGACCTGGGCCCAGATCGAGAAGGACCTCTCCGAGGCGGCAGTCGATCTGCCCGTGAGCTACAGCGGCAGCGACGTCGGTCGGGCCACGAAGGGTGCCGCGCAGGGGATGCTCGGCAAGGCGCGGCTCCAGCAGCGCAATTGGACCGGGGCAGCACAGGCGCTGTCGCTGGTCATCGCCGGGGGACGTTACAGCCTGCTCCCGAACTACGGGGACAACTTCACGCAGGCGATGGACAACGTGAATCCCGAATCGCTCTTCGAGGTGCAGACGGAGGACATGTATCCGATCGTCACCGGTCTGAGCTTTCCGAAGATGATCGGACCCTGCCGACGCTCGGATGCGACGCCACAGCTGGACTACAACCCCACGTATTGCGACGGGCGCCCGACCCGCTGGTACTTCGACGAGTTCTCCAAGTCGAAGACGGCGGCGGGCCTGCCCGATCCGCGGCTCGACGCGACGATCCTGTACAATCGTCCCGACCGGGCCACGGAGCTGGTGTACGACAAGCCCCGCTCGTTCTATTTCCAGAACGATCCCGCCGCGCCTGCCATCCGGCTCGACACGATGCTGTTCTTCCGGAAGTACGGTGAGACGTACCTGCGGGCGGACCAGCGCTGGGACAACCCGATCAATTACAAGGTGCTGCGCTACGCCGACGTGCTGCTGATGGAAGCCGAGGCGTTGAACGAGCAGAATCAGCCCGCTCAGGCAGCGACCTACGTCAATCAGGTGCGCCGCCGGGTGGGCAAGTCGGACCTGGCGGGGCTGTCCACGGCGCAGATGCGCGACTCCATCCTGTACGAGCGCATGTTCGAGCTCGGTCTGGAGTCGTCGCGATTCAACGACCTGCGCCGGCAGAACCTGCTCACGCCGGCGCTCGCGACGCATGATCGCGATTTCGCCGCGGGCAACGGCGCACCCGGATTCGTCGCGGGCAAGTCGGAGCGCCTGCCCATACCGGCCACCGAGACGAACCTGAACCCGAACGTGAAACAGAACCCGGGCTGGTGAGAAACACGGGTGGCGGCCATCGGTGGCCGCCACCCGTGTTCCCGCTGGCTGGGTCCATTCCGATGGCGAGCATCGCTGTGCTGGCAAACACCCTGAGCTCGACCGTGCGCCCGTCGGTGCTCGCGGGCGCTGTCCTCGCGTTCTCCGTCAGCTGTGCCGGCGGCACGAGCGTGAATCCGGTCGAGCCGCCGACCGTCCCGCAATGCGTCTTCACGAATCCGCTCGCGTCCGGCGCGGACCCGTGGGTCGTGCGGCAGGACGGCAGCTACTACTACGTCCAGTCCCGCGAGAACGGCATCTGGGTCTCGCATTCCACGAAGCTCTCCGACGTCGTCACCTCGCCGATGACTCGGGTGTGGGCCGCGCCGTCCAGCGGATGGAACAGCATGAACGTGTGGGCCCCCGAGCTGCACTTCATCGACGGACGCTGGTACATCTACTATGCGGCCGGCTCGTCCGGGCCGCCGTTCATCACCCAGCACGCGGGCGTGCTGGAATCCGCGGGCACGGATGCGCTCGCGCCGTACGCCGACCGCGGCCCATTGTACACGGGCGACAGCCTCGGCACCGGGCAAGGCGACCGCTGGTCGATCGACCTCACGGTCGCGAGCATCAACGGCCAGCGGTACGCCATCTGGTCGGGCTGGGCACAGAACGCGTCGACCGACCGCACGCCGCAGCAACTCTACATCGCCCGCATGAGCAACGCGTATACGATCTCGAGCAACCGCGTCATGCTGAGCGCGCCGGTCGAGACGTGGGAGCGGGGCACGGAGCTGGATCTCCAGGAGGGGCCGGAGGTGCTGCAGCACGACACCAGCTCCTTCGTGCTCTACTCCACGCGGGAATCGTGGCTCAAGGACTACCGTCTGGGGCAGCTGCGGCTGGCCAGCACCACGGCCGATCCGATGGTACCGGCGAACTGGACGAAGACCGGCCCCGTGTTCTCGGGTACGACCGGCGTGTTCGGCGTCGGCCACGCCAGCTTCACCACCTCGCGGGACAATCTGG
>JBBWZJ010000278.1:0-10275 GCA_039648985.1 Acidobacteriota bacterium | reverse complement strand
GACAGGCCCAAGTGCGACCGAATCTCATCAGGCGTCTTGATGCGGCTGTCGGCATACTCGAAAAAGAAGACGAGCCCGCATGCGAGAAAACAGCCCCCGAACAATCCGAGGAGCAGCGCCTGCGTCTTCTGTGGTGTGACGGGACTGCTCGGCTGCTCGGCAGCGTCAACCACGCGAATGTTGCTGGTCTTCAGCTCGCCAGAAACGCCGGTCTCCTTTGCGCGCTGCATCAGGCTGTCGTATATCTGCTTGCTGCTCTGAACGTCCCGATTGAGCACGCTGTAGTCGATTCCCTTGCGGTTCATCGTCAACGCTTCGTTCTTCTGCTGGCCGAGTGCGGCGGCAAGGCTGTTCTCCTGCGCCAGGGCCGCCAGGTACTCCGTCTTGACGGACTGAACAACTTTGGCAATCTCCGCCTGCAGCTTCGTCTGTGAAAGCTGGATCGATGACTTCAACTTGATGATGTCGGGGTGCTTGTCGCCGAATTTTTCCGAGAGTTGTGCGTACTGGCGCTGGGACTCGGCGAGCTCACCCTTCTGCTGCTGGATGAACGTGTTGGTCAGAATGGCGGGAAAGGTGTCGAGAGAGGCTGGGTTTGCCTGGCTCAGTCTCAACTGGTTGTACATGGCCTCTTTCTGAATCCGCTCCGTCTTCGCACGAGTGACCGCCGCGTTCAGGTCGCCGAGCTTCTGGACGACGATGTTCTGCCGGTCTTCGAGCGAAATCGCGTCATTCTGCTCGCGATATTGTTGTAGCCGCGTTTCGGCCAGCTCCACCTGCTTCCGCTCTTCGCCAAGACGGCTTCCGAGCCAGTCGCTGGCCTCCTTCGATGCCATGAATTTGTACTCGAGGTTCTGCTCGATGTAGTTCCTGGCCAGTGCGTTCGCGATCTGTGCCGCGAGTGCGGCATCAGTGGACCGGTACTTCACGTCCACAAGCCGGCTGTTCCGGATCGGCGCAACCGTAAGGCTCACGAGAAACGAATCGATGGCTCGCGACTGCGCGGCTGTCTCGTCGGCGCCGCTTACCCCCGTCTCCCTGACCGGCTTTTCACGGCTGAACACCGTCCGTATCGCTGCCGGGATACCGGCAACAGCCTTCCGCACGCTGAAGCCCTGATTCGTGGCTTGTCCTCCGAAGGGCGAGGTGTTCCAGAGTTTCAGCGTGTCGAGTGTCTTGCGGGCCAGCACGCGGCTTTGCAGGATGTTGTACTGCGTCTGGTAGTAGTCTTGCTTCGTCTGGTCTTCTTCCACCACCTGCTTGAAGGAAACGACGTTCCTCTCGTCGGACTCGATGAGGAGACGTGCCTTGGCTTCGAATACCGGAGTCGCGGTGAACGCATAGATCGTGACCGCGCCCAGGACGATCACGAAGGCGGTTGCGGCTGTCCAGCGGCGCTTGTAGAGCACCTTCACGTAGTCGAGGAGGTGAACGCTTTCCGCGATTGCGTCCGGCGCTGAAGCGGGGGCCGGCGCGCGACGGCTTACCGTGCCGAACCGGGACTTCCCCTGAGATTCCGCCGGAGTGTCGAGATCCATGTGATCGGACATTAGAAAAACCTTTCGGGAACGATGATCGTGTCGCCCGGATGGACGATATCCGTCAGCTTCACCTTGAGCTCCACTTTGATACCGTCAACAATGCGCACGACCTTGATCCGGTTCATCGCACCGTTCTCCGTGACGCCGGCCGCAAGGGACAGCGCCTGCAGCATCGTCGTGTCCTTCTGGACGGCGTAAGCGCCGGGGTTTCTCACCTGGCCAAAGACGTAGACGGATTCGGCGCGCGGGACAAAAATAGTGTCGCCATCATGCAGCTCGATGTTCTGCTTCATGGAGCCGCTCTCGAGGTCGCGGATGCTTGCGCGGAACATGTCGGTTCCCATCACCGCGTCCGGCAGCCTTGGCCCGGTGGACCCCTGTGACGCGCGTACGATCGCCACCTCCCCCGATGCGCTGGGCAGGGTTGAACCCGCCCGCGACAGTGCCTCGATGAGCGTCATGCCGCCCGTCAGTGCGACGGGGCCGGGAGCGCGAACCTCTCCCATCACGAACACGCGCTGGCTGCGGTATTGCTCAACTCCGACACTGACCTGCGGGTTCCGGAAGTAGCCGTCCGCCAGCTTCTTCTTCAGCTCGTTCTCGAACGCACGCAGGCTCATGCCCCCGGGCTTCACCCGCCCGATCAGCGGGAAGCTGAACGTGCCGTCTGTCTCGACGGTGTACTTGCCGCCGAGATCCGGCTGATCGAACACCTGGATCGACAGCACGTCCTGCGCACCGATGGTGTAGTCGGCCGCCGACTGCGCCGATGCCGCGGCGGCCAGCAGCACTACGACAGCAACCACGCCCAGCGCATGCCGCGTCAGGCTGGAAACAGAAACATCCGTCTTCATCGTCAGCACCTTGTAAAACTTGTAGAACCTGTAGAACCTGTAGAACCCGTAGAACCCGTAAAACCCGTAGAACCCCTAGAACCCTTAAAACCCTTAGAACCCCTAAAACCCATAAGTAACCGTCGTCCCGAACCTGAGATTGTCGTAATGGCGGAACTGTACGGTGGTCGATTCGCGCTTCCAGTACGACGCACCCAGCCCGACGCGCCCGTTCGATCCGAGCCGGTACCCAAGGCTGCTCCCGTAATTCCATGTGGTATCGGTCCGCGCCGGCAGGGGAACCGAACTGACGTTGGGCAGAGCGGCCAGGAGATCCTGGTAGTCGTAGGTGTAGCGGTCCACCGACAGCAGCACGTCGAAGCGGCCGCCGATTGCGCGCCGGAGCGAGCCGCCGAGGCCGTTCGCGATGAAGAACGGCTGCAGCTCCTCGTAGGAGTAGGTGAGGTCCCGGCGATAACTGACGCCGAACGTTGTCGCGCCCAGCATCGTGTACGACAGCCCGAGCTGCGCGACGAGGCCGTTGAACTTCGGGAGCGACGCGAGATCGGTTGGCGTGAACTGCCGGTAGCCGACGTAGGCGGTGCCCTTGATGAGCGCCCGAGGCTTGAATTCGACACCCGGCATGACGCGGTAGCTGCGCGAGTCACGGTTGTGAGAAAAGGGAAATTCGTCGCGCAGCCGCTCGTACCGGACGGCCAGCGTTGTGAGTGGCGTGAGACGATGGCGCACCACCCCCCGCACTCCCGTGGTGTCCTGGTTGAGCGTGCGCTGAAGGCTTGTACCGTCGAACACCGCGTCGGCGTCGTACCGCGTTCGTTCCTGGTGGCCTGAGACTTCGACCGAGAATTTCGGCGTGACGCGCAACTCCGCGCCTGCGACCCCGGTGTTGTCCACGTGCCGCGATCTGATGTCGATTTCGTAGTTCGGCCGCTGCCGGGTGTTCACATACGCGTCTTCGGCGAAAAGCGTGAGCCGGTGCGCATAGGCCTCGGCCCGGCCGCTGACCTGCGGATTGATCGACCGCTCGGATCGGTAGTGCGCGTACCAAACGAGGTCGGTCTCGCTCGTCGCACGCAACAGGAACCGGCGCGCGACAGGCACCCACGCGTCAACCTTCGGCGCGACGGTGAAGGTGAAATCCGACTTCCGCTCGCCCGCCGCATTGAACACGTTGCCGTCCACCCCGAGCTCCTTCAAGAGGACCCCCGGAGTGAAATACAGCGGTCCCAGGTGCACGCGGGCATCCCGCCGCACGTCGTCGATGGCCCCGGTGGCGGACGTCTGCGCCGAGCAGATGGACGGCGTGAGCACGAGGAGGGTCGCGATAAGTCGGCGCATGTCAGTGATGTTCGATGTCGATCCCGTCGCCGTCCGTACGAGCTACCGCCCCTTGACTCACATCCACATATCGGCGGATGTCGCCTGGAGGAACAAGGGGCGCGGGCGCAACCGCAGGACGACAGAGCTCCGCGAAGAATGGGATACTCCCGGCAATCCGGGCATTCAGGTGCGCGTGAGCAGAGAAGGGACGCAGTCGAAAGCA
The DNA here is from genome assembly GCA_039648985.1 of Acidobacteriota bacterium. Lineage (GTDB taxonomy): Bacteria > Acidobacteriota > Vicinamibacteria > Vicinamibacterales > 2-12-FULL-66-21 > JALZOC01. Next base: position 6,337 of record JBBWZJ010000278.1, on the reverse strand, counting down.
GCTCGACCGTATTCGCAAAATGCAGAAGGCCGAGCAAGTGCTCGGCCTTCCAGTCGTTCAAGTATGTCGACGAAAGCCGGCCGGGAACTCTACTTGCTCGGGCTCGCGGGGCACGCGCCCGGCGTATCGCCGTGGCCGAAGTGCGCGTCCTGGGCGCTCTCGTCAATCTCAATCGTCGTCGGCGTCGTACCCGCCGGCTTGTGGCAGATCGTGATCTTGTTGTTCCGGGTCGCAACCACCGCGCCGATCGTGGCCGCCGCGGCACCGCCCACAACGGCAACCGTCGCGATAGTGCCAAGACCAAACAGCCCGACTCCGCCGCCCGATGCTGCGGCAATCGCACCCGCCGCTGCGGCGGTCACGGTTACCGTTGCCGTCATGCCGGCTGCCACCGTCACCGAAGCGCTGGTCCCGACGATGTGTCCGGCCGCGTCGAGCACCTCGATCGTGTAATTGCCCGGGGGAAGCGCGGTGAACGAAAACGAACCTGTCGCGTCGGTCGTTCCCGTTGCCGCAAGCTGACCGTTGGGGGCCCGCACCTGCACTCGCACGCCCGAGAGATTCTGCTGCGTCGTGCTCTTCGCCACACCCTGGAGGCCGCCAGTCGGCGACTGCGCGCCCGCGGCGAGCACTCCCACCTGGACACCACCCGCCAACACGATCGTGAGAACGACGCAGACGGATTTACGCATGACAGGATCCCCCAGTGATCGCCCGGTTCAGATTTTGGACGAACAGTAGTTATGACCTGTAAATCGCGGTGGTTCAATGTAATAGGGCGGGTCGGCCCGGATCCGGGCGATCTCTGTATCAATTGCGCAACACAGCGATGCTGCAACGCCACACAACGGGGTTAATCCACCGTGTGGATATTGAGCTGCTTCATCTTGCGGTACAGATTGGTGCGTTCGATGCCAAGTTCGCGCGCCGCGCTCGTCATCCGCCCCTTGTGGTGCTGGAGGACGGCGGTAATGTAGTCGCGTTCGAACGACTCGCGCGCCGTCTTGAGTGACCCACGGGGCGCACCGATCGCGTCCGCGCCGCCAAGGCGTATGTTGGGGAGAACGTCCTCGAGGACGACGACGCCGCGCGGGATCAGGATCGCGAGCCGCGCCATCAGCGCGCGCAACTCGCCGGCGTTCCCATGCCATGGGAGAGTGGACAGCAGCGAGAGCGCGCCGCGCGAGAGCGTTTTTGCCGGCACGTCCTGCCGCAGGCACGCCTCCTTCAGAAAAAACATCGCAAGCAGCGGGATGTCGTGCGTGCGCTGCCGGAGCGGCGGGAGGTCGATGCGCACGAGCCCGATCGTCTCGAACAGGGTGCGTCGGAACGCACCACGGTCCACCGCCTCGACTATGTCCGGCTGTGCGCTTCCGATCACACGCGCCGCATCGTCGCGTGTGTCCGCGATGCGAAGTTCCAGCCGTTCCTGGAGCTCTGGAGCGAGCGCGCCCAGGTCTTCGAGGTAAATCGTCGCATTCCTGAACGCGGCACCTTCGAGCGCCGCCCCGAACGAAGGCACGTCGATATCGCCGCACGCGAACTTCGTGAATGCTCCGACGTTCTGCGGACTTTGGGCATGGATCGCGCGGGCGATTGTTTCGCGCCCGCTCCCGCGTTCGCCGACGAGCAGGACACCGCACCGGCTCTGCGACACCCGGCGCACGATCCCGACAACTTCGCGCATCGCGGGTGAGGCCGCGAAGATGCCGTCCGGCGGATCCGGAACGTCGCTCCCGGGCGCCTGGCGCTCGACGAGGCGGGCGAACTCGCGCGCGTTCGCAAACGCATTGAGGAGGTCGGTGCTGCGGACCGGGCGCCCGACAATGTCGGCCACGCCAAGACGGAGGGCCTCCGATGCGGACGCGGGACGCCGGCGATCGGCGATGCAGACGACCGGCGGCGGCGCGTTGTCCGCTCGTCTGCGCAGGAACTTGAGAGCCTCTCCCCCGCCCGCGAGGTCCAGCAGGACCAGGTCGGCGCCGCTGCGGACGAGCCGCGCGACTGCCTGCACCGACGTCTCCGCCGCGATCGCGAGATGGCCGGCGTCGGTAATCATGCCGGCGATGTGGACCTGCTCCTGCGACGCCGGGCTCAGATAAAGGACGTTCACGTCCTACTTGATCTGCACTTGGTTCGTGTATTTGCCGGACGCATCGAGCCCGGTCTGAATGGCCACGAGCGCGCCCGCCGCGTAGGTCAGGCGCCGGTCCGGTTTGCCGTCGTGATCCTCGTCGAACGCAACCGACTCGAGCGCGCCGGCCCGGTAGGTGTCCCACTTGTCCACCGCGCCGTCGCCATTGGTATCTTCTTCCGCCGCCACGAGTCCTGTCGAATCGTAGTGCTCCCAGCGATCGATCTTCCTGTCGTCGCCGGTCGAGGAGATTTCAATGCGCGCGACTTTCCCGTCCGCTCCCGAGAACGCCCATGCGTCGGGCTTGCCATCGTCCCTCCGCGAGAACCCGACCTTGAGCAGTTTCGCCGCCGTGTCGTAGTACTCCCAGCGATCGACGCGCCCATCTCCGTTGCGATCGATGCGAGTCTGGATCGGGCGTGCTCCGTCCATATCGGTCCATGTGTCGATCCGGCCGTCGTGGTTGGAGTCGAGGGTGAGCTGCTTGAGGCGCCCGGTTGTCGCGTCGTATGTCGGGCGGATGCCGGCTTCGGCTCGTGCCTTTTCAGGATCCGAGCAGCCCGCCGCGAGCGTCGTGAGAACCAGGCCGAGACAGACCGAGCCACAGCGCATGCGGGCCGATACTACGGACGAGGTAAGGGTTGGTCAAGCTAAACGTGCGGATGAGTTCGGAACCCGGAACCCGGCACCCCGAACCCCGAACCCGGAACCGGCTTCGCCTAAGCCCTCGCCGGCCCCCGGCGTCGGCGGCGGCGGCGCCGGGCGCGCGGAAACGCGGCGGGGGCAGCGGTCTGGCTTCCCTCCGCCGTCAGGATCGGCTCGGCCTGGAGCGCACGCCAATAGGCGACCGCATCGGGGCGGCCGCCGTGGATCTCGAGCCACGTGATCGCTTCGTCCAGGACCGCGCGGTGGAGGAGACCTCGATGGGCGCGCTGCGGGGCTTGCAGATCGAGGAGCCGCGGCTGAAGCGCGATGATCTGCTGCAGCCGTTCGATGTCGCGCCGCGCGATCGGCAGCATGCCGAGCTCGACGCGGCGCTCGAGCGCATCGGCGGAAAAGCGGCGGCGCGTGACGAGCCCTAGCGGGTGGAGCAGCGTGCCGGCGAGGATCGCATTCGTCATCGACTCCGGCGCGCCTTCGAAGCGCGCGCGGTACCGATCGACGGCGGCGACCGACTGCCAGAGCGGGTCGCCGGCGGCTGCGAGCTCCGGTGTCATCTCTTTCAGCAGCCCCGTCGCGCGCAGCTGGCGGAACGCTTCTTCGGCATGGCCGGACCTCAAGATCTTGTAAAACTCCTCCACGAGCCGTGGGGGCGAGCTGCGGGCGATCTCGTGCGCATGGGTGGAGATTGCATCGAGCACCGGCTCGTCGATCGTGAACTGCAGGCGCGCCGCCAGAACGACGGCACGCAGCATGCGGACGGGATCTTCGAGGAAGCGGACGTCGGGATCGCCGATGCAGCGGATGAGCCGTCCACTGAGGTCCTGCAGTCCGCCGACGTAGTCGATGATCGAGAAGGTGCCGATGTCGTAAAAAAGGGCGTTGACGGTGAAGTCGCGCCTGAACGCATCTTCTTCGGGGGTGCCGTACGTGTTGTCCCGTTCGATCAGGTGATCCTCGGGGCGCCGCCGCGGCGTCCGCCCGCCTTCCGATGCCGTGTCGATGAGCAGGGGATCGCCGCCGCTGATGCCTGCGTCGGTGTCGGGTCCGAACTCGGACGCGGCCACATGCTGGCGGAACGTGGCGACCTCGATCGTCTTGTTGCCGTACTTCACATGCGCGAGACGAAAGCGGCGCCCGATGATCCAGCAGTTGCGAAACAGCTTCTTGACCTGATGGGGATGGGCCGAGGTCCCGATGTCGAAGTCCTTGGGCCGGCGGTTCAGCAGGAGATCGCGGACGCTGCCGCCGACCAGGTAGGCGACGTAATTGTGCTCGTGCAGTCGATACAGAACTTTGAGCGCGTCGGGGTCGACGTCGCGGCGGGACAGTGTATGTTGCGACCGAGGGACGATGGTCGGCTCCGCCATCGCGTCGAATTATAGCATCATTGCTGCGGAGGCTGCCATTAACCCACTGAGTATCAGGCGTTTAGGGCTCGCGGGCACGTATGCTACCATCGGCCCCATGCGACGGATCTGCCTGCTCGCGTCCGCCCTCCTGGCCGTCGCGGCGCCTGTGCGCGCCGCCGATGCGTTGTCCGACGCCCGCCGCCTGTACAACCAGGGTCAGTACGATGCAGCGGCGCGTGCGGCACGGGATGCAGTCCGCGTGCCTGCGACAGCCGACGGGGCGCGCGTGGTTCTCGGGCGGATTCAGCTGGAGCGTTACCGTCAGACTGCGGCGCCCGACGATCTCTCGGACGCGATCAGCGCGTTGCGCGCCGTCGATGCGCGGCCGCTCGACGCGCGGGAGCGGATCGAGCTGGCGGTGGGGATGGGGGAGGCGCTCTACCTCGACGACAGGTTCGGCGCGGCGGCGGCGCTGTTCGAATCGGTCCTGGATCCGTCGACACTGCTTGGCGCGGCGGCCCACGAGCGTGTGCTCGACTGGTGGGCGACAGCGGTGGATCGGCAGGCGCTCGCGCGTCCCATGGCCGAACGACGGGGGCTGTACGATCGCATTGCCGTGCGGATGGCGTCCGAGATCGCGAAGGATGCCGGATCGGCGCCCGCTGGCTACTGGCTCGCCGCGGCGACCCGCGGCGCCGGTGACCTCGATGGGGCACTGAACGAGGCCGCGGCCGGGTGGGTGCGCGCGGCGCTCGCGCGCGACAGGGGTGCAGCGCTGCGCGCTGATCTCGACCGCCTCATGGTGCAGGGCATCCTGCCCGACCGGGCGGCGAAGCTGCCCGGGCGCGATCACGCGCAGGCGCTCGCCGGGATGGTCGGGGAGTGGGAAGCGTTCAAAGTCCGCTGGGCGCGCTGACGCCGTCCTTCCCGCGCACTCAGCCTCTCAGCTCTTTGCGTCCTTCCAGGTTTCCCCGATACCGACGTCCACCGTGAGCGGCACGCGCAGCGGAACCGCGCGTTCCATCAGCTCCCGGAGCGCCTCGGCGCTCTCGGCGGCCGCCTCGCGCGGGGCTTCGAACAACAGCTCGTCGTGGACCGTCAGGATCATCCGCGTGCGGCCGCCGGCGATCCCCGGGAGCCCGCGATGGACGTCAATCATCGCGCGCTTGAGAATGTCCGCGGCGCTCCCCTGAATCGGCAGGTTCACCGCCACCCGCTCTGCCGCTCCCCTGATCTGCCCGTTGCGGCTCGTGAGCTCCGGCACCAGCCGCCGGCGTCCGAACATTGTCTTGACCACACCAGAGTCGCGCGCCGTGACGAGCAGCTGGTCGATGAACGCGCGCACGCCGGGAAATCCCGCGAAGTAGGCGTCGATGAAGTCCTGCGCGGCCTGCTGTGTCACGCCAATGTCCTTGGCGAGCGTGAACGCCGTTTTTCCATAGAGGAGCGCGTAATTGATGATCTTCGCGCGCCGCCGCAGTTCGTGCTCCGTCAGGCCGCTGTTCGCGCCGAACACCTTGAGGGCGGTCCGGTCGTGAATGTCTTCGCCGTCCCGGAACGCCTGGACGAGCGCGTCGTCGCCTGAGAGGTGCGCGAGGACGCGGAGCTCGATCTGCGAGTAGTCGGCCGAGATGAGCACGTGACCTTCGTCCGCCGTGAACGCGCGGCGGATCTCGCGACCGAGCTCCGTGCGGATCGGGATGTTCTGGAGGTTCGGATCGCTGCTGCTCAGGCGTCCCGTGGCGGCAACCGCCTGGTTGAAGCACGTGTGGACACGCCCCGTCTCGGGGTTGAGCAGCTGCGGCAGCGCGTCGATGTACGTGCCTTTCAGCTTCTGCAGCGCGCGCCATTCGAGGATCAGGCGCGGAAGCTCGTGAGCGAGCGCGAGCTCCTCGAGGACTTCGAACGCCGTCGAGGCGGTTTTGGTCTTGGCGTTGCGCTTGAGCGCGGGCAGCTGCAGCTTGTCGAAGAGGATCTCGGAGAGCTGCTTCGGCGAGTTGATGTTGAACTCCTCGCCGGCCAGCTCGAAAATCTGGGCGCTCCGCGTGGCGAGCTCGCGGTCCACGTGCTGGGACTGCGCCGCGAGCGCCGGGCCGTCGATCCTGACGCCCGCGCGCTCGATCGCGACGAGGACAGGAATCAGCGGGCGCTCGAGGTCCTCGTACACTTTGTCGAGGTCCTCCTTCCGCAG
>JBBWZJ010000263.1:0-19506 GCA_039648985.1 Acidobacteriota bacterium | reverse complement strand
CTCCAAATGCATCAACGTCTCTCAATCCCAGCGGCTGAACGCACCGAACGAATGACCAATCGCCATGAAAAAGCAGAATCAGACGCATCCTTCCGATCCGACGTTCGAGGAAGAGGCGGAAGTCCTGGTGGCCTACCAGCTCGATTTCTTGGCGTGTGCGGCCAGTTTGGAAATCAGCCTCTCGACGCGGGCGATGCGTCGGCCTGATTGCCCTGGACGACACTCATGTGAAACCGTTTCAGCGCGATACGCGATCGTTAGCTCTCGGGAGTTGTCGTCGTTCCGGGATCACCGACACCTCGCCGCAATGCTGACAGCGTAAGTACACGAACCGCTCGGTCAGGGTAGCAGCCTTCACCGATCTGCTGTCGCACTTCGCGCACTGCTGGTGTGTGGTGGTGGGCCCGAGATCGACAGTCGTTGCTCGAGCGTCAGCGGAATCCATCGGCCTGAGCCTCACGGATGTCGGAGCGGCGATCAAGCCCGACGCTGCCGCCTAGCAATTGCCTGCGCTCCCGCACCATCCAAACCTCCCCACAGTGGCGGCAGCGCAGCGAGACGAAGTGGGCCGTGAGCGATGCGACCGTCGTTGCGGTTGCGGCACACCGTGGGCAGCGTTCGACACTGCGAGGGGGCGGGTCTATGCGGTTCATCACCAACGGCACGGTGCCACAAGCTCTACCGTTTGACAATCTTAGGGGAGGAAATAACTCTTGAAATCAGCGCCACTCTAGGACTGTGGCGTGCCCAAGGTTCGGAATGGATCGGCTGGGCTGGCTCTCGCGAAAGGGGTATGCGCCCGGAGGGATTTGAACCCCCGACCTACGGGTTCGAAGCCCGGCGCTCTATCCAGCTGAGCTACGGGCGCATGGCGACTCGCGTCGATCCCACCCGGCCGGCCGCCAGGCGACTGCCCATCATAGCGGTCGAAGCCCGGCCGCGCAACCCACAGCGGACAGAATTGGCGCTCCGGAAATCGGTGGTTCCGACGCTTTATTTGCGTTACGCTGGATCCCGCCCCAGATGGATTCTCATCTCGTACTGGTCGTCGACGACGACGCGGATACTCGCGAACTGTACGGTCTCGTGCTGGACGTCAGCGGGTATCGGCACGTCGAGGCCGACAGCCTGCAGAGCGCCGTCGACCTGGCGAATCGCCTGCGCCCTGACGTCGTCCTGACCGACTGGCTCCTCGGCGACGGCGACGGCCTGGCGCTCTGCGCCGCGCTTCATCGCCACGGCCGCACTCGTCGCATTCCCATGGTCGCGGCGACCGGCATGACGCTGACGCTCGAAACCCGGGCACGCGCCCGTCAGCTCGGTTGCGAAACGTTTCTCACGAAGCCGGTGGACATCGACGCGCTCGTCCGCACCATCTCGTCAACGCTGCAGATCGCGCAGGCGCGCTCGCTGAGAGCCGCCGCCGTGCGGCTCCGGCGCTACGCCGCCCGCGTACGCGGGATCGCGCGGCCTCCGCAGACGACCATCGCGTCACAACTGCTTGCCGCCTCGCGCGCCCGGGTGGGTAAATCGGTGGCCCTCATTCTCGCGGACGACGCGGGTCGCTACGTCGCGGTGAACGAACGCGCCGCGGAGCTGACCGGCTACCAGTCGGATGAATTGACGACGATGTCGGTCGCGGACCTGACGCCGGACGACAACGAACCGGCCCGGCCCCGTCTCTGGAACCGCTTCATCGAAACCGGCACGCAGGAAGGCGTCTACCTGCTCAAGCGCCGCGATGGCCTCGCCGTTCCGATGCGGTACGTCGCGGTCGCGAATATCACACCAGGACTCCACCTCAGCGCACTGGCCCCGACCGAGACGATCGCGCCTGCCGCAGGCTGAGGCCTGCCTCAAAAACGCGCGTCGGCTACCACTCCGGCCGTCGCTCTCATGGCAGCGGGTTGCGGGCAAAGCACAGCTCGTCGACGATCCGCCCGCCGATGAGGTGTTCCTGGATGATGCGTTCGGCATTCTCGGGCGTCACGTTCCGGTACCACGCGCCTTCAGGGTAGACGACGCAGATCGGACCTTCCGTGCAGATCCGCAGGCACTGGCACTTGGTCCGGTAGAACGGCCCGTCCGGGCCCGTGAGGTTCAACGCCTTCAGCCGCGTCTTCAGGTAGAGCCACGTGCGTTCGCCTTCCGCGAGATCGGTGCAGTCCGGCCCCAGGCAGACGAACAGGTGACGCGTGAGTCGTCCGACGCCGAACGCTTCGGCTGCGTCCGCCGGCGACTGATCCGTCCGTTTGGCCATCCTCGGAATCATAGCGCACGCGTGGCACCCGCTTTGCTGCCCTTCGACGCATCGTAAAGGAGACTACATGGCCAAACAGGACCCGAGCCGCACGCCTCAGCAGGGCGATTCGATTGACGACGAACTGATTCGCGGTGGGGACGAGACCGACGATCTCGCGGAGGACACGGACGACGAGTTCGACGACGAGGAGCTCGAAGACGAAGAAGACGAGGAAGAGGGCGGTATCTGACGAACGATCCTTGCGCAGCCGTGATCCTCGACGTGGACGGCACGCTCGTCGACAGCAACGATGCGCACGCGCGCTCGTGGGTGGACGCGTTCGCCGCATTCGGGGTCACGGTTGCGTACGAAGATGTCCGCCGCTCGATCGGCATGGGCGGAGACAAGCTCATGCCGTCCGTGTCGAATCTCGCCGAAGACTCCGGCCAGGGTCGCCTGGTGGCCGCACGACGCGCGGAGCTGTTCAAGGGCACGTGGCTGCCGCGGCTGCGCCCCTTCCCCCGCGTGCGGGAGTTGCTCCAGCGCTTCATCGAGGACGGGTTCACGCTGGCGGTCGCCAGCTCCGCCAAGCAGGGGGAGTTGAAGCCGCTGCTGGAGGTTGCCGGGGTTGCCGACCTCATCTCCGAGCGGACGTCATCCGACGATGCCCCGCGATCGAAGCCCGATCCTGACATCGTGACGGCTGCGCTGAAGGGAAGCGGGGCGGCGCCCGAGCGTGCCATTATGCTCGGAGATACGCCGTACGACATGGAAGCCGGGCGCCGCGCCGGTGTGCACGCGGTGGCCTTGGAATGTGGTGGCTGGAACCGTACCGAATTACCCGCCGCCAGCGAGATCTACGCCGACGCCGCTGACCTGCTGGACCGGTACGACGCCTCGATCTTTTCGCGCCTGGCACCCGCCAGGCCCATGCAGCGCTAACGCTTCGGACGGCTGCGCGTACGCGTGGCGGCCGGAGACTTGCGCGTCGTCCGGGACGGCGCCTCCGGAGCTGCGCCCGCCTGTTTCGCTTGGTACTTCCTGAACACGGTCTCGAGGTCCGCCGGTTTTGCGGTGCGGAGCCGGGCCCAGAGATCCCCCACCTGCCGGAACCGCGCCGGCGCGGTGAGGATCGTGAAGTCCTGAGGCGTGAACTTCTCGTCGAGCTCCTCCCATCGCAGTGGCGTCGAGACGCCTGCGAAGCTGCTCGCGCGTGCGCTGTAGGCCGTCGCGAGGGTCTTGCCCAGGATGTTCTGCAGAAAATCGACGTACACCGTCCCGCGGGGGCGGGCCCGAACGGTGCGCTCGACCGTGGCGACGCGCGGATGACGCGACGCGATCACCGTCGCGACGATCTGGCAGAACAGCATGCCGGATTCGTACGACGTCCCCCGGGGCAGCGGCACGTAGACGTGCAGCCCGCTCGACCCGGACGTTTTCGGGACAGCGGGAACGCGCAGCGAGGCGAGCTCGTCGCGAATCCAGCGCGCCACGTCGAGCACGCGATCGAAAGGGGTGTCATCGCCGGGGTCCAGATCGAGCGCCACATAGTCGGCATCGAGCGGCGACTGCACCCGCGAGAACCACGGGTCCTGGGAGATCGCCGCAATCTGCGTCATGTAGAGGAGCGTGATGAGCGTTCCGCCGACGAACCGCCGCGCGTCCGGCTCGGAAATCGGATCGAGGCCCTGCGGCAGCGTCTCGACACGCACACCCGCGGGGGGCTTCTCCTGGCGCGATCGCTGCTGATAGAACGCGGGGGCGCCGACGCCGTTGGGGAACCGCTTCATCACGAGCGGACGATCGGCGACGGCTGGCAGAATCAACGGCGCAACGTCGGCGTAATACCGGAGCAGCGCTCCTTTAGTGATTTTGGCTTCGGGCCAATACACCTTCGCGAGATTCGTGACCGCCAGGCGGGTGCCGTCCGGCAGGTCCACCGTCCCGTCGCGCCGCGCATCCTCGAGCGCCTGGAGCTGGGATTGGACCGACGTGGAGGCTGGTTCGGCCTCCCGAAGCGCCTTCGGCGCCGAGGCCTTCGGTGTGGCGCCGCCGCGTCGCGGCTCCTCGCGGACGACGTCCGCGGCGCGCTTGTCGTCGCGCAGTCCGAGATAGACCGGGTGTCTGAGCTTGTTGTCGGACGTCCATTCGGTGAACCGGACCTGCGCCACCAGATCCGGCCGGACCCAGTGGGCCGGTTCATTGGTCTTGATCCGCGAAGAGAACGGCGACTGTGCGATCTCCCGGACCTTCAGGAGTTTCCACACCCGCGCGAGCTCGGCCCCGTTGAAGCCCGTTCCCGTATGGCCCACGTACTCGAGCGCCCGCCCCGCGTCGTCGCGAACGCCGAGCAGCAGCGCGCCGAAGTACTGGCGCGTCTGTCTCGGCTCCGTCCAGCCGCCGATGAGGAACTCCTGTTCGCGGAGGAGCTTCCACTTGCGCCAGGCCGGACTGCGCCGCCCGGACTGATAGGGTGCCCGTGCCTCTTTGACGATGAGCCCTTCCCAGCCCTCGGCGCGCGCGCGCGCCTCGAGCGCGCGGCCATCGCCGGCCACCTGTTCGCTGATGCGGAGCGTTGGCGATTGTGCAGGGGCGAGAAGCTGCTCCAGGCGGCGGCGCCGCTCCGTCAGCGGGAGGCCGCGCAGATCGTCGTCGCCGGCCCGCAGCAGGTCGAACGCGACGAGCGCCACGGGTTGTGCTGTGTCGATCTTCTGGACGTCGCGCGCATCGGTCAGGTGGATGCGGCCCTGCAGCCGCTGGAACCCTGCAGGGCGGCCACCGGAGTCGAGCGCCACGATTTCGCCGTCGATCAACAGAGGCCCGGCGAGCGTGGCGCGCAGATCGTCGAGCGCGCGCACGATGGACGGGAACTGCGACGTTTTTTCGTTCCCAAGACGCGACCAGATCCGGACTGGGGCACGGGCACCCGCCGGTGGCACGTGCACCAGCGCGCGAATGCCGTCGTACTTGGGTTCGTACACGAGGCCGGGGCTCACGAGCGGCGGGTCGGCCAGGGTCGCCAGCATCGGACGCACCGTCTCGGGTGGTTCGCGCCATTTCATTGCAGTCACGATGTTACAAGAGGCTGGCAGCTCTCAGCTTTCAGCTGTCAGCTTTCAGATTAGCTGTCAGCTGTCAGCTTTCAGCCTCAGTACCCACATCAGGCTGGATCGGCACAAGAATGCCAGCTTGACGGCAACAGCGATTCTCGCGCCGGAGAGGCCAACCGGCGGAATACGGGAGTAGTCTCGGACCTGAAGTCTGATTCCTGTGGTCTGATAGCTGATTAGCTGATGGCTGTGCGGCCTGCCAAATTGCGCAAATCTGTGCACATCATGGTGGGCGGCACGGAAGAGGCCGATAATCGGCACGGACGACAAGTCAGTCAGCTATCAGCCGTCAGCTGTCAGCGATGCGCTCCCGGTTTGAGAGCTACGCGACGGAGGCGGCATGGGAGCGAAGCTGACGTCGACAGCAGAGTCGATTACCTGTGAGCTGAAGAGCTGAGAGCTTCGGTTACAAGGAGTAGCTATGGCCGCGCGTCCGACGTGGAAGGGATTTCTGAAGATCAGCCTGGTGAACATCCCCGTCCGGGTGTTCCCCGCGACCGATTCGGCGGCGACGATCAGCTTCAACCAGCTCCATGCCGAGTGCCAGACCCGCATCCAGCAGAAGCGATGGTGCCCGTCGTGCGAGCGCGAAGTGCCGATGTCGGAAGTTGCGAAAGGCTACGAGTTCGAAAAAGGGCGTTACGTCGTCATGACGGAAGACGACGTCTCGAAGGTCCGGCCCGAGTCCACGCGCGTCATCGACCTCGTGCAGTTCACGGACGCGTCCGCCATCGATCCGATCTATATCGAGCGGCCTTACTACCTGGCGCCGGACGGCGCGATGGCGACGGAGGCGTTCGCCGTGATGCGGGAGGGGATGAAGGGGAAGGCGGGCATCGGCAAGCTGGCGCTCTACGGGCGCGAGTACCTCGTCGCGGTCCAGCCGCGGGACAAGGGGCTCGTGATGTACACCATGCGGCACGCGCGCGAAGTCCGCAGCATGGACAACATCGACGAGCTCGAGACAGTTCCCGCCAAGGTGAAGCCGGACGAAATCAAGCTGGCCAAGCAGGTGATCGGCAACTTCGAGGGGGCGTTCAACCTCTCCGAGTACCGCGACGAGTACCAGGAGGAGCTCCAGCGGATCATCGATGCGAAGATCGCGGGTGAGGAGGTGATCGCGACAGCCGAGGAGACGCCGCCGAAGGTCGTGAACCTGATGGACGCGCTCCGGCAGAGTCTCGATCGCGTCAGCACGGGAAAGAAAAAAGCTGCGAAGGCGGAGTTCGAAGAAAAGCCGGCGAAGGCCGCTCCGCGCAAGCGCGCCGCGCGCTAGCGCGGAGCGGACCCGGTTACCCGTGGGCGAGGTACTGCTCGAAAATCTGATCGCGCACCCACTGCGCGGAGGACCCCTGCCCGCACTTGATTTTCAGGTGATCGGGGCCATGTCCGCCCTGTATATCGATGCGCCACACGCCCGGCTGACCCCCCTGGCTGATCGTCAGTACGGCGCCGTGGACCCCGAGTTCCTTCATCGCGGCGCGCGCAATGCGCTCGACATCCTGCTGTTCCACACGTGCCTCCCGGCGCGCTTCGCGTCCCGCGAATTGAAGAGGTAAGAGAATTCTGCGCCACTACGGGCGTTCGGTCAAACCGATGCACACGAAGGCATCGCTGGTCGGCGCACCAGGAGAGCGCCGCGCTCTCGCGGCGCGTGCCTGCGGTGGCCCGAAAGTTCGGCGGCAGTGGAAAAATAAACGTGGCTAACTCGCGATGGGGTTCGCCTGCAAAGCGCGATGTCTGGAGGACGTGAAGAGTCTGGGGTGGATGACGGGGATCGAACCCGCGACATCCGGAACCACAATCCGGCGCTCTACCACTGAGCTACACCCACCATGAGGCCAATCGACGCGTGCGCGCGTCCGGACGTCATGGGCCGGGCGGAGTCACGCAGCAGGGAAGTTTAGCATCGCCGCGAACGGCGGGGCAAATCTCAGCGGAGGTCGGCGGACTTCCTGACCGCCTTGCGGCGGGCCGCGCACTGGGCCTGCGCGTCGGGCAATTCGGCGAGCGCCCCCGCGTGGACGCGAACGGCCGTCGGGTACACATGGGCCGCCTTGCTCGTCTTGGCGTCGTACATCAACTGGTCCGCCCGGTGGATCAGTTCCGCCGCCAGCTTGCGCGCGACGCCGCGCCGCTCAGACACCGGGCCGAGGTGCAGACACACCACGCCGACGTCCACGCGGACCGGGCGCGCCGCGAGCCGGCGATCGTCGCGGCTCCAGTCGTGCCCTTCGACAGCCTCCTTGAACCGGTCGGCAATGTCCACCGCCTCGACGCACCCGGGCAGGTCGGGAATCAGGAAGCAGAATTCATCCCCGCCGAAGCGCGCGTGGAGGTCCCGCGAATCGCCGCTGCGCTCGAGCGCGAGGTAGTCCTCGGATCGAATCTGGTCGGACAGGATTCTCGCGACGCGCTCGATGATCTTGTCGCCGACTGCGTGCCCCAGCGTGTCGTTGTAGGACTTGAAGCTGTTGATGTCCACGACGCCGACGCCGCACCACCGGACGCGCTGCTCGACCGCGAGGAACGATTCGACGCGCTCCATGAACCAGTCGAAATTGAGCAGTTTCGTCTTCGGATCGCGGTGCGACTTCTCGGTCAGCCCGGCCACCACCTCTTCGAAGTACCGCGCGATATTGCTGACCGTGACGTCCTTTTCGGTCAGCTGCCGCTGCAGCCGCGCCATCTTCTCGGCGAACCCCTCGGACATCGCCCGGATCGCCTCGTGCTTCGATTCTTCGACGAGCTGCCGCTGGCTGGCGACGACGGTCTCGATGGCACGGAAGAGCTGGGCTTCCTGCTGTTCGTCGAGCCCCAGGCGCTCACGCACCCACGCCCGCAGATCCGCGGTGCTGCGCGGCGCGGCGACCTCCGCGCGAGCCTCACGATCATCGGCTGGGAAAAGCTGGGCCATGGGCATTAGACGCTGGGCTCTCCATCAAGGGATGTGCCGTCGCGCTGGGTCCGGTCCAGGGCCGCCCCTGTCCGTCGATCACCAGAGAAATCGGCTGCAAAAATGCGCCGCGAGCCCCGCGAACCCCTCGTCAGCCCAACCGTTAGTGACGGATTCGTCAGCACGCCGACACCGACCACGTCGCAAAGTTCATACAGTTTGCCGGAAAACTGAAGCGGCCGCGACACGATTACCGCGCGGGCCGCTCCTTGACGACGATGACCGTGACGTCGTCGCGTTTCCGGCTGAAGTCCCGGTACAACGCAGCGGCAATGATCGACGGGTGGCGCACCGACAGGCCGGGATAGGCTGACAGGTCCCAACGCGTTCCCAGGCCATCGGAATACATCACGAGGATGGACCGGGCGGCGAACGGATAGTTGTATTCCTGGAGCGGGGGTATCGTGTGCCCGGCGGTCCCGTTCTGCGAGACCAGACTCTGGCGTGTGGCGTTCGCATGGACGATGACGGCCCCGATGTTGCCGACACCGGCATACCGCGCGACCCCGCGGTCCAGATCGATGGCGATCATCGCCACCGCGGCGCCCCTCGTGGATCGCAGCGCGCCGTGCACGGAATTGATCACCCTCGCGGGGGAGAGCTCGTGGTCCCGGCGGAAGGTCATGACCGCTTCACGTGAGGCGTCGTGCGCGGCCGCACCATGGCCGAGCCCGTCGGCCACGAGGATCGCGAGCCGTTCGTCGCGCATGCGCCAGTCCCAGTCGTCACCGCATATGTCTTCGCCCGCCTTCGAGACCTGTATGGCGCCGAGTTCGTGCCGCGGCAGCGCGACCCGCCGATCCGGAGGCTCACGCCAGACGCGCGCGAGCGCGATGGTGCCGGTGGGCACCGAGTGGATTTCGAACAGATCGGACTGCCGCTGGATCGTGCCGAGCCCGTGCCCGAGCGTGCCGGCGGTCGAGTGTCCGTCGCGACTCGAGAGTGCGACGTCCGGGATGCCCGGACCCGCATCGACCGTCACGACTTCGACGCCATCGAGCTCCGCGTCCGAGCTCTCCCGCCGGATTCCGCGGAGCAGGAGCTCGCCGCCTGTCGCGTGCTTCGCTAGATTGGTGGCGAGCTCGGTCACGACGAGGGCGAGCCGTCCGGCGCGCTCCTCGGAAAATCCAAAGCGCGCGGCGAGCGCCAGTGCCGCGCGCCGCGGCTCCGAAACCTGCGTCGCGTCGATGACGGGGTACGCCGCCGTCTGGTTCAGCGCCACCGGACGATCGTGACGCGCGTGCCTTCGCCCACCGTGGAGTCGATCGAGAATTCGTTCGACAGCCGGCGTGCGCCCGAGAGGCCCAGCCCGAGGCCGTTCCCGGTGGTGTAGCCGTCCTTCAACGCGAGCTCGACGTTGGGAATGCCGGGTCCCTGATCCTCGAACGTCAGGCGGAGGCCGCGACGCACGCCTTCCTGGATACCCTCGAGGCGGAGGAGCCCCCCGCGGCCGTACGTCAGGGTATTTCGCGCGAGCTCGCTTGCGGCGGTCACGATCTTGGTCTGGTCGACCAGGTTGAAGCCGAGGTCCACGGCGCGCTGCCGCACAGCCTGCCGCACGCCGACCACATCTTCCGGCGAGCGGATCGGGCGCTCCTCGCTAAGCAGAACCGGCATCGTCGCGTCCCTTCGCGTCGATCTGGCTGCGGAGCAGTTGCATGCCGCGCTCGATGTTGAGCGCCGTGCGGACGCCTTTCAGCGACAGCCCGAGCTCGACGAGCGTGATCGCCACAGCGGGCCGCATGCCGACCACCACGGTTTCGGCGTCGAGGACGCGTGACATGGCCGCGATGTCCCCGAGCATCCGGCCGATGAAGGAGTCGACGATCTCGAGCGCCGAGATGTCGATGAGGACGCCACGCGCGCGCGCGCTGACGATCCGGGACGTGAGGTCGTCCTGCAGCGTCATCGCCAGGCGGTCGTGCATGTCCACCTGGATCGTGACGAGCAGGTACGGACCCATCTTCAGAATGGGAATCCGTTCCACGATCAGTTCTCGTTCCGGTCGGCCGCGCCCGTGGACGAGCGGGGCTCGCGGTCGTCGCCCTCGCGCCGGCGCGGTCCGGACTGGATGGCGGTCACCGTCAGGCCGGAGCGCTTGAGCGCAATCGCGAACGCATCCGCCAGCGTGGCTTTCGTGATGACCGATCCGAGCTCGACGCCGAGGTGCACGATGGTCTGCGCGATCTGCGGTCGGATCCCGCTGATGATGCAGTCGGCGCCCATGAGCCGCGCAGCCGCGACCGTCTTCAGCAGGTGCTGGGCGGTCAACGTATCCACGGTCGGGACGCCGGTGATGTCGATAATCGCGATGAGCGCCCCGCTGTCGACAATGCGCTGCAGGAGGCTCTCCATGACGACCTGCGTGCGGGCGCTGTCGAGGGTGCCGATGAGCGGCAGCGCCAGTACGCCTTCCCACAGGGTCACGACAGGGGTCGAGAGCTCCATCAGCTCCTGCTGCTGGCGGACGATCAACTGTTCGCGTCCGCGCTGGAACACTTCGACGGTATACAAGGCGAGGCGATCGATCGCTGCGTCCACCTCCCAGGTGTGCGCGGACAGCTGCTCCCGATTACCCTTCGCTGCCGACGAAAGCCGATCGAACAGCGCCTTCTTCAGAGAAAAGACGAAGAGCGCAGTTTCGGACGGCGAGAATCCTTGCTGGGCGCGCGCGGAGGAGAGATCGGCGAGCATTTCCCGGACGCCGAGCCACGCCGGCCCCTGGATGTCGGTATCGCCGCTTTTCGCCGAATCCCGCAGCAGCGACAGGAAGCGACGGGATTGATCTGAGACCTCCTGCCGCGTGATCCTGTCCGACCGGAATCCCGGCGCGTTGATTTGGCCCTCGATCCACTGCTGCAGGATGCCGGGTTCGTCTGCCTGCAGCAGGTCGTACAGCGGATTGGCGCCGTCTGAAGCCATAGTCTGCGGAGCTCCTTCGTCCTGGTTGTCCGGTGGCCCCACGCGGCCGCCGGGGGGTCTGAATTATAGCGTCATAGCGCGCGACCGAGCGCGGTTCGAAGAATGTCAGGGAGGGTATGGCGCGAGATGTCGCTTTTCATCAGAATCGCCGCCGCGTCCCCGGCAAGCCCGCGGCGATCGGCATCGCCCAGGTCTGCACCGGTGGCGATCACGACAGGAATGTGGCTGGTGAGAGGGTCGCCACGCAGCTTGGACAGGAGGTCCCACCCGCTCGTCACGGGCATGACGAGGTCGAGCACGATCACGTCCGGTGCCTCGACCCTGGCGCAGCGCAAGCCCTCGGCCGCATCGGACGCCTCGAGCACTTCGAACGCGGGGAGGGGGAGGCATCGCCGGACCATGTATCTCGCCGATTCCTCGTCGTCGATCGCCAGGACCCGGATCACAGTGGACATGCGCGACTGCAGTCCGTCGAGCGTGCCGAGGAGCGTCGACGCGTCAATCGGTCGCACCAGAAAGGCGTCAGCCCCGAGCGCCAGGGCCTTCTCGCGCGCGGCCGCGACGCTCGCGACGACAACCGGGACGTGATTCGTCCGGCGGTCCCGCTTCAGCCGGATCAGGAAGTCCCACGGGTCGTCTGCGTCGCCCGCGATCTCGAGAACGATAGCCGCCGGGGCAATCGATTCGAGCGCCGCTTCGGCGTCCGCAATCGAGCGTGCGTGAACCGGCTGGAAGCGCGATCCCTCGAGAGCGATGTCGTCACCCAGGGGCGCGTCCGTGCTTTGGACGATGATGAGCGGCAGCTTGCCCGGCTCAATCGTCCAAGACACCTCCGGCGGCGCCGCCCGCAAGCCCGCGTACGTCGCGGGGATTGCCGCCGTGAACACCGATCCCACGTCCGGCTCACTCTCGAGCGTCAGGAACCCGCCGAGCAGTTCGGCCAGCCGCCGCGACAGTGGAAGCCCAAGCCCCGTGCCGCGGACCTTTCTCTGCAGCCGGTGCTCGACCTGTCCGAACTCCTCGAACACGATGGACTGATTCTCCGCGGCTATGCCGATGCCGGTGTCCGCGACCCGGAACATCATCATCCCCGTCGCAGCCTCGAAGGCTGCGGAGATGCGGACCTCGCCGCGCTCGGTGAATTTCAGGCCGTTCGAGATGAGGTTCCGCAGGATGTGGGAGACCTTGGCTTCGTCGGTGTGCATCGCCGGCAGCCCCTCGGCGTCTTCGAAGACCAGCGTGACCGACTGCGTCAGCAGGAGCGGCCGCAGCATCCCCCGCAAGGCGCCGAACAGGTTCTTGACCTCGCACGGCGCCGCGCGCACTTCGGTGCGGCCCGCTTCCACCTTCGCAATGTCGAGGAGATCGTTCACGAGGGACGACAGCTGATCGGCCGCCTTCAAGATGAAGTCGAGCTCGGGCTCCGGCGGCCGGCCTTCGTGCTGCCGCTCTTCGATCAACAGGTTGCACAAGCCGGTGATCGCGTTCACCGGTGTGCGGAACTCGTGCGTCATGTTCGACAGGAACCGCGATTTGAGATCGTCGGCGCGACGCAGATGGTCGGCGCGCTCGTCGAGCTCCGCGTAGAGCGCCACGACACCGCGGTTCGTGTCCTCGAGCTCGCGATTGAGCCGCGTCAGCTCCTGCTGTTTGTGCTCGACGTCCGCGAGCGCACGCAGCAATTCTTCATTCTGCTGCTGGAGCTCATCGAGGAGGCCGCGCCGCGGGCGCTTCCGGATTCCCGCCGCAATCTCGTCCGCGCGCTTTGTCGTGACGACGGATGCATGCGCCGGAAGACTCTTGGCGAGCACGACGCAGGTGCCCTGCGGCGTCGATTCCACCGAAAAGCTGTCCATCAGCCGGCGCGCGCCGACGATCCCGAGGCCCATCCCCGTCGACGACTGGAACCTGCCGCCGAGCACCTCGTCCAGATTCGCGATCCCCGGGCCGTGGTCCTCGATGCGAACGACGACCTGCTGCGGGCGGGAGTCCAGCGCCAGCTCGAAATGGACGATCCCGCCGCTTGCGTACCTGAACGCGTTCCGGACGATTTCGGAAACCGCTGTCGCGATCCGGGTTTGTTCCGCCACGTCGAACTCGAGGAGCGCAGCGAGCTGCGCGGCGCACCGGCGGGCCGCGACGACGTCCTCGTCGTGCTCGAGCGCGAGTGAAACAAGGGGATGCATGTGGGGGGAATCGGACAGGACGTCCGAGTCACTGTACTCCCCCGGTACAGTGGTGTCCAGCGGAGCACGCACCTCGGCTGTTTAACGTCGGCCCCGGTGCGTTGACCGGAAAGGCGCCGATGCGCGCGCGTCGGGAGAGGTCCGGAAATTGCTTCGAGCACGGCCGGAGGACGTGTGTGCCATCACGAATGGTGCGCAGTTCAGGTTGGATTCACAGCACCCCCGTGCCGCCGCTGCCGATTCCGCCAACGCGGGCCGCATCACCGCCGAGGCGGATCTTGCCGCCTTTGAGATGTCCGCGTGCCGCATCGCCCGCCAGGCGGGCTTCGACGAGGGCCGCGCCATGCTGTTCTCGGAGACGGCCGCAGAGGCAGCCCGGCTCCTGTATGCCGCCGCTGGAATCGCCGACACGGTGGTCGGCTCCGGTCCCGGAGGCGAGCTCCACGTCGTCATCAGCGTGGAGCGTGCGCACGCCGTCGATCTGACCGACACACTGGGACCGTCCATCGAGCATCTGCGCGCGCGGGTGAATCGGTTGTCCGTCGCGCAGACGGCCCGCTCGTTCTCCCTTCTGCTCGCGGTGGCGGGTCCAGCGCCCGCCCTTGCCCACCAGTCCGCCGCGATCCCGAGTGTGATCCCCGAGATCGGCGTCGAGACGACGGCCCTCGCGGAGGAGAACAGAAAGCTTCGGGAGGCCCTGCAGCAGCTCCAGTCCGAGATGCAGGAAACGAACCGCGGCGTGGTCGCGCTGTACGCCGAGGTGCACGATCGTTCCGAGCGCCTGCGGCAGGAAGAGGAGCGCCTGCGCGTGCTGCTCGACAGCGTGCAGGACTATGCGATCTGCATGCTGGCGACCGACGGCGAGGTCGTGAGCTGGAACGCGGGCGCTGCGCGCG
Source organism: Acidobacteriota bacterium (assembly GCA_039648985.1). Classification (GTDB taxonomy): domain Bacteria; phylum Acidobacteriota; class Vicinamibacteria; order Vicinamibacterales; family 2-12-FULL-66-21; genus JALZOC01. The sequence continues at coordinate 5,194 of JBBWZJ010000263.1, read as the reverse complement.
TGTTCGGGTACTCGAGCGAGGAGATCGTGGGACGCAACGCCGCCTGTTTCTATCTGGCGAGCGACAGGGATGCGGGTACGCCGTCCGACCACCTGCGGCTCGCCGCGCAGCACGGGCGGCTCGAATGCGAAGCCCTTCGGGTGCGCCGCGGCGGCGGCGCGTTCGACGCCCTCGTGCTCATCACCGCGATGCACCGGGCGGACGGAAAGCTCCAGGGCTTCTCGATGGTCGTGCGCGACATCACCGAGCGGAAGCGGCTCGAAGACGACTTGCGGCGGCGCGCGGACGAGCTCGCGGCTGCGAACCGCGCGAAAGAAGAATTCCTCGCCACGCTGTCCCACGAATTGCGGACACCGCTCAACGCCATGCTCGGCTGGACGCGGCTGCTGCGCACAGGCAAACTCGATAGCGCCGGCATGGCGCGCGCGCTCGAAACGATCGAACGCAACGCGCACATGCAGGAGCAGCTGATCGCCGACATCCTGGACCTCTCACGGATCGTGACCGGTAAGCTGCGCGTCGATCTCCGTCCGATCGAGCTGGAGCCCGTGCTCGAAGCGGCCCTCGACGCGCTCCGCCCGGCGGCGGACGCCAAGGGTGTCCATTTGACTTCCGACGTCGTGGAATCAGCAACGGTGCTCGGCGATCCTGATCGCCTGCAGCAGGTGGTCTGGAACCTTCTGGCGAACGCCATCAAGTTCACGGGGGCGGGAGGCCACGTCCACCTCTCACTCGACAGGAAGGGGCCGCAGGCCGAGGTGCGCGTCACGGATACGGGCGAGGGGATTACGCCGTCGCTGCTGCCCTACGTGTTCGATCGGTTCACGCAGGGCGACGCGTCCGTCACGCGGCCGCACGGCGGGCTGGGGCTGGGTCTGTCGATCGTCCGGCACATCGTCGAGTTGCACGGCGGGCAGGTTCAGGCGTCGAGCGAAGGGCCGGGCCGCGGCGCGATTTTCGCCGTCAGGCTGCCGATCAGGGCCGTCCGCGCTGCGGCGAGGCCGCTGCCGCCCCGCGATCATCCGCTGACTGGTCTCAGGGTTCTGGTCGTGGACGATGACGCGGACGCGAGGGAGGTGGTGTCACTCGCGCTTGCCGATTGCGGCGCGCGGACCCGCGGCGCCGGCTCCGCACGGGAGGCGCTCCAGGTCCTGCCCGACTTCCGCCCCGACGTGCTCGTCAGCGACATCAGCATGCCGGGCGAGGATGGATACACGCTCATCCGCCGGATCCGCGCGCTTGCGGCGGCGGGCCTCGCGGACCTGCCGGCTGTTGCACTCACCGGACTATCGGACGTGAACGAGCGCGGCCGGGCGCTGACCGCCGGATTCCAGCAGTTCATCCCGAAGCCCGTCGAGGTGGACCAGCTCGCACAGGTCGTCCGCTCGCTGGCGCAGGCGAAGAGGTAGGAAAGCTACCGGTTCCGGGTTCCGGGTTCCGGGTTCGGGGTTGGGTTCGCGTCAGACCTGGGCGTTTCGTTTCGCTGCTTCCAGCGCGCGTTCGGCGGCTTGGGCGCGTGCCTCGGCCGCCGCCTTCGTCCGCTCGGCCGCTGCGGCGGCAGCTTCCGCCTCCTCGACCTCGCGCTGGGCAGCGGCGAGCGCGTCCCGCGCGTGCTGCAGCTCCCGGGCTGCCTTCTCGGCGTCGCGCGTGGCGCGTGCGGCCTCGAACTCCTCACGCCGGGCGGTGTGTTCCGCGTCGCGCAATTCGCGCGCAGCCCTCGCGGCAGCTTCCCTCGCTTTCGCGAGTGCCTTCGGGTCCTCCGCCTTCTGCGGCGCGTGCGTCGTCTTGCGGCGGAAGGGTGCCGGCGCGGGCTGCGGTTTCTGGTGCGCTGGCGCAGGTGGGGATGCGTTGGCCGTGCGCGCGGCGGGGCCGCGCCCGATGGACAAACCTGCGAGCATTTCGAAGCCACCCGGCTGCAAGGTGCCGGTGAGTCGTCCCGGCGGCTCCGCCCCCGGCAGCGCCCGGAGCGTGGTGGCAATCGCCTGGCGGGTGACGTCGGTCGCGGGATGACCCTGGTCGGCGAGCGTCGAGAGCGCCAGCTTCAGCGCCTGGTCGACCGCCGCATCGTGAGCCTTTCCGGCGGCCCGTAAATCCCCCGCGCGTCCGGCGAGGATCGCTTTGTGGGTCTGCCGCAGCTCTTTCGCCGCGCTGACGAGCGCCTCGTACACGTCGCGATGGCGCCAGTAGATCTGGTTGACCGCCCACGCGGCGATCGGCGGCTTCGCCAGGCGCTTCACCTCCGCGGCGTTGGCCCCCGCCGTCTTCGCGAGCGCGTTGCGCGCGGCTGTGAACTCGTCCGGCGGGAGCTGGTACAGCCGATCGATTTCGGACTCGAGTTTCCGTGCCGCCATCCCGCCCATTATGAATCGGCCTGCGCACCTCCCGGCAGCAAGCTCCGGCTGGTTCGGGGTTCGGGGTTCGGGGTTCGGGGTTCCGGGTTCGGGTTCGGGTTCCGGTTCGGGTTTCGAGGTTCCGGGTTCGGGATCCGCCGGCGCTCGCCGCGCTGGTTCGAGGATGCGCACACGCAGACGTGGTCGAGCGAATGTCACTTCCTGCTCGTGACCATTGACCGGACATTGATGACCGTCCGCGCCATCGGGGAGAGCAGTGATGGGCGCCTCGTGGACATTTCGAGGCGAACTGCCGCGGGCGAGACGGTCGCGGGCCCGACGACCGTCGTGGCCGCCCGCTGACGTCTTTCGTTAAGGCCGCACGTGCGCCGTAACGTCCGGCCGCCGCTCACGGACCAAACGGGGCAAATCCCGCAGGTTGCGCGAGGTATACTCGGGCACACCGTTTGCGCTGCCGTTCAGTGCGGGAACGGCACGTCCGTTCTGATTGCGAAGGAGAGGCTGTATGTCACGCACGCTCAAGGTGGCCGTTCTGCTGGCTGCCTCGGTAGGACTCTGGCAGGCATCGGCCGGGGCGAACGGATCGTCCGCGCCGCCGCCGTCCAGCGGCGGTTCGGGTTCGTTGGGCATGACGTCCCTGACACCGGAGGAGCGCGCGATCGACGCGTTCAAGAGCGGCGACGGGCATCGGATCAAGGGCCGCAAGCTCGAAGACGAGAGCGTCACGAAGAAGGGCGCGGACGTCGAAAAGAGCATCGTCAAGGCCCGGGGGGAGTTCGAGAAATCCCTGAAGGATTTCCAGAAGGCCGCCGAGCTCAATCCGCAGCTGTTCCAGGCGTACAACGGGATGGGCTACGGCTACCGGAAGACAGGCGACTACGCGAAGGCGCTCGAGATGTACGACCGCGCCATCAGCATGGCGCCGGGCTTCTATCCGGAAGCGGTTGAATATCGCGCGGAAGCGTACCTGTCGTTGAATCGGATTGACGATGCGCGGAAGGCGTACCTCGAACTGTTCGCGGCCGATCGCAAGCAGGCCGACGCGCTCATGGCCGCCATGAAGAACTGGGTCGCCGCACGCCGGGCGAACCCTGCCGGAGTGGACGCTAGCGCCATCGACGGCTTCGAGAAGTGGATGACCGAGCGTGACGGGCTGGCGAAGCAGACGCAGCTGATGTCCATCAACGGCCATCACACCGGGTGGTAAGACTGATCTCCGCCGCTTAGCGTCAGAGGGCGCGTCGTGGTCCACAGACGCTGGATGGTCGTCGCGATTGCTCTCCTGGGTGCCGCGTGTTCGCGCGCGGCACCTGCTTCCTCACCTGCGGCCGCGTCCTCTTCGAGTGCGGTGCCTGTCCGCTCCGCGGCTCCGGCCCGACCAGGGCCCTCCGCTCCGTATCCGTGGCGCCTGGCCCCCGGTCTTCCTGTCCCCAGGGTTCCCGCAGACAATCCGATGACCGCCGAGAAGGTTCGCCTCGGCCGGCGGCTGTTTTACGATTCGCGCCTTTCCGGAAACGGAACGTTCGCCTGCGCGTCGTGCCATCAGCAGGCGCGGGCATTCACCGACGGCCGTGCGCACGCGCTCGGATCGACAGGGCAGGCCCATCCGCGGAGCGCGATGTCGCTGACGAACGTGGCGTACAACTCGACGTACGGGTGGGCCGACGCGCGCATCACGACGCTCGAAGCGCAGATGGCGGGGCCGATGTTGAACGAGCACCCGATCGAGATGGGGCTCAAGGGCAACGAGCGCCTGATCCTCGCGCGTTTCGCGGAGAGTCCGGGGGACGCGGCGTTGTTCGCAGCCGCATTCGCTGGCGATGGGGATCCGGTCGTGCTTCCGAATATCGTGAAGGCGATTGCGTCGTTCGAGCGGACGCTGACGTCAGCCGGCTCGCCGTTCGACCGATATCTCTACCGCGACGAGCGCGATGCCCTCACGCCGGGGGCGATACGGGGGATGGGCCTGTTCTTCTCGAACCGTCTGAGATGCGGCCAGTGCCACAGCGGGTTCAACCTGTCCGGGCCGACGCAGCACGACGCCGACGTCGCGGGTCCGACCTTTCACAACACGGGCCTCTACAACGTGGACGGGGGGGGGTCGTACCCGGCGATCGACCGGGGGATGTTCGACGTGACGCATCAGCGTGCGGACATGGGCCGCTTCCGCGCGCCGACGCTCCGGAACATCGCCGTCACGGCGCCCTACATGCACGACGGGAGCATCCCGACGCTCGAGGCCGCGATTGCGCACTACGCGTCCGGAGGCGTGGCGAGTCCGTTCAAGAGCCCGCGCATCCGCCCGTTCACGATCAGCGCCACCGAGACCGGCGACCTGATCGAGTTCCTGAACGCGCTCACCGACCGCGAGTTTCTCACCAACCCCGCGCTGGCGAAGCCGTAGCGGCGCGGCCAGGGATCGGGGATCGGGGATCGGGGATCGGGGATCGCGGATCGCGGATCGCGGATCGGGATTTGCGGATTAGGGATTGGCCAATCCCCGATCCCTGATCCCTGGTCCCCGATCCCGCGGAGCGTAGCGAAGCTAGCGCTTTGTATCCGTAATCGGGGTGACGGTGACCTTCCGGTACGTGATCTTGTCGTGGTCGCCCTGGATCATGATCGGACCGGGCTCGAGCTCGTTCGCGTCGAGCGCTCCGCCGGTCACGGCCTCGAACGTCGCATTGTCCTGCACCTTCTTGCCGTTGAGGACGACGGTGACCCTGTTGCCGACGACCGTGGCGTCCATGGCCTGCCACTCGCCGACGGGCTTGCTGGCGTTGACGAGCGGCGCATGCCACGCGTACACGGCCATGTGGCTGTGGACGTCCGGTTCCTTCCCG
>JBBWZJ010000223.1:0-11560 GCA_039648985.1 Acidobacteriota bacterium | reverse complement strand
GGCGTCAAGTTCTCCCTGTGGAGCGCGCAGTCGTACGTGACGCTGTGGCCGCTGAGCGCTGTCGCTACGGCCTGCTACAACCTTGCCGCTGTTGCGATTGCCGTCGTCGCCGCAGCGCAACGCGAGCGACGCCGGGAGCAGGGCGTGCTGAACGCCTTTCTGATCGCCGGTGCCTGTGGCTTCGGCTTGTACTTCATCTGCCCGGTTGTCGGGCCAATGGCCTCCTTCGGCGAGTACTATCCGCACTCGCTTCCGAGCCTGTCAGTGGACGCTGGCCTGTTCACCGCACCGTTCGGCGCGCCGCGTAACGGCATGCCGTCGCTGCACACCATCTGGGCGCTGCTCATCTGGTTCAATGCGCCGGGCGTCGCTGCCCCCCTGAGGCGCGGGCTGCGCGTATTCGTCCTCTTGACGTTGTGGGCGGTGCTCAGTCCCGAGGGGTCCCACTGGCTGCTCGACGTCATCGTCGGCGTGCCGCTCGCCGTTGCGATCCAATCAGCCTGTCTCCGGCGCGCCGGAGAGGACGAACGCAGGCGATGGACCACTGTCCTCGTGTGTTCGGCGATGACTGTGGTGTGGCTGTCCGGGCTGAGAGGCGGGATGGTTCTGGGAATGCCGTCTGGCGCCGCGTGGGCTGCGGTCCTCATGACGGTCTGCTGGCCCCTCGCGCGCTGGGGACGGTCCCCGGCCCTGGACCGTGCGCCGGTGGTCGGCCAGAGTACGGGATCGCCCACTCGCGAGTGGACGTTGAGCGGATCGCGCCTGTAGAGTCCGTCTCGACAGGTCCTGTGGTACCCTCTTCGCTCCATGCGCTTCAACCTCGCTCGCCGTCCGGCGGGCGCCTGCTTTTCCTGACCCCCGCGAAGGAGATCCTCGGTGTCTGAGATGCGGCCGGCGAAGGACCAGCGGGCGATCGGCAGCGCTGCCGGATCCGGGCCCTGCAACGTGGTGCTCGTCGGCCTGCCAGGGTCCGGAAAGGGCACGCAGGGGTCGCAGTTCGCGCGTCGGCACGGCATTCCGAAGATCTCGACCGGCGACATGCTTCGCGAAGCGGTTGCGCGGGGTACCGCGCTCGGTCGCGAAGTCGAGGCGACCCTCGCGGCCGGCGGTCTCGTGCCGGACGACCTGATCATCCGCGTGGTCGAGGATCGGCTCCGCCTGCCGGATACGGCCGGCGGGTTCGTGCTCGACGGCTTCCCGCGCACGTTGCCCCAGGCTGTCGCGCTGGACGGCATCATGGCCGGCCGCGGCATGCTCATCGTCATCTACCTCGAGGTCAGCCCGGATGTGATCATCAAGCGGATTCTGTCGCGGCGGATCTGCGAGAGCTGCGGCCAGGCCGACACAGGCGCGCCGACAACCGAGTACTGTGCCTCGTGCGGTGGAGCATTCGTCAAGCGCGCCGACGATCATGTGGACGTGATCAAGCGGCGGGTTGCCGCATATGTCGAGAACACGGCGCCGCTCGTCGAGTGGTACCGGAAAGGGCCGGCCTTCCGCGCGATCGACGGCAACCGTCCCCTGCCGGAAGTCGCCGCAGCATTCGACGCGGCAGTCCTGGACTGCCTCAATAAACGGGGACACTCATACTTACGGTAAGTCGCTGAGTCGATGGACCGCCCCGAACCAACGCCTCTTGGAGTCAACGCGCCGCTTCAGGACGCGTAACATCCGGAACATCAGACACTGAGGAATGCCCAACATCCCGTTCTCAGTCCTCGACCTGTCGCCAATCATCGAAGGTGGGTCGGCGTCGCTGGCGCTTCGGAACACCCTCGATCTCGCACGGCACGCCGAGCGGTGGGAGTATCACCGGTTCTGGCTCGCCGAACACCACAATATGCGGGGCATCGCGAGTGCCGCGACAGCCGTCGTCATCGGCCACGTCGCCGGCGGCACGAACACCATTCGCGTGGGATCGGGAGGCGTCATGCTGCCCAATCACGCGCCGCTGGTCGTCGCCGAACAGTTCGGCACGCTGGAGTCGCTCTATCCAGACAGAATCGATCTCGGCATCGGCCGGGCACCGGGTACCGATCAGACGACAGCTCGCGCGTTGCGGCGTGATTTTGCCGGGACGGAAGAGAACTTCGCGCGTGACGTGCAGGAGCTCCGGTCCTACCTGGGCCCGGTGCAGCCCGGACAGGTGGTCAGGGCGATCCCGGGTGCCGGACTCCGAGTCCCGATCTGGCTGCTCGGGTCGAGTCTCTTCAGCGCGCAGCTCGCCGCCGCCCTGGGGATGCCGTTCGCCTTCGCGTCCCACTTCGCGCCGGATTACCTGATGCAGGCGCTGGAGCTGTACCGGCGGCAGTTCAGGCCCTCGGAACAACTCCAGCAGCCGTATGCCATGGTGGGTGTCAGCGTCGTTGCCGCGGAGACCGACGCTGAAGCGGCGCGGCTGGCCACGTCGCTCCAGCAGCAATGGGTCAACCTGCGGCGCGGGACCCCGGGTCCGCTGCAGCCTCCCGTCGACAGCATGGAGGGGCGATGGACGCCGTTCGAGCAGGCAGGCGTGGAACACGCCATGGCATATGCCGCGATCGGGTCGCCGGAAACCGTGTCGGCGCGACTGACTGCCCTGATCGCGGCGACCAGGGCGGACGAATTGATCCTGACCGCACAGGTATTCGATCACCGTGCCCGTCTCCGCACGTTCGAGATCGTCGCGGAGGTCCGCGACACATTCACAGCCGCCTAGCGGGACCACGGGATCGTCTTTCGCCTGAAGGCGGGGACCCCACCAGGATTGGAACCCGACGAGGCGTAGAATCATCCATGCCGGAAGCCGGAAGCCGGAAGCCGGAAGCGGGAAAAGCCGGAAGCGGAAGCGGGAAAGCTGTAGGCCGGAAGCGGGAAGCGTGAAATCGCAAGCTGAGAGCTGAGCTGAACCGAGGTCGCCATGCGAGTACTGCTGCTGTCCATGCCGGACTCGTTCGAGCACACGCCGGCCCTGACGATGCGGATGCCGAACGGCGCGCTCGCGTCGATTGCGGGCAATGTGGACCGGCACCACAAGGTCGCCGTAGCGGATCTCGTGCTCGTCCAGCAGCAGGTCCGCACGGTCGTCGAGCGGCTCATGCGGGAGCACGATCCCGATGTCGTCGGGCTCTCCATCATGACGTTTCAGCGGAAGACGGCGCTCGCGCTCGTTCGCCTGATCCGGGCGATCAAGCCCGGTGTCACCGTGGTGGCCGGAGGCTACGACCCCAGCCTCGCGCCCGAGGCGTACGAGGCGCCGGGAACGGGGGTTGATTTTCTCGTCCGCGGTGAGGGGGACCTGACCTTCCGCGACCTCTTGAGAGCGCTCGAGCACGGCCGGCCGACGGCCGGCATTCCCGGCCTGTCGATTCACGATGGCCAGCGTTTCGTGCACCACGCGGCACGCCGGGTGAGCGGCTTGGAGGACGGGTCGATCGCGCTGCCGGACCGTTCCTCGAGAGTGCTCGACGGCTATACCTTTCTCGGCCGGCCCATCGACATCGTGGAGACCTCGCGCGGGTGCACGTTCGACTGCAGCTTCTGCTCGATCATCGAGATGCGGGGGCGCAACTTCCACACATTCGGACTCGAGCGCGTGCTCGCCGACATCGCCGATGCGCGCGCGCGGGGTGCCCGCGCCATTTTCATCGTCGACGACAACATCACGCTCAACGTCGCGCGGTTCGAGCGCCTGTGCCGGGCGATCATTGCGGCCGGCCTGAACGACGTCCACTACATCGTGCAGGCCATGACGTCGTCGATCGCCAACCATGGAGAAACGCTTGCGCCGCTCATGCGCGAAGCCGGATTCCTGTACGTATTTCTCGGGATTGAAAACGTGCTGGACGGCGACCTCGAGTTCCTGAAGGCGGCCGCGAAGAACGCGCAGCGGGAAGGCGGGCGGCGGACCGGCAATGCGACGCTCTCGGCGATTGACCGCATCCAGCGCGCCGGCATGTACGTAGTTGGCGGCATCATTGTCGGTAATCCCGACGACACGCAGGAATCCATCGACACCAACCTGCGTTTCGCGCGCAAGTTCGTGGACTGGCCCTACATCCAGCATCCGACGCCCTACCCGGGCACGCCGATGACGCGCGACTTTCGCGAACGCGGGCTGATCGTGAGCGACCGAGTGGAGGAATACGACGGCACGACCGCCGTCGTGAAGACGCGGCACCTGTCGGCGGACGAGGTCGAGTACTGCAGATGGCGGGCGGAACGCTGGATGAAGGTGCGCCATCTCCCGGCCGTCGTGCGGCATTACCCGCTGTTCGTGCTCCGTAACGGTCCGCGCATGCTGGCGCACACATTCCGAGGCAGCACGTGGCGGTCCGCCCTCGGGCTCGAGGATTCGCGCGCGGTCTTTGCGCGGTACAAGGCGATTCGACGGACGGAGCGACTGTACGTGGACGGCGGGGAGGGACGGAGCCCCGCGGCTCCGTCGCTGCCGCCAGTCGTCAGTCGAGCGGTTTGATCCGGATGTTCTTGTAGTACACCGTGCTGTTCGGGTCGTGGGCCTGCAGCGCGATCGTCCCGGGCCCGGTGATGGCACGATCCGGACCCTCGCGTCCGCCATTCCAGTCGGCCGGCTGCGTCCAGTCGACCAGCTGCTTGTCGTTCACCTTCACCGTGATGTTGTTCCCTTTGACGATGATGTGTTCGGTGAACCATTCGTCGTCTTTTGCAAGCGCTTCGGTGACGTCCTGTACGTGATACAGGCTGCCCGTCTTCACCGGATCGCGGGTGTAGGTGTTGTTCACCTGAATCTCGAACCCTTTCTTCGGGAATCCGGTCTCCTGATACTCCGTCAGGACGTAAACGCCGCCGTTCGAATTGGCGCGCGCCATCACGTCGACCTTGAGCTCGAAATTCCGGAACATGTGATTGCGGAAGTCTCCGTCATAGAAGGCGTGCCCCGGCGTGCCGTTCGCGACGATGGCGCCTTCCTTGATGCTCCAGGATGCCGGGTTCGAGAGCTTCCAGCCGGTGAAATCTTTTCCGTTGAAGAGGCTCGTCCAGCCGGTTTCCGTGGGAGCGGCCTGAAATGTAAGGGCGAACAAAAGGGGCGCGACGCGCAGAAAGGTGCTCATAATGCGCCGGAGTGTAACAGACCTGTGCCGGCGGAGCTAAATCTCCGCCCCAACGTACGGGGAGCTAAAGCTCCGCCCTACGTACGTAGCGCGGAGCTTCAGCTCCGCGTGACTGGCGGCATCCCGACACACTCCGTCCGCCGGGCGACGCATCCAGGTTCCGGTCTGTCGCAACGCCGCACCGGTCCCGCTTCAGCCCACGCCCTTTTTACAGCAATTCGTGCGGTCGTCCTGCTACCGTCATCCCATAAGGGCTCGCCGGGCGCGGGCTCGGCTGCGGGCCCCTGTTTTGCGTGCGAAGAGCTTTGATGCGACTCCGAGTGCCACGATTCGACTTCATCCATAAGGCGTTTGCCGGCCGCCCCCGCCTCGTCACCGCGGCGGTCGGTGCGCTGGCCGTTACCATCTTCCTGGCGACGGGCTGGGTGGCCTGGTTCAGCTACGATCTCACGGCGGGTCTCCCTGACCGTACGGCACTTCGCGGCATCGGGGACATGGCGCAATCGACGACCATCCTCGACGCTGCCGACTCGCCGGTCTTCACGATCTTCAAGGAACAGCGCATCGACATCCCTCTCGAAAAGATGTCGCCCAACTTGATCAAGGCGGTGATCTCGGTCGAAGACCAGCGGTTCTACGAACACAGCGGCGTCGATGGGATTCGTGTGATCGGCGCCGTGGTGAAAAATCTCGAAACCGGGCGGCGCAGCGAAGGGGGGAGCACGATCACCCAGCAGCTCGCCCGCCAGAGTTTCCTGAGTCGCGACAAGACCTACCGTCGCAAGATGAAGGAAGTGATCCTTGCCGCGTACATCGAGAAGATGTACGCGAAGAAGGACATCCTCGAGCTGTATCTCAACAAGGTGTATCTCGGCGACGGGCTCTACGGCATGGAAGCCGCGGCGCGTGGGTACCTTGGCAAGAGCGCCAGTGAGCTCAGCGTCGATGAAGCGGCACTGCTCGCCGGTCTGATCCAGTCGCCCTCGAGCTACGCGCCGACGGTGAATCTCGATCGCGCGATTGCCCGGCGCAACGTGGTGCTGCAGACCATGGTGGCGTCCGGCGCCATTGACCAGTCAACGGCCGACCGCGCAAAACAAAGCAAGGTGCGGCTGAAGAACGCGCTCGAAATCCGGGAAACCTTCGGCCTCTACTTCAAGGAGCAGGTTCGGCGGGAACTGGTGGAGCGGTTCGGCTGGCAGCGCGTGTATCGCGGTGGGCTCCGCGTGTACACGACGCTCGATCCGGACCTTCAGCAGCAAGCCGAGAAGCTCGTCGAGAAGGCACTGATCGACATCGAGCACCGCCCGCGGTACCCGCACGTCCCGCGCGCAAAGCAGCCGCCCGCAAAAGAAGGCGAGCTTGCGCAGTACCTGCAGGGCGCGCTCGTCGCCATCGATCCGGCGACCGGTGCCGTGCGCGCGATGGTCGGCGGACGGGACTTCGGCGAAAGCCACTTCAATCGCGCGGTGCAGGCCAAGCGTCAGGCAGGCTCCGCCTTCAAGCCGTTCGTGTATGCAGCCGCGCTCGAGGCGGGGTACACGCCCGCGTCGGTCATCACAAACCTCGACGCTCCCATCAACACGCCGCAGGGGGACTGGGTACCGGAGGACGAACACTCGACCGCCGACTCCATGACGGTCCGCACGGCGCTGCGCACGTCGAGCAACAGGGCCGCCGTGCAGATGCTCAACACGGTGGGGATTCCGAAGGCCGTCTCCTACGCGCAGAAGCTGAACGTCGGGACGCCGCCGAGCGTGCCGTCGCTCGCGCTCGGGGCCAGTGAAGTGACGCTCATCTCGCTCACCGCCGCCTACGGCGCCTTCGCCGACGCAGGCATCGTCCGACAGCCGCTGCTAATCCGCAAGGTGGAAGACAGCGACGGGACCGTCCTCTATACCGACGAAGGTAAGTCGCACCGCGCGGTCAGCGAAGCGACGGCGTTCCTGATGTCGAGCATGCTGGCCGACGTCATCAATGCGGGCACCGCGTCGCGCGCCCGCCAGGCCGGGTTCACGCTGCCGGCCGCCGGCAAGACCGGCACGACGAACGACTACGTCGACGCCTGGTTCGTCGGCTACACGCCACACCTGGTCACGGGCGTCTGGGTCGGATTCGATCAGCCGGCCACGATTACGTCGAACGGCTACGCCGGCGAGATTGCCGTGCCGCTCTGGGCCAGCTTCATGAAGGTGGCGACTAAAGGCGACAAGCCCGCCTGGTTCGATCGACCCGCGAACGTGATCGGCGTCAACGTCTGCCGCCTCTCCGGAAAGCTGCCGAATGACGGCTGCAACAGCGTCGAGGTCCTCAATCGCGATGGTCGGACCGAGTCCCGCTCGATGATTTACACCGAGTACTTCGTCAACGGCACGCAGCCGACGGCCGTGTGCCCGCTGCATCCCGCGACCTCGCTGATGGACCGCCTGGCCGGCCTCTTCGGAAACCATTCGGATCCCCCGGTGCCCCCCGACCAGGCCGGTCTGCCGATGCCGGAGCGGAGAGGCACGACAGGAGTTTCCGAACGTCCACAGGCGAGCGCACCCGACGCCGACGAAATCACGGGAGGGACCGTACCCGACGAACCGGCGAAGAAGAAGGGATTCTGGTCGAAGGTGTTCGGGAAGCGCGACAAAGGGGAGGAGAACAAGGAGAGCACCAAAGAAGAGAAGAAGAGAAAGCCGGATCGGGACCGGTAACCCGGCCACAGCCCTTGCAGCTCAGCTGCCCGTGATACGATTCGGTCAGCTGCCTTCATGCCGTTCAGAGATATCAAAGGGCACTCGCAGATCTTCGAACTGCTTGCGCGCGCCGCTGCACGTGATTCGCTGCCTCCCAGTCTGATCTTCACGGGGCCGCACGGCGTGGGCAAGCGGATGACCGCGATCGCCCTTGCGCAGCTTCTTAATTGCCTCGATCTCGTGGCGTCCGGCGGTGGCACGCGGGACCGGAGCGGCGACACCCAGGTCTGCGACGCATGCGGGGTGTGCGCGTCGTGCCGGCGAATCGCACGGGGCGTGCACGCCGACGTTCTGCTGACGGCACCGGGGGACACCGGCGCGATCAAGGTGGATCAGGTCCGTGAGGCCGTCGAGCGGACCGCCTACCGCCCCTTCGAGGGACGTCGCCGCGTGGTCATTGTGGACGAGGCCGACGCGTTGATGATGCCGGCGCAGGACGCCCTGCTGAAGACGCTGGAAGAGCCGCCTCCGGCTTCGGTGTTCGTGCTGGTGACCTCCCGGCCTGACGTGCTGTTGCCGACCGTCCGGTCGAGGTGTCACCGGCTTCGATTCGGACGTCTCGCCGCCGCCGACGTCGCGGCGGTCCTCATCGCCGAGCACCAGTACAGCGAAGCCGACGCCCATGCGGCAGCCGCGTTGTCCGACGGCAGCATCGGGGCGGCGCTCGAGGGCGGGGTTGAAGGGTTCGTGGACGCGCGGGAGGCGGCCGCCGGGCTGCTGGACAGCGTGGCCGCGTCGAACGATCCGCGACGCAGGCTCGAAGGCGCGAAGGCGCTGACTGGAGCCGCGCGCGGAGGCAGCGATCGGGAAGAACTGGCGCGTCGGCTGCACGCGCTGTCGTCGATCCTCCGTGACCTCGGGGTTCTGCTTTCCCGTGCGGACGAGCGATGCCTCGCCAACGCCGACCTCCGGCCGCTGCTCGAGCGGCTCCAGCGGTCGTTCGACGGCGAGCGCGCTCTTCGCGCGTTTTCAGCGGTCGACCGGGCGCTTTCGGCGCTCGAGCGCAACGCGAGCCCGAAGATCGTCGCCGACTGGCTCGCGTTCCAGATCTAGCGCCTGCGGCGTTCTGCACCGAGCGAACGCTGCCGTCCGGGTCGCCGCTATATAAAGGCCGCCATGAGCTCCGGGCCTCCGCGCCCGTCCATCAGCGTCAAGTTTTCTCCGGTGGGCCGGACGTACTCATTCCTGCTGCCCGAGCTTGCGCTCGATCCCAACGGCGAGTACGCCGACACGCCATCCGCCCCGCCGCAGCTCCTGCCGGGAGATTCGGTGGTGGTCAACACGGCTGAAGGGCCGTCTTTCGGCACGGTCACCCGCACGATCCCGGCACTCGCGGAGCGAAAACTGCCGCCGCCGGACTCGGACCTGCAGGTCGTCCGGCGGGCGACACGGGACGACGTCGTGACGCGCCTCAAGCAGCAGCACCGGGAACAGGAAGCGCAGCGGATTTGCCTCATGAAGATCCGCGAGCGTGGCCTGGCCATGAAGCTCGCGCGCGTCGAGCAGCTGTTCGATGGGTCCCGGCTGATTTTCTATTACACGGCCGAAGGGCGCGTCGATTTCCGCGAGCTCGTCCGCGACCTCGCGGCGCACTTCCGTGTCCGCATCGAGATGCGCCAGATCGGCGTGCGCGACGAGGCGAAGATGCTGGGCGGTTACGGATCCTGCGGCCGCCCGCTCTGCTGCACGACCTTCCTGAACACCTTCGAGCCGGTGTCCATCAAGATGGCCAAGCAGCAGAACCTCAGCCTCAATCCGTCGAAGCTGTCGGGGATGTGCGGTCGGTTGAAATGCTGCCTGCGCTACGAGCTCCCGAACGGCAAAGGGGTGAAGCACGGGGGCTGCGTGGATGAAGGCGGCTGCGGGTCCTGCGACAACCCGACCGGTCCGGGCGGGGAGAGCACGGGCTGCGGCTCGTGCACGTCGGGCAACTGCGGAACCTGTGGATGAGAGCGCGGCCGCGAATCGGCGTGACGGTTGGCGATCCGGCAGGGATCGGTCCTGAAATTGCCGTCAAGGCCGCAGCCGATTCGAGCCTTGCGGGTGTCTGCGAGATCGTGCTGTACGGGCCGCATGCGGCACACGAGCTGAAGGGATTCGCCCGGGGACACATTTCAGCGGAGGCCGGTCGCGCGGGTTACGATGCCGTGGTGCGCGCCGTTGCTGACGCGCAGGGCGGCGACATCGATGCCGTCGTCACGGCGCCGATCAACAAGGAGGCGTTTGCGGCCGCCGGTCTGCCGTGGCGCGGGCACACGGACCTGCTCGCGCATCTCACGGGCGCCGGTCAGGTCGCCATGATGTTCTACGCCGAGTCCCTGCGGGTGATCCTGGCCACGGTGCATATCCCATTGTCGGAAGTGCCGGCCGCGCTGACGCGCACGACGCTGGAAGCCATCATCGCGCTTGCCGCGCGCGAGCTGCCGCGGTTCGGGTTTGCTGCGCCGCGGCTCGCGCTTGCCGGCCTCAATCCGCACGCCGGCGAGCACGGACTGATGGGGTGCGAAGACGACGAGGTGCTGGCCCCGGCCGTCGAGGCGTGTCGCGCGCGTGGCGTCTCGATCGCAGGTCCCTTTCCGGCTGATACGGTGTTCGTCCGTGCCATGCGCGGCGAGTTCGACGCCGTTGTCGCCTGCTACCACGACCAGGGGTTGATTCCGGTGAAGCTTGTCGCGTTCGGCAAGGCCGTCAACGTCACGCTCGGGCTGCCAATCATCCGGACCTCTGTGGATCACGGCACGGCATTCGACATCGCCGGCCGGGGAGTGGCGGATCCGTCGAGCCTGATCGAGGCAATCCGGCTGGCCGCGCGGCTGGCGCACAGCCCGCGTTGAGAGGGTTTCGATGGCCGATACGGTGACGATGTGAAAAGCGAACGCGAGCAGGCGCAGAAGAGCATTGCGGAGAACCGGAAGGCGTTCCACGACTACCACATCGTCGAGACGTTCGAAGCGGGCGTGGCGCTCCTCGGCACGGAGGTCAAGGCGATCCGCGAGGGCAACGTCAACCTCCGCGACAGCTACGCGACGGTCGAGGACGGCCAGGTCTGGATCCTGAACGTCCACATCAACCCGTACAGCCATCGGGGTTACGCCGATCACGAGCCGACCCGCCGGCGCAAGCTGCTGCTGCACAAGCAGGAAATCCGGAAGCTGATCGGCCGGACGGTCGAAAAAGGCATGACGCTCGTGCCGACGCGGATGTATTTCAAGAACGGCCACGTCAAGATCGCGATCGGCCTTGCCAAGGGCAAGCAGGCGCACGATAAGCGCGAGACGGTCAAGAAGCGCGAGGCCGAACGCGAGACGCGCGCGGCGGTGAAGGAGCGGATCCGGTAGCGCGTCTCCGGTCGGCTAGTGCAGCGTTTCCTGCACGAGGGCCGCAACTCGAGCGGCGATCGCCAGGCAGGCGGTCAGCCCCGGCGACTCGATCCCCGCTGCCTGGATGAGGGCCGGCTGCCGCGTATCGCGGCGAATCATGAAGTCCGCAAACGTTTCGTGGGGCGCCTGCAGCTTCGGGCGAATGCCGCTTCCGCCGTACGTGATGTCGGCAAGTGTCAACGCCGGGAGCAGCCGCTGCGCGGGCTCCACGAAATCCTCCAGCGGCAATCGTCCGCGCTCGTAGTCGTCCGGATCCTCCTGGTAATGCGTCGTCGGGCCGAGCAAGACGGATCCGCCCGTCGTTTTCGTGAGGTGCACGCCGAGCCCGTGCCCCGACGCATGCGGGACGGGGTACACGAGACCGTTC
>JBBWZJ010000218.1:0-7627 GCA_039648985.1 Acidobacteriota bacterium | reverse complement strand
CCGGCGGGCATCCTGACCGTGCCGCTCGAGCGGAAGAGCGGGTTGCCGTCCGTCCAGGACCAGATCGACGATCGCTTCCGCTCCCACGGCCGGCGGCGTGCGTTCGCCGTCCACAGGATTGACCAGGACACCTCCGGCCTCGTCGTCTTCGCCAAGGACGAACGCGCGCAGAGGGCGATCAAGGATCAGTTCAAGCGGCGCGAACCGGAACGCGTGTACCGCGCTGTCGTTTACGGCGTGCCGGACCCGCCGGAAGGCACGTGGCGTGACTTCCTCGTGTGGGACGAGAAGGCACTGATTCAGAAGGAGACGCACCCTCGCGATCCACGCGCCACTGAAGCCATCTGCACCTACCGCACCGTCGAAGCGTTTGACGACGCGTCGCTCGTCGAAGTGCGGCTGCGGACGGGCCGTCGCAATCAGATCAGAATCCAGGCGCGGCTGCGCGGACACACACTCGTCGGCGAAGAGCGATACGTGTTTGGTCCGGCGGCCTTGCGGCCGATCCCGTTCGGACGTCAGGCGTTGCACGCCTGGCGACTTGGATTCCTCCATCCAACTGACGGCCGGATCCTCCAGCTGGAAGCCCCGCCGCCCGCGGATTTCGCGGATCTGCTGACGCGTTTGCGGCGCCGGACGTAAAGCCGATCCTCCCGCTACACTGGTGCGGGAGGTGTTCGATGGAACGAGTGCTTGGACGATTCGCGCCGCAGTGCTATGCCCTGATGCGCATCGTAACGGGCTTGCTCTTTGCGTGTCACGGCGCGCAGAAGCTGTTCGGTCTTCTCGGGGGACACCGCGTCGCGATCGCCACGCAGTTCGGGCTCGCCGGCGTGATCGAGTTCGTCGGCGGCCTGATGATCGCCGCCGGGTTCCTGACAGGGTTTGCGGCCCTGGTGGCGAGCGGCGAAATGGCCTACGCGTATTTCACCGTGCACTGGCCGCAGGGGCCCTGGCCGATTCGCAATGGCGGAGAGCTCGCGGTGTTGTATTGCTTCGTGTTCCTGTACGTCGCGTCCCGCGGGGCCGGCCTCTGGGGCGTGGACAAGGGGGGCTCGCGGCGCTGACGCCGACGCTGGCGGCGCTGACGCTCATGCTCGCGGCGGTGAGGCCACGCGGACGGCTGAGTCGGATCGATGCCAGGCGGTGGAAGGCTGAATCCCCAGTCGTCACGGCACGCGGGCTGCAGGAGCCCTGCCGGCATGTTCCGTCCGCAGAGGAGGTCCTTATGGTTCTGACACGTTCCTTATCGTCGCGCCTGTTCCTGGTCCTGTTCCTGCTGGCGTGCGCATCGGCGTCCGGGTGCCACGTGGTCGGCGGCATCTTCAAGGCCGGATTGTGGGTCGGCATCATCATGGCCGTCATTGTGGTAGCGCTCGTGATGTTCGTCGTCAACAAGGCCCGCAGCTGACAGGGGCGTCGCTCCCTCGAGTGTTGCCGAAGTGCAGCGGTGATCTGTGCTCTGGCAAAGACGGCTTTCGCCTCTGCGCGTACTGTCGTGATACGGCAGTCGGGCCGACGTGTGGATGCGCCGGCGGCGCGGGGTCAGGCGAGAGCGGTAGTACACTGAACCCGGTATTCTCGGGGGGACGGATGATGAGGAAGGTGTTCGTCGGGCTGTGCCTTGTGTCGCTCGTGTCGAGCCGCGCGAGCGCCGAATTGAAATACACGCTGCGGACCGAGGTGCAGAAGGTCGAGGCGCCGGCTTCGCCGGCTCCCAATCCGATGCTGGCGATGATGGGCGACGCCCTGACGCGCCAGTTGCTTCCGGATGGCAGCGCCACGATGACTTACTACATCGGGGCGAAGGGCACGCGCGTCGAGTTCGTCAACGCCGCGATGGGGCAGGCCGCCGGCACCGTGATCCTCGTACAGCCGGATGGAACGACGGTGCTGCTCAATCCGAAGGACCAGGCGTACTGGAAGACCGGCCTCCAGGGGGCGGCCGCCGCGATGCAGGCTGCCGGCCTGACCCCGCAGGTGACGTCGAGCCGCACCGGTGAGACCGAGACGGTGGCAGGGGCGACGTGCGAGCGGTCCACGTTCACGATGAAGATGGACCTGCCGATTCCTCCTGCGGCCCGCGCCAGCCTTGGGGCGGATTTTCCCTCGTCCATCGAGATGTCAGGCGAAACCTGCGCCACGACGGACCAGTTCCAGGAATATGCCGCGATGGCCGCGAAGACGCAGGCCACCGGGATGCTGGCCGCCATGGGTCTCGATAAGCTCACGCCGGGAGGCATCGTGCTCCGCCAGACTCTGCGCCTGGGCGGCGTGGAGATCCGGTCGGCGGTGACGGAAATCGGCGAGGCGCCTGCGCCGGCCGGCGCCTTCGAGATCCCCGCCGGTTACAAGGAAGTTCCCGCGCCGACTCCCACCCGCTGAGAACGAGGCCGCACGGGCGATGAGTGCGCGGTTCGAGGTCCGGCTGCGCACTGGCGCCGCCCGGGAGTGGCTGACCTTCCGGGATCCCACCCGCGTCCTCAGAGCCCGCACGCCTGACGAAGTCGTCGCGGTCCTCCAGGAAGTCGAACGCGCTGTCGGCGCGGATGGCTGCTATGCCGCCGGATTCGTGACCTACGAGGCCGCCGCCGCGTTCGATCTGCCTGTGCACTCGCCAGAGGCTGACGGCCCGCCGGTTGTGTGTTTCGGCCTCTTCAGTCCGCGGTCGGTCGAGTCGGAAACAAAATTGCCGCCGCCCGGTGCGTACCGGACCGGAGACTGGACACCCACGATCGACAAGGGGACCTACAGCGACGCGATCCGCCGGATCAAGGCGCTTATCGAAGCGGGCGAGACCTACCAGATCAACTTCACGTTCCGCCTCGCAGCCGCCTTCTTGGGCGATCCACTCGCACTGCTGCGGGATCTCGATGCCGCCCAGGATGGTCCGTGCGGCGCGTACGTCGAGGACGGGCAGTACGCCATCTGTTCCGCCTCCCCAGAGCTCCTTGTGCGCGCGCACGGCGATCGGATCGAATGCCGTCCCATGAAAGGGACCGCACCGCGCGGGCTCTGGGCCGCCGCCGACCGCGCGCAGCGCGACGAGCTGCGATCCTCGCCCAAGAACCGGGCCGAGAACGTGATCGTCGTGGACATGACACGCAACGATCTCGGGCGGATCGCGCGCACCGGGTCGGTTGAAGCCGCATCGCTCTTCGAGGTCGAGCGCTATCCGCTGCAGTGGCAGATGGCATCGACAGTCCGGGCTCGCGGCAGCGTCCGGCTCGCGCCTCTCTTCGAAGCCCTGTTCCCGTCAGGGTCCGTTACCGGCGCGCCGAAGCACCGGTCGATGTCGATCATCCGGGATCTCGAAGCGGGCCCGCGGGGCATCTACACCGGCGCAATCGGATATCTCTCGCCCCATGGCGAGCGGCAGTTCAGCGTGGCGATCCGGACGGTCGCGATCGATCGGCAACGCGAGTCCGCCGAGTTCGGGGTCGGCAGCGGCATCGTCTGGGACTCGGTCGATGACGACGAATTCGAGGAATGCAGGGTGAAAGCCTCGATCCTGCTCGATCGGCCCCGGTTCTCTTACGCGACGGGACGCCGCGCCTCGTTCCAGCTCCTCGAAACGATCGGATGGACGCCCTCAGGCGGATTTGCGCTGCTGTCCCGACACCTCGAGCGGTTGGCGGACTCGGCCGCGTGCTTCGGCTTCGAGTGCGACATCCCGTCGGTACAGGCCCTGCTCGACAACGCCGTGGGAGATCTCGCGGCCGCCGCAAAGCTGCGGGTGCTGGTGAGCCAGGACGGCGCAATCGTGTGCGTCGGGATGCATCTCAACGAATCATCCGGCCGCCGCCTGCAGATAGCGCTGGCGACCGAACCCGTCGAAAGGAAGGACGTCTTTCTGTACCACAAGACGACCCGGCGGGACGTGTACGACCGCGCCCGCGCGTCCAGACCGGATCGCGACGGCGTGGTGCTCTGGAATCAGGACGGCGAGGTCACCGAGGGGACCGAGGCGAACATCGTCGTCGAGCTCGACGGGATCAAGGTGACGCCGCCGATCGAATGCGGGCTGCTGCCGGGCACGTTCCGCGCGCAGTTGCTGGCGGACGGGACTGTCATCGAGCGCCGCGTCACCGTAGCGGAGCTGCGACGCGCGGACAACATCTGGTTGATCAACTCGGTGCGGGGGTGGCTGTCGGCCGAGCTCCTGGAGTAGTCCAGTCGCGTGCGGCGTCGCTCACCGGCCGAAGAATCATGTAGCCCGCGCCGATGAGAAACATCAGCACCAGAACGCCGAGCCCTTCTCCGACGTGCGGCGGGAGGTGGAACCGCTTGATGGTCAGCCACGTGACGCCGGCCCAGATGAGTGGACCGGTGATGGCGGAGAATCGCCCCACCATTCCGTACAGGCCGTAGAACTCGCCAATCCGGGATGGCGGTGTGAGCCGCAACATGTACGGGCGGTCGGCCGCCCAGACGCCCCCGAGCGCGATTCCGGCGGAACACGCGACGACGTAGAGCGTCAGGATGGGCAGCGTGAGAATTCCGACGGCCGCCGCAAGGAGGAACACGCCCATCCACATGAAGAGCACCGCGTCCAGTGTGCGCTTGGGCCCCAGCCGGTCTACCAGCCAGCCCCACGCGAAGCCTCCGACGACAGCGAACGTGATGGCGGTCATCATGATCATCTGTGCCGCCCGCACGCCCTCGGCATAGGTCAGACCGGTGTGCTCGGCGACGCTGATCGTGTACAGGGCCATGATGCTGATCACCGTATTGATGGCGTCGGTGTAGAACACGCGGCCCGCCAGGAAGCGGATCAGCCCCGGATACTCGCTGCCCGAGCGGATGGTGCGAAGCGTGTCGCGCGTCGATTCCCGCAGCATCCGAAGGCTGAACACCTCGCGGGGATGAGGGTTGCCGCGCTCCTTCACGAACACGAAGCACGGAAGCGCGAAGAGCAGGAAGAACACCGCAATCATCGAGAACAGAAACGCCTTGTCGTCGGTTCCGAATACCCTCTTCAGCCCCAGCCCGACCGCGATGTACGAGCCCAGGTACCCCACGCCCACGCCGATGCCGCTGATCTTGCCCCGATTCCCCTCGTGGCTCACTTCCGGCAGCATGGCGTCGTAGAACTGGAGCCCCGCCTGGTACCCGACGTTCGCGATGATGAAGCAGATGGCGCTCACGAAGAAGGGGCCCCGCGCGAGGAGGGCCGTGAAGCCCACGCAAAGGAGCGTGCTGACGACGAGGAAGGGCATGCGTCGAGCGGCACGGTCCGTCATGGCGCCGAGCAGGGGGGATGCGACGAAGATGAGGCCCATCGAAATCGCGTTGATCAAGCCCCACTCGTAATCGGCGTTGCCGGCTCCCGCGTGGTCGCGGACGAGAATGGGGAAGTACAGCGACACGACACCCATTGAAAAGATCGTGTTGGCGAGGTCGTAGAGGATCCAGCTCACGACGGCGCGCCTGCGAATGGCATGCGGCGGCGCCGCGACAAGGGGGGCGGCATCGCGGACAGTGCTCATGGCGTGGAGACTACCACGCGCTCCGGCACAGGCGTGGCCCGCTGTCTCAGTGCGCCGGGGCGCATCTGACGCGCGCTCAGGCTTTTGCGCCGGACTCGCGGATCCGCTTCACCTTCTCCTCGCGTTCCCGCTCGAACCGCTCGAGGTCGCGCCGCATCTCCGCGTCACGCTCGGCGAGCTGGTCGGGTTCGAAGAGACCGGCGACCGCAGACTGGTGCATGATGCGCCGTTCCGCCACCTGGGCTTCGTACACACTCCGCACTTCGGCAATGGCGGCGCGCTGTGCGTCCGTGAGTGTCTGCTGTTCCGTGCCCGATTCCGCGTCCTTGCGGCGCAGACGCTCCATCACGATGTCGAGCGCGCTCTTGGGAACGTCAGTCATATCGCTACCTCAGATCAGCTATCAGCTATCAGCTATCAGCTATCAGCTCTCAGCTTCTCGCTTCCCGCTTCCCGCTTCCCGCTTCCAGCTTCCGGCTTCCAGCTTTCAGCTCTCAGCTCTCAGCTTTCAGCCATAGCTACAGCTATCGACCTGTGCGGAAGCCACCACGCCGTCGGGGTTTGCAAACCTGTCGCACTGGTAAGACTATCTCCACTATGCACAGAATACCCGCACTGCTGCTGGTGTGCCTGCTGTCGGTGCCGGATCGCGCCGGCGCCCAGACGGTGGCCATCGCCGAGTCATGGACAACGCCGACCGCGCCCGTGCGCATCATCGACAACATTTACTACGTCGGCACCGTCGACCTCGCGTCGTACCTGGTGACGACGCCCGCCGGGCACATCCTGATCGACACGGGTCTCGAGCAGAATGCCGACGCGATCACGGCCGGGATCGCGGCACTCGGGTTCAAACCGGGAGACCTCCGCATCATCTTGACCACGCAGGCGCATTTCGATCATGTTGGCGCCCTCGCGCGGATCAAGACGATCACCGGAGCCCGGGTCCTCGTAAGCGCCGGTGATGCGCCGCTCGTCGAGGGGGGCGGCAAGGGGGACTACCTGTTCGGTCCCCAGTACTATTTCCCACCCACGAAGGTGGACGGCATCGTCAGGGAAGGAGAGCCGGTGCGGCTCGGAGGAGTCGAGCTGATGCCGCACCTGACGCCGGGGCATACGCCCGGCGATACGACGTGGACGACAACGGCGCGGGACGAAGCGGGGATGGTGCGAAACGTGGTGTTCGCGGGGAGTACGACGGTCAATCCCGGCACCAGGCTCGTCGCCAACGAGCGGTACCCGCGCATCGCCGACGATTACCGGCACGCCTTTGCGGTGTTGAAGAGCCTGCCGTGCGATGTATTTCTGGCGGCGCACGCGTCGGCGTACGACGGACCGGCGAAGATGGCGAGAGCCCGCGCCGGCGCGCTGCCGAACCCATTCGTCGATCCCGCCGGATTCAAGGAAGTTGTTGCGCGGTCGGAGCGCGCCTTTCTGGAGGAATTGAAAAAACAGGAGTCCCGGTAAAGGAAGCTCCGGGTCGCCGGCCTATACTGCCTCCATCCCACATGCGATGGATGCTCAGTCCGGCTGTGCTCGCAGCCACCGCGCTCTACTTTGCCCTGACGATCGTTCTCACCTGGCCGCTCGCGCTCCATCCGGGTTCGCTCGTGCCCCACGATCCGGGCGACCCGCTGCTGAACGTCTGGATCATGTCGTGGAATGCGCGCGTCCTGCCTCTCACGAGCGCCTGGTGGAACGCGGCGCAGTTCTTCCCGGCGCAGGGCGCGACCGCGTTCTCCGAACATCTGCTCGGCCTGTCGGTGCTGACCACACCCGTCATTCTTCTCACCGGCAACCCGCTGCTCGCCTACAACGTGGCGTTCCTCGCGTCGTTCCTGTTCTCTGCGCTCTCGGCGTACGCCCTGACGTTCTCCATTGCGCGCCGGCACGATGCCGCGCTGGTCGCGGGGTTGGCGTTCGGATTCGCGCCCTACCGGATGTCGCAGCTCGCTCACGTGCAGGTGCTTTCGGCGTACTGGATGCCGCTCGCGCTGGCAGGCCTGCACCGGTACTTCGATGACGGCCGGGGCCGCTGGCTCGTGCTCTTTGCCGGCGCGTGGCTGCTGCAGGCGCTGACCTGCGGCTACTACTTCTTTTACCTGTCGGTACTGATTGGCCTGTGGCTGCTCTGGTTT
>JBBWZJ010000217.1:0-3805 GCA_039648985.1 Acidobacteriota bacterium | reverse complement strand
AACCCGCTCGTCCATGGACGACCTCGCTTCCCACGGCACATCGCACCTCCGTGCGGCAGTGTCGCGGATCTGTCAACCATGTCGCCGGTCTGATTCGTAAAGGATGTCCCCGGTCTGTACCCAGCTATCAGCTTCCCGCTACTAGCTTCCCGCTTCCAGCTTCCAGCCTCCAGCTACCAGCTTCCCGCCCCCAGCTTCCCGCTTCCAGCTACCACCTTCCAGCTAGCAGCTCTCGAACTCCAGCATTTCATCTGACACGCGCCACTCCTGGCACTCCTGGCACCCTGGCACTCCTGGCACCCTCGCACCCCTGGCACCCCTGGCACGCTTGTTTAAGCCTCACAGACGAACCGGAAGCCGATGCCGTACGAATACGTGTCGGGCGGAACCTTGTGCCGGTACGCGCACGTCAGCATTCGATCGTCGCTCGCCAGCCAGCTGCCGCCCCGGAGCACCCGGAGCGTGCCGTCCGGCGGGCCGGTGGGGCAGCTCGAGGGTGACGACTGGTAGTAATTGGGATCGTACCAGTCGTGCACCCATTCCCAGACGTTGCCGACCATGTCGAAAAGTCCGTAGTCGTTCGGCGGATACGTGCGGCACGGGGTGGTGCCGCGCGAGGTCTTCATCGCGGGATCAGCCAGGTAGTTGGCCATGTCGGTCCCCAGCCTGTCACCCCACGGGTACCGCCGGTTCTCGACTCCGCCACGAGCGGCTTTCTCCCACTCCGCTTCGGACGGCAGGCGGACGACGCGGCCTGACACACCCGAGAGCCACGCGCAGTACGCCGCCGCATCCTCCCACCGGACGAGCGTGACGGGGTGGTCGAGCAGATCACCGGGCGCCTCGGAATCAATCCAGACATACGGCTGACCGGCCACACGGAACGCCGCCTCCCGCTCCGGACCACCCGCGGTGACGACCAGCGGCAGTTCATAGATCGCCGGGGACCGATGCGCTGTTTCCTGGACGAAGCGGCCGTAGTCGGCGTGCGTCACGGCGTGTACGGCGATGTTGAAGGCGTCGAGATGGATGCGGTGCGCCGGCCGCTCGTCGTCAGGGCCGTCGTCGGATCCCATCAGGAACTCTCCCGAGGGAATGAACGCGAGCTCCGGGAGCACTTCAACACCCATCGGCAAGTCGGGACGACACAGGATAGCCCAAGTTCTTTTCAGGTACACTTCTGCGCCATGAAGCTCGAGCCGTTCGCCCTCGAACGGATGCAGTCGCTCTGGGAGAACCGGGTCGCCTGGAATCTGTCCGAGAGCGGCGTGCACCCGCTTCGCGTCGAGGAGCTGGCGGACACCGCTGCGGATCGCGCCGCTGTTCTCGCGCAGGAGCTCGGCTATCCGCAGACGAACGGCACGCCGGAGCTGCGGACCGCGATCGCCGCCCTCTATCGAGGTGCATCTCCGGCCAGCATCGAAGTGACGAACGGAGGCTCCGAGGCGAACCTGATCGTGCTGTCGCACCTTGTCGACCCGGGCGACGAGGTCGTGGTGATGCTGCCGAACTACATGCAGATCCCCGGTCTCGCGAAGGGGCTCGGGGCCGTGGTCCAGCCCTGGCCACTCGCCGGCGGCGATGCGGGCGCCCGGTGGTATCCGGACCTTGCGATGCTCGACCGGCTGGTGTCACCGAAGACGAAGCTGATCGCGATCTGTAATCCGAACAACCCGACGGGGGCCCGGTTCACCGCACGCGAGCTCGACGAGATCAGCCGCATCGCGGAGCGCGTGGGCTCATGGATCCTGTCGGACGAGATCTACCGCGGCGCAGAGCTCGACGGGGTTGAGACGCCGTCGCTGTGGGGCCGGTACGATCGGGCGATCGTGACGAGCGGACTCTCGAAAGCGTACGGGTTGCCCGGCCTGCGCATAGGCTGGGTCGTCGGTCCGCCGGACGTGCTCGAGCAGTTCTGGGGTGTTCACGACTACACGTCGATTGCGCCGGGCGCGGTCAATGATCGCCTCGCGCGCGTTGCGCTGGCCCCGGCACGTCGCGCGCTGCTCCTGGCCCGCACGCGCGGCATCGTTGGCGCGAACTACCCTGTCGTGCGCCGGTGGATCGAGAAGCGCGCAGCCCGGCTCACGCACACGACGCCCGAAGCCGGCGCGATCGTATTCGTCCGCTATCAGTACGATGTGAGTTCGACGGCGCTGGCAAACCGCGTGCGCGATGAGAAAAGCGTGCTGATCGTGCCGGGCGACCATTTCGAGATGGACGGTTACCTTCGCATCGGGTTCGGCACGGATCCCGCCCACCTGTCTGCGGCGCTCGCGCTCGTCGGAGAAGTGCTGGACGAGATCGAGTGAGCTATCAGCTGTCAGACTTCAGCTTTCAGACTTCAGCCAGTGAGCCACCAAGCATTCGTAGCGGGCTTGCCGTGCTGACAGACTCCCATCTCACTTCACCGCTGGCCGCTGACCGCTGATAGCTTTCGTCCTGATGTCCTTACCCCCACTCCACGGAATCATCGTCGTTGACTTCACCCGCGTGCTGGCCGGCCCGTACTGCACGATGGTGCTCGCCGACATGGGGGCCCGGGTGGTCAAAATCGAACGGCCCGGCGCGGGAGACGATACGCGCGCGTGGGGCCCTCCGTTCGTGGGGCGCGAGAGCGCTTACTTTCTAAGCCTCAACAGGAACAAGGAAAGCCTCGCGATCGACCTGAAGGCGCCGGCGGCGCGAGAGATCGTCACGGCGCTGCTCACGAAGGCCGACATCGTCGTCGAGAACTTCAGTCCGGGCACGATGGAGGGGCTGGGATTCGGCTATGAGGCGGTATCGGCGGCGTTCCCGAAGATTGTCTACTGCTCGATCTCGGGGTTCGGGCAGTCAGGACCACGGCGGGACGAACCGGGGTACGACGCGGTGATGCAGGCCGAGGGAGGGCTCATGAGCATCACCGGCCCGGAGAATGGCCCGCCGTACCGACTCGGCGTCGCGATCGCCGACATCACCGCCGCGATGTATGCGGTCCACGGGATCACGATGGCGCTGCTCGCTCGTGCCCGGTCGGGACGCGGCCAACGGGTGGACGTCGGCATGCTGGACACCACAGTGGCGCTCCTGACCTACCAGGCCGCGAATTACTTTGCGACGGGTGAAGCGCCCGTGCGGCTGGGCAACCGCCACCCGTCAATCGCTCCGTACGACACGTTCGCCGCGTTGGATGGCGAGCTCGTGATTGCCGTCGGGAACGACGAGCAGTGGCGGCGTTTCTGCCGTGTCGTCGAGGCAGACGATCTCGCGGGTGATGAACGGTTCGCGACCAATCACGCCCGTGTCGAACACTACTCTGCCCTCCGCCCCCTGCTCGCGGGCGCGCTCGTGTCACGAACCCGAGCGTGGTGGCTCCGCGAATTGAAGGTGGCCGCGATCCCCTGCGGCGCCGTCCGCGACATCGCCGAGACACTCGCGGACCCGCAACTGGACGCCCGCCGGATGATCGAAACCGTCGAACACGGGACCGCCGGCGCAATCCGCCTGCTCGGGGTGCCGGTCAAGCTCTCCGACACGCCCGGGCACGTCCGAACCGCCCCGCCCAGCCTCGGCCAGCACACGGATCACATCCTGCGGATCGACTGCGGCCTCTCGCCTGAGGACATCGCGGCGCTCAGGTTCAGCGCCGTTGTTGCATGAGGCGCTGGTTCGGGGTTCCGGGTTCGAGGTTCCGGGTTCAGGTTCGGGGTTCCGGGTTCCGGGTTCCGGGTTCCGGTTCCGAGTTCCGGGTTCCGGGTTCCGGGTTCCGGGTTCCGGGTTCCGGGTTCCGGGTTCCGGGTTCCGGGGTCGGGGTTCCCGGAAC
>JBBWZJ010000212.1:0-11866 GCA_039648985.1 Acidobacteriota bacterium | reverse complement strand
GAGGGCGCCGAACCGACCCGCGGTGTCAGGGTCGAGCTCGAAGGTGCCGCTTGCGGCGACTTCCCGCCAATCCGCTTCGGCTTCGGCAAGCTCGCGGCCTGCATGTGCGATCGACGGGTTCGCGGCTATCGCCTCGACCCGCGCCACGACCGACGCCACCCGGTGCTGCCACTGTTCGAGAGCCATGCGTCGTGCCGCCTCCGCATCTTGGATCGCGCCGAGCAGCGCGCGCGCCCGTTTCGTGACCGACTTGTTCCTGGCCTTCGCGGCCGCCGTTTCAAGCGTCTCGCGTCTGGACGCGTCGTCCATCGCCGCGTCGCTCAGGGATTTCTCGAGCGCGGCAATTCCCGCTTCCTTGTGATCCGTCTTGAGCGCGACATTGAGGAGCTCCGGCCCGTCGCTGAGCCGCGCCACTGCGTCGAGCGCGGTCTGGCCGTCCAGCGCGTGTCGGGCAATGCTGCTGAGCGCCTTGGGATCGTGCACCCTGCCGAGCGCGGCCGCGCGAATCGTGTCGTGCGGCGAGCTCTTCGCCACGGTGGCGAACTGTCGCGGGTCGTCCAGCCCGCTCAGCGCGAGCGCAGCGGCCGCATCCGTCTCTGACTGGGCGATTGCGACGCCGACCAGCCGGTCCGCCAGGGTGCGCCGGAGGTCGGGGTCCGATTCCGCGCGGGCCCGGCTCGCGAGCACGGCAACGTCGGTCAGCCGCAGCAGCGCGGCCCGCCGGACTCGCACGTCCTCGTCCGAGCTCGCCAGATCCGTGATCACCGCCTGGTGTTCGGTGTCGTCCGGCATCTCCGCAACGGCCGCGGCGCGGACGGCCGCGTCCGTGTGCTTCCAGCGAGGCTGGGACTTGAATCGATCGAGGAAAGACATCGGCGGAGGACCACAATGCGATTTGCGTGCCGTGGTCCACGGTGAATTCAGGCCCGGATTGACGTGCGACAGGGCAGCAGCCTAACATTCGGGATCCATCGAGTTGAATCCCCGCGCCATGGAGTCGTATGCGTCCCTCCCCTGGTCTGTCGTCGGTCCTGGTCGTTGCCTGCATCGTGTCTGGCTGGATCCCGGGACTCTCGGGTTCCGTAAACCGATTACGCGCATCGCCGAGCCGCGTTCCGGGCGCACAGCTCCCCGGCAGCCAGTCCGGAGGGCCCGCGGGGTCGACCAAGGCGGTCCAGGCGCCTCCCCTGCAGGCTCCCCCGCTGGAGCCGGCCCCGGGCAATCAGGTCGCCACGATTGCGACGTCCCTGGGCGACATCACCATCGAGCTGTTCAACGACAAAGCGCCGGTCTCGGTCGAGAATTTCGTGCAATATGCCCGGGACGGCTTTTACACCGACACGATCTTTCACCGCGTGAAACCCGGATTCATGATCCAGGGTGGCGGATTCACGCCGTCGTTCAGCGAGAAGCCGACGCGCCCGCCCATCCAGAACGAAGCGACAAACGGCCTGCGCAACACGCGGGGCACGGTCGCGATGGCTCGTATGGCGGCCCTTCGAAGCGCGACGGCCCAGTTCTACATCAACGTGGCGGATAACCACAGGCTCGATCACACCGGCTATTCGCCCGACGAGTTCGGCTACGCCGTGTTCGGGCGGGTCCTGGCCGGAATGGACGTGGTCGACCGCATCGCTGCCGTACCGACCCACTCGACCGACAGCATGGACGATGTGCCCGTGCAGCCCGTGATAATCAAGAGCGTGCAGGTGCGGCCGTGAGGGCCGCGCCGGGCACGTGGACACGCCGCCGGTAGCTCGCGCCACGTGACCCCTCTCTTCATCATCTTCCTCACGACCTTCGTGAACCTCGTCGGCTTCGGGATCATCATTCCCCTGCTGCCGTTCTACGCGCAGACGTTCGGCGCTTCGCCACTCGTCATCGGCCTGCTGTTCGCCTCGTTCTCGCTCAGCCAGCTGCTGGCCGCGCCCGTGCTGGGCGACCTCTCGGACCGGTGGGGCCGACGCCCGGTGCTGATTTTCAGCCTGCTCGGGACCGTCGTGAGTTTCGTCATGCTGGCGCTCGCGCACAGCCTTGCGATGCTCTTCGCCGCGCGCATCGTGGACGGCCTCTCGGGAGGCAACATCACCACGGCGCGCGCCTACATCGCCGACATTTCGACGGAGGAAAACCGTGCGAAATCGTTCGGCCTGCTCGGCGCCGCCTTCGGCCTCGGGTTCATCGTCGGCCCCGCGCTCGGCGCCGCCTTTTCGCGCATCAGCTACGTCGCCCCCATCTGGGCCGCGGCGGCCATTACCGTCCTCGCGATGGCGCTCGCGTGGTTGTGGCTGCCGGAAACCATCCATCGGAACCAGGCGGGCGGCCGATCCCCCTGGCATGCGCTGCGGGATCTCTGGAACCGCCCGCAGATCCGCGTGCTGTTCACGATTGATTTCGCTTACTGGTCGGCGTTTGCCGTGTATCAGACGACGTTCGCGCTGTTCGGCGCGCGGCGGTTCGGCTTCGACGCGGCACACATCGGATATCTCCTGAGCGCTTTTGGATTTCTCGGCGTCGTCGTGCAGGGGGTGCTCGTCGGGCCCATTGTGCGGGCGCTCGGGGAGCGGCGAACGCTTACGATCGGGCTGCTGTTCGCAGCCGCCGGCTGGGGGGGCAGCGCGCTGACGCACTCACTCGGGGTGTTCGAGGGAATGCTCGTGCCCGGCGCGATCGGGATCGGGCTGTGCAACGCGACCCTGAGCGCGCTCATCAGCAAGTCGGCGGCGCGCGACGAACAAGGACGCGTCCAGGGTGCCGCGGGCGCGCTCGAAAGCCTGGGGCGTACGATTGGCCCGGTCTGGGGAAATGGTTCGCTTCAGCGGTTCGGCGAAGGGACGGCGTATGGGTCCGCAGCCATCGCGCTGCTCGGCGCGGCCGCGCTGACCTTCGGCTATCGCCGCGACGCTGCCCGCGCGGAGAGCGCCGCGGACACGCCATAGGTACGCGTCACGATCGCTGGAGCGCGGCGAGCTCGCGCTCGAGACGGCTCACGAGGTCGTCCAGCTGCTCGATGACCGCCATCACGGTGTCCGGCTGCGCCAGGTCCACGCCCGCCTTTTTCAACTGCTCCATCGGATAGTCGTTGCCGCCGGCGCGCAGCAGCGCCATGTAGCGCTCGCGGGCGTCGTCCGCACGCTTCCCGTGCATGATTTCGCGAGACAGCCGCGCCGCGGATGCGAAGCACGTGGCGTACTGGTACACGTAATACGGCGAGTTGAAGAAGTGCGGAATCCGCGCCCAGGTGATTCCGGTGAACGGATTCATGTCGAGCGCGTCGCCGTAGTAGTCCTTCAGCAGGCTGCTGTACATCTCGGTCAGGATCTCCGACGTAATCGGCTGATCCTGCTCGGCGAGGCGATGCGCGCGCAACTCGTAGTCGGCGAACATCACCTGCGTGAAGAACGTACCCGTGATGTTGTCGATGGCGTGCTGCAGCAGGACGATCCGCTCGGCCGGATCGGTGGAGTGCGCGAGCATGTATTCGAGCAGCAGCGCTTCGGTGAGGGTCGACGGCACCTCGGCGACGAATATCGTATAGCTCGAATAGACGAAGGGCTGCGCTTCGTGCGACAGGATGGTGTGCATCGAGTGCCCCATCTCGTGCGCGAGGGTGAAGACGTCGTCCAGCGTGTCGTTGTAATTGAGCAGCATGTACGGGTGTGTCCCATACACGGGGGCTGAATAGGCGCCCGACCGCTTGCCTTCGTTTTCGTACACGTCGATCCACCGCCCCGCGAACCCTTCACGCATGCGGGCCTGAAAATCCGGCCCCAGCGGTTCGACCGCAGCCACGATCCAATCGAGCACGTCGTCGTACTGATACTTCTTGTCGAACGTGACGAGCGGGATGGAGAAGTCGTACACGTGATAGGACGGCACGCCGAGCGCCTGCCGGCGGAGCCGGTGGTAGCGGCGCAGCGGCGCCACGCCGGCCCGCGTGGTCGTGATCAGGTTCTCGACGACCGACGGCGGGATGTTGTCGCCGTGCAGGGCCGCGTCGAGCGTGCTCGCGTAGCCGCGGGCCCGCGCCTGGAACCAGTCGCGCTGGCAGACGCCGTTGTACAGCGTGGCATACGTGTTCAGCGTGGCGTTGTAGGTTTCGTGCAGCGCCACGAATGCCGCCTCGCGGTCCGCCTGCTGATGGCGCGTCGCGAGGAGCGCCCGGTACTGGCCGTACGACACCGTCACTTCTTCCCCGGTCGACAGCGTGATCTTCGGAAACTTCGCGTCAGCCGTGGAGAGCGCCCAGTAGGCGTCATTCGGAGCGGACGCGAGACGGCTGGCGAGCGACATCAGCTTTTCGCCCCCCTCGTCGAGGACGTGCTCCTGCTGCCGGTACAGGTTTTCGATCGCGAAGCGATAGACCGCAAGAGCGGGGGAGCTCTCCATCCAGCCGCGCACTTTCGCGAGGGGAATCGAGAGCAGCTCGGGGTTGAACCACGATTCGGCCTGACCCAAGCGCGCGAACAGGATCTGCACCTGCTGGCGCTTTGCATTGACGCCGTTGTCGCGCTGGTCCTCGTCGTACTGCAGCGAGGGGTAGTACCAGACCTTGTATGCGAGCTGGCCCATATCCTCGGAGAGCCTGAACGCGTCGAGCAGCCGATCGGCCCCGCCGGCGAGCGTGCCCTTGAGCGCCGCGTACCGGTCGATCATGGCCTCGAGGGTCTTGTACCCGGCGTCCCAGGCAGTCCAGTCGGGGAAGATGTCCTCGAGGTTCCACTTGAACCGATCCGGGATGTCTGCACGCACGCGGCTGCGCACCTGAGGTGGCTCAGCCGCAGTCAGGTCCAATGGCGAGAAGTACGGAAAGCGGAGCATCGGATCACTATAACCGGAAGCGGGGACCCGGAAGGAGGGACGCGGTGCCGATTGGCCGGACCGTGGTGTTAGAGTGCACGCGAGGAGGGCTATGCCTCGTAAAACCCAACACCCAATCGGCCGCGCGCTCGAGCGGCTCGCGACCGGGGTCACTCAGTGGACCGGCACCACCACGGCGTTCGGACTCGCCTTCGGCATCATTCTCGTGTGGCTGCTCAGCGGGCCGGTGTTCGGCTATTCGGATACCTGGCAGCTCGTCATCAACACCGGCACCACCATCATCACGTTCCTGATGGTCTTTCTGATTCAACGCTCGCAGAACAAGGACTCGCTGGCGATTCACCTGAAGCTGAACGAGCTCGTCGCGGCGGTCAACGGCGCGAGCAACCGGCTGATCGAAGTCGAGTCGCTGTCGGAGGAGGAGTTGCACGTGCTCCGCCGGCACTATCACAGGCTGGTCAGCATGGCGAAGCGCGACGTGACGTTGACCGAGTCGCACTCGGTCGAGGAAGCGGAGGTCCGCCACAAGCGAAAAGTGGGGCCGAAAGGGCCGCCCGACGCGGTCTAGATCGATTCGAGAAAGTCCCCTGCTGCGTCGCCGACGGGTCCGTGCCACTCGTGTGCGCCGTCGTATTCGAGTGCGCGAACGCGCGGTGCCGGAACTCGCGCGCTGAGGGCGTTCAGGTCGGCTCTGAATTGTCCGGCGGTGAGCCACTCGTCGCGCGCCCCGCGTGCGAGCAGTACGATCGGAAACCGCGCGGCTGGATCGAGGAGCAGCTCCGGCGGCACGTCGCCGCCGATGCCCATGACGGCGGCCGCGCCGTGTCTGCCGCGGATCGCCGACCGGAACGCCATCGCGACGCCCTGCGAGAAGCCTGCGTACACGATTCTCGTCACGTCGTCGTGCGGCACGGCGTCGAGCGCCGCATCCACGTACTCGATGTTGTCCGCTATCGCGGTGTCGCGGTCCTCGCGCGTCATCCAGCACGCCACGACGTCCTGGCTGCGCCCGCGGTAGAAGCGGTGCAGCGCCTGCACCGACACAAGGGTCCACAGCGCCGCGCCGGGAATAGCCTGGAGCCGGGCCATCTGAATCGTCGCGTTCTCCATGTAGCCATGGAAGCCGACGATGATTCCGCGCGCCGCCGCGGCGCGCGCCTCTCGCACGAGCACACGTCCATGGGTGGTCGTCGGAATGAGCCGAACGTCCGTCGTCTCAGGCATCGCGGAGGCCGCTCGTCATCGTCAGTGCCCGGCCTTCGCCGACGCCCACCGCGCCACGACGTCCATGATGGACAACAGGACCCGGTCCTGCCGGTTGACTCCGCCGGGAACCTTGAAGGAGTGATCGCCCCCTTCGACTTCCTCGAGCGTGGCGTGCGGCAGCGTCCGAAGCAGCTGACGGATTTCGCCGGCAGTCCCGAAAGCATCCCTGCTGCCCTGCACGAACAGCATCGGTTCGGTGATCCCGGCGAGGTGCGCGTCACGGCGCTGGTCCGGGCGTCCGGGCGGATGCAGGGGATAACCGAGGAAGATCAATCCCGCCAGCGGAGTCGCGCCGCCTTGCGACGCGATGTGGGATGCGATCCGGCCGCCCATCGACTTGCCGCCGATAAACAGGCTCAAGCCCTTGAACTGCTGCCGTGCCGTGGCGATCGCTTCACGCCACGTGCTCTCGAGCACCGGGGTGCGATCGGGCACCTTGCGTCCCCCCGCCATGTAAGCAAAATCGAAGGTGGCCGTCGAGAGTCCCCGGTGAGCGAGCCCTGTCGCGACGCGCACCATGAACGAGCTCGTCTGGCCGGCGCCCGCGCCGTGTGCCAGGACCAGCGCGCCGAACGGCCTCTCGCTGGGGTACACTTTCAGCTCCACGCGGCCAGTATAGGCCGCCCGCGAACTCTTCTCACGCGAGTGCACATGCGCTGCCATCCTGTGTCCCTGCTCAGCGTGCTGTTCTTCATCATCATCGGCGGTCCGGTTCCGTCCGCCCTCGCGCAGCGGCTGCCCGCCGGCGTGGTCCCGGACCATTACGACATTGCCCTGACGCCCGAGCTGGGGACCGCGCGCTTTACCGGGACCGAGCGGATCGCCGTGACGCTCGAGCAGCCCTCGCGCACGATCACGCTGAACGCGGCTGAAATCACGTTCGAGTCGGTCGCCGTCACGGCGGGAGGCAGGACTCAGACGGCCCGGGTCACACTCGATCCGGCGCGCGAGCAGGCGACGTTCGCCGTCCCGGCCTCGATTGCTGCCGGCGCCGCGGAGATCCAGATTAAGTACGCCGGCATCCTGAACGACCAGCTGCGCGGCCTGTATCTGAGCAAGGCGAAAAACCGCCGCTACGCAGTGAGTCAGCTCGAAGCGACGGACGCCCGGCGGATGTTCCCCTCGTTTGACGAACCAGCTCTGAAAGCCACGTTCAGCCTGGCGGCGACCATCGACACGGGAGACCACGCGATCTCGAACGGCGCGGTGGTGGCCGACGAGGCGGGTCCCGGGCCCGGCAAGCACACGGTGAAGTTTGCCCCCACTCCCCGCATGTCCACGTACCTGGTCGCACTGGCGGTCGGCGACTTCGTCTGCTCGTCGGGGAGCGCCGATGGCATTCCCATCCGCGTGTGCTCGACGCCGGACAAGAAGGGGCAGACGGGACTGGCGCTCGAGGCCGCGAGCGAGGTCATGCGGTACTACGACCGGTACTACAGCGTGAAGTACCCGTTCAAGAAGCTCGACATCGTCGCGGTGCCGGACTTCGCCGCGGGCGCGATGGAGAACACGGCGGCCATCTTCTACCGCGAGACGCTGCTCATTGCGGACCCGAAGAATGCCTCGGTGAGGGTTCGGCGCGATATCGCGAGCGTGCTGGCGCACGAGATGGCGCACCAGTGGTTCGGCGATCTGGTCACCATGCGCTGGTGGGACGACATCTGGCTGAATGAAGGATTCGCCACGTGGATGGCGAGCAAGCCGCTCAAAGCCTGGAAGCCCGAGTGGCACATGGACCTCGAGGAAGTGAAATCGAACCAGAAGGCGATGGCCGTCGATTCGCTCGCGGCCACACGTCCGATCCGGGCGAAGGCCACCACCCCGCCCGAGATCAACGAGCTGTTCGATGCGATCGCTTACGAAAAAGGCGCAGCCGTGCTGCGGATGGTCGAATCGTGGGTCGGGGAGGACGCCTTCAGGGCCGGCGTAAACGCGTACATCGACCGGTTCAAGTACGGCAACGCCGCCGCTGAAGACTTCTGGGGCACGCTCACGTCGAGCACTGGTAAACCCGTGGATCGGGTGATGGAGAGCTTCGTCGATCACCCCGGAGTTCCGCTGGTCGATGCGACACTCGAGTGCGCTGGCGGCCGCGGAACGGCGAGAGTCGCCCAGGAGAGTGGCGGCGCGGCGACGGCTCGCGGTGGGGGCGGGCCCGCGCGCCACTGGACGGTTCCGGTCTGCGTCGCCGTGCCCGGGGGCAAGACGTCCTGCGCTCTTGCCACGGGCGGCCCGGCGGCGATCCCTCTCGAATCCTGCCCCGGCTCGGTGTTCGCGAACGCGGGTGCGCGCGGGTACTACCGTGTCGTGACCCCGCCCGCCACGCTTCGCCGCCTTGCCGCCAACGTCGGGTCACTGGCTGCCCCGGAGCGGCTGGCGCTCATCGCGGACGAGTGGGCGCTGGTGCTCGAAGGTCGCCATGACATCGGTTCGTTGCTGGACGCCGCGTCCGGCTTCACGGGCGAGCAGAGCGCGGCCGTCGTCGAAACGCTCGTAACCACGCTGAAGACTATCGGCGACAACCTGACGACCCCGGCCTCCCGCCCGGCGTACGACGCCTGGGTGCTCGGTTTGCTCACGCCAACCCTGGATCGGCTCGGGTGGTCGGCGGCGCCCGCCGAACCGGACGACACACGGGATCTGCGTGCATGGCTCGTGTCCGGACTGGGCCAGACGGCCGGCAGTCTCGCGGTTATAGAGAAGTCGCGGGCCCTCGTCCTCCAGGAGCTCGCGCGCCCCGGCAGCGTGGAGTCCACGCTGCTGAATGCCGCCGTCACCGTCGCCGCTCGACATGGAGATGCGGCGCTTTATGACAAGTATCTTGCACGGAGCAACACAGCCACGAACCCGGAAGAGCACTACAGGTACGCGTTTGGACTCGCTTCGTTCGGCGACCCGGTCCTCGTGCGCCGGACGATGGACTACATCCTGAGCGCGCAGGTGCGCAGCCAGGACGTCAAACGGCTCATCGCGGCGCTTCTCGAGAATCCCGACGCGCGAAAGCTCTCGTGGCCCCTCGTGCGCGACCGCTGGACCGAGGTGCAGAAGAAGTCCGGCGACCTCGTGTATGGCGGCGACACGGTCGTCATCGGCGCGCTCGGCACGTTCTGCGACAGCCGCACACGGCAGGACATCGCGCGCTTCTTCGCCACGCACAAGGTGCCGGATGCCACACGCACGCTCCAGCAGACGCTCGAACGGATTGACCGGTGTGCGGCGCTGCTGCCGGCGCAGCCGGCCACATTGAGCACCTGGCTCGAGACACGTCGCGCAGGTGGAGCAGGCCGGCGCTGAGCCGACACCAGGAGCGATCATGAAGAAGCATCTCCGCACGACGGTTCTTCCCCTCGTCGTCATCGGCCTGGCGATTGTGCCTGCCGCTGCCCAGCGCGCATCGGTCCCGTTCCAGCCGGGTGCGCCCTCGAGCGCGTCAGGCATCGACCCCGCGGCGATGGACCGCAGCGCCGATGCGTGCGCAGATTTCTACCAGTTTGCGTGCGGCGGCTGGATTGCCAGGCACCCGTTGCCAGCAGACCAATCGCGCTACGGCCGCTTCGACGAGCTCCAGGAGCGGAACAACGCGGTGCTTCGCGAAGCCCTGGAAGCCGCCGCCTCGTCGGCGTCGGATCCCGACACCGCGAAGATAGGGGATTACTACGGCAGCTGCATGGACGAAGCCGGCATCGCCGCGAAGGGGATCGCGCCGCTGAAGGACGATTTCGATCGAATCGCGACACTCGGGTCGACCGCCGACCTGCCGCCCGTTCTCGCCGCACTGCACCGGAAAGGTGTCGCGGCGCTGTTTCGGTTCGGCTCCACGCCCGACTTCAAGGACGCCTCGTCGGTAATCGCTGGCGCAGACCAGGGGGGTCTCGGACTTCCCGACCGCGACTACTACGTCAAGGACGACGCGAACACCCAGAAGCTGCGGGCGGAGTACACGGCGCACGTTGACCGCATGCTGCGGCTCGCCGGCGAGGCTGCAACGACAGCTGACGAGGACGCACAGGCCGTCATGCGGATCGAGACCGCGCTCGCCAGGGCAGCGCTCGATCGTGTCAGCCGCCGATCGCCGGCGAAGGTGTACCACAAGATGCCCCTCGACGAAGTGCGCGCGCTGATGCCATCCTTCAACTGGACGACGTACCTGCGCGGCGTGCAGGCCGGGAGCGTCGACGTGGTGAACGTGAGCGAGCCCGACTTCATGCGGGCCGTCAACCAGGTCCTGGCGTCGACGCCGCTTCCCGACCTCAGGACGTATCTCAGATGGCACCTTCTCAACGCCAGCGCGGAGTTCCTGCCGGCCCCGTTCGTTGACGAGAACTTCGCGTTCCGCCGGACGCTCACCGGCGCGAAGGAGCAGCGCCCGCGCTGGAAGCGATGCGTCGACTACACCGACGGAGATCTCGGCGAAGTCGTGGGCAAGGCTTACGTCGCCCGGGCGTTCGGGCCGGAGGGCAAGGAGCGCACCGTCAGGATGGTGGAAGCAATCGAGCGTGCCATGGGCAGGGACATCACCTCGATCGACTGGATGTCCGACGCGACCCGGAAGCAGGCTGCGGTGAAGCTCGCGGCCGTCGCCAACAAGATCGGCTATCCCGAGAAATGGCGCGACTACAGCGCACTTCGAATCGTCCGCGGCGATGCGCTCGGCAACTCTCAGCGCGCGAACGAGTTCGAGTTCGCCCGTCAGCTCGGCAAGATCGGGAAGCCTGTGGACAAGACCGAGTGGCAGATGACGCCCCCCACGGTCAACGCGTATTACAACCCGCTCGAGAACAACATCAACTTTCCCGCGGGCATCCTGCAGCCGCCGTTTTTCAACAACGCCGCCGACGATGCCGTGAACTTCGGCGCGGCCGGCGCGGTCGTCGGGCACGAGTTGAGCCACGGGTTCGACGACCAGGGCCGTCAATTCGATGCGCAGGGGAACCTGCGGGACTGGTGGACGCCGGCCGATGCCAAAGCGTTCGAAGACCGTGCCGCGTGCCTCGCGAACCAGTATTCCGGGTACACGGCCGTCGCCGACGTGAAGCTGAACGGCAAACTGACGCTCGGCGAGAACACCGCCGACAACGGCGGGCTGCGTCTCGGGTGGATGGCGCTGACGGAGAGCGGGGCGGCACGGCCGCTCGGTGAGGCCGACGGGTTCTCGCCCGAGCAGCGGTTCTTCATTGGATGGGGGCAGATGTGGTGCGAGAACCGCACGGACGAGAGTGCCCGGTTGCGCGCGGCCACGGACCCGCATTCGCCAGGCCGGTACCGCGTCAACGGCGTCGTGTCGAATTTCCCCGAGTTCCAGAAGGCATTCAGCTGTCCGGCGGCCGCGCCGATGGTGAATGCACCCGCCTGCCGCGTCTGGTGACCCGTCCCGCCGCGCCCTCCCGCACCTGTAGCACGTAGCACGTGGGCCGTCGCACGTGAGAGGTTGCACGAACGCATCAATGCATGTAGATTAGTAGATATGCCTGCTGCGCCGGCGCTCTTCCGGCTGCTGGGGGACGACGTGCGGCTGCGGCTGCTGCGCCTGCTCGCGCAGGAGCGCCTGAACGTGACCGAGCTGACGGGGATCCTCGGCCTGGCGCAGTCGGGGGTCTCGCGCCACCTGGGCCTCCTGAAGGACGCCGCGCTCATCGCGGAAGAACGCGACGCGGGCTTCACTTACTTCCGGATCGCCCCGAGCCTGCGCGAAGCCGGCAATGGGTTCGGGCCTTTGTGGCCCCTGCTCGAGTCCCACTTCCAGTCGGTGGGCGCGTCGGCCGAGGGACGTGCGGACGAC
>JBBWZJ010000199.1:0-16067 GCA_039648985.1 Acidobacteriota bacterium | reverse complement strand
CACCGGTCGAGGTGCGCGTCGAGCATCGTGCGCGCGTCCGACGGCGACGCCCCTTCGACGTACTCCGCGAGCAGCGGCTCGAGATCCTGGCACTTACTCATTGCACTTACACCACATCGGCTTTCTGCCTTCCTCCGTCGGCGGGCCCGAGCGCGCCCGCAGTTCCGGCCGGCTCGTTCCGCCGCGGGTCGTCGCCGCGGAGCGCCGCGAGCCGTTCGAACAAGGACCGCCGCCCGCGCGAGATCCTCGACATCACTGTCCCGATGGGCACGTCGAGCACGCCGGCGATTTCCGCATACGTCAGCTCCTCCACATCGCGCAGCCAGACGGCCTGCCTGAAGGTCTCGGGCAGCGCGTCGAGGGCGGCCTGCAGGTCCGCGTCGATCGAGGCGCGCGTCAGCAGCTGCTCGGGCGAGAAGGCGCGGGCCGGGTCGCCCGCCGCCTGCTCCACGACCTCGCTGTCCACGTCAATCGGGTTGCGGCCATCGTGGCGCCGCATGTTCCGAAACGTGTTGTGCAGGATCGTGAACAGCCACGCCTTCAAGTTCGTGCCGCGCTCGAACTGCGCGGCCGAACGGAACGCTTTCAAGTACGTGTCCTGCACGAGGTCTTCGGCATCCGCCGCCCGCCGCGTCAGCCGCATCGCGGTTCCGTACAGGCTGTCGATGTACGACAGCGCTTCGGCGGCGAACGCCTGGTCCTCCATCCCGTCGGTCGAGGCGTGGCCCTCCGGTCCGGCTTGGGCAGCCGCCAGCGGGCGGTCGGACGACTTCGGCGAGCGTCGACGGAAGACCATTGCGCGGCAACTGACGCCCAGAGGAGAGAACACCGCCGGGGCGCCTGTTTATTCCTGTCTTATTGTACCGAATGCCCGGAAACGGGGACGCGGCGTTCCCCGGGGGTGACACTCGGCGGGACCAAGGAGGGCGGTTGGGCCGATTTCCGGCACGTTTGCACGCCACGGCGGGCACATGGCTTGCTCCGCCCGGCTCGTCCGGGGGTCCCGCACCCGCCCCACCAGCCTCGGGGACACGGGCGTTGCGACAACCGTCTTAGCTACAGTAACATCGGTGACGAACAGCCCGGAACGCTGACGTCGCCGCGTTCGCGCAGCCGGGCTGCTGCCTTCCGCTGCCGTTTCCGAGGTGAACTTATGCGCACGCGCAATACGCGCGGCACCATCGCCCCCGTGGCGATCGTCCTGCTGACGATCGGCCTCCTCGGTGGTGCTGTCGAGCAGGTTTTCGCGCAGACGCCGTACGTGCCGTACTACGGCAAGAACCGTATCCGGTACAACGACTTCAAGTGGAAAATCTACACGACGGATCATTTCGAGATCTACTTCTATCCCGACGTCGAACCGCAGCTCGAGCGCGTCACGTCGTACGCGGAAAGCGCGTATCAGCAGGTCAGCTCCGACTTGAAGCACGACCTGGCCTTCAAGGTCCCGCTCGTCCTCTACAAGACGCAGAGCGAGTTCCAGCAGCAGAACATCGAGCCCGGCGAACTGCCGGAAGGCGTGCTCGCGTTCGCCGAACCGTACCGCGACCGCATGGTCCTGCCGATCGACGAACCCTCTGACGCGCTCTACCGGCTCATCACGCACGAGCTCACCCACATCTTCGAATTCGACATCATTCCCCGCTCGCTGCTCCGCCGGGGGCTTCCGCTCTGGGTCGACGAAGGATTGTCGGACTACATGACCGGCTACTGGCAGCCGTTCGATCTCATGTCGGTGCGCGACGCCGCGATTGCCGACATCGTCCCGTCGATGAGCGACTTCCAGGGGGTCCAGTTCGCGGACGGCCGTCTCCCGTACAACCTCGGACATGCCGCCTTCGACTTCATCGAATCGCGCTGGGGCAAGGAGGGGCTGCGGCAGTTCCTGTTCGCGCTGCGCAAGGCTGTCATCGGCGGCGGTGAGAGCGCCTACGAAGAAGCATTCAAGCTCAAGCCGGAAGAGTTCGACGAGCAGTTCGAAAAATACCTGAAGGACCGCTTCAAGCCGTTCCGCGACAAGGAGCGTCCTGTCGACTACGGGCGCGATCTGGCGCCCAAGCGCGGCAAGACGCCCTACACCGTCGTGGTCTCGATCGAGCCCTCCCCGTCCGGCGACCTGATGGCGGTCGCGGCGGGCAACGGCAAGGATCAGGAGCTCGACATCGTCCTGATGTCCACCAAGGACGGCAAGGTCATTCGCAACCTGACGGACGGCTTCAACAAGGATCACGGCTACGAGTACATCGCGACCCCCGGCGGGTTCAGGAACAACGCCGTGTCGTGGATGTCGTGGGCTCCGGCGGGCGATCGCGTCGGGTACTTCGCGCGCACGGAGAAGATGAAGACCCTCATCCTCCAGAACGTCGTCACGAAGAAGATCGAGAAGCGCCTATTCATCAAGAGCGTGGACGGCCCCGAATCGCCCGACATCAGCCCGGACGGACGCGACGTCGCGTTTGCCGGCCTTCGCGGCGCGATCGGCGACATCTTCATCGTGAACATCGACACGGGCGAGATCCGGAACGTGACGAACGACCAGTTCGGGGATTTCGCGCCGACGTATGCGCCCGACGGCAAGTCGATCATCTACCTGGCGCGCGTGAGCGGGAACGACAAGCTGTTCCGCCTCGACCTGGCGAGCGGCACCAAGACGCAGCTCACGTTCGGCACCCATGACGACGGCGGCGCGCAGTTCGTGGACGACGACACGATCGTGTTCCCGTCCACCGCCGTCGATCCGAACGAGCCGATCGACCCGGAAGTGGCGCGCAACGGCAACATCTACAACATCTGGACGCTGAACCTGAAGAACGGCGAGCTGAAGCAGTACACCGACACGCTGACCGGCAACGTGTCGCCCATCGTGCTGCGCGACCAGAAGCCCGCGAAGATCGCGTTCGTGACGTATTACAAGGGCGAGTACGGCATCCACACGCTGCCGCGCGAAGAGCCGCTGCACACCGTGGCCAGCGCTGACTTCGGCGCGCCGGGCCCGATCATCGACTTCCAGGCGCCGATCAGCCACAGCCTGGTGAAGTCGAACATCAAGAGCAAGGGCACGTTCGAGAAGCTGTTCCTCGAGGGACGCCCGCCGGTGAACGTCGGCGTGACGAGCGGCGGCGATCTGTTCGGCGGCACGCAGGTCACGTTTACCGACGTCCTCGGCGACAAGCAGTTCAACCTGTTCGCCTCGTCCGTCTCGCAGTACCGGACGATGTCGTTCTCGTATACGAACCTGTCGCGCCGGCTCCAATACGCGATCCAGGCGTACTCGCAGACGCAGTTCTATTACGGGTACGACCCTGGACTGCTCTACGGTTCGCAATACGCCTACGTGGACCGGAGCCAGGCCATCGCGACGCAGACCGCTCGCGGCGCAACCGCCTACGGGATCTATCCGTTCAACCGGTACGCGCGCGTCGAGCTGTCCGGTGGCCTCTTCCAGTTCAACCAGGGGTACAACGACGCCGGGCTGCAGCAGGTCGCGGACCAGTATCAGCTGCAGCAGTACGGGCGCACGCTGTTCTCGAACGGCTCGATCATGCCGATCGGCGCCACGTTCGTGCAGGAGACGACGGTCTTCCGCGAATACGGGCCGCTCGCCGGTAACACGATCCGTGCGGGGTACGAGTACGCGCCGAGCCTGGGCAACCTGC
This sequence comes from Acidobacteriota bacterium, assembly GCA_039648985.1. Classification (GTDB taxonomy): domain Bacteria; phylum Acidobacteriota; class Vicinamibacteria; order Vicinamibacterales; family 2-12-FULL-66-21; genus JALZOC01. The sequence goes on along the minus strand of JBBWZJ010000199.1, from coordinate 12,411 downwards.
TGTCGCGCCACACCGTGGACGGCGACGCCCGTTACTATCAGCGCCTGGCGACCAACGGCGTGCTGGCATTCCGCGCCCGCGGGTTCAAGAGCTGGGGCGAGTTCCCCGGGTACATGTACTTCGGCGGCAACTCGGAGCTGCGCGGGTACGACTACCTCGAGTTCCTCGGGAACAAGGCGTTCTTCATGGATGCCGAGCTGCGGTTCCCGCTGATCGAGGCCGCGCTCACGCCGCTCGGCGTCATTGGCGGGCTGCGGGGCATCGCGTTCGCGAACGTGGGGGCAGCCGGCTACGAAGGCGTGCCGATGAAGGTGTTCAGCCGCGACCCGATCACGGTAACGCCGCTGCTCGGGTTCGAGCCGAACTTCACGACGCAACAGTACGACCCCGTCTACGGCCCGCCGAAGGACATCGGCGGCCTCAAGCTCGTGGACGGACGCGCGTCGTACGGGGTGGGGCTCGAGACATTCGCGCTCGGCTTCCCGATCCACTTCGACTGGTCCTGGCGCACGCTGCTCAACAAGGACTACGAAGACTACGTGTTCGCGTATCAGGCCATCCAGGAGGGGACGACCGGCAGCAAGTGGTTCCGGAAGCCGCGCTTCTCCGTCTGGATTGGGTACGATTTCTAACAGATCGAGATTCCAGGTTCCGGGGTATCGGGATGCCGACTCCAGGATCGCGATGCCCTGGAACTCTGGAATCCTGAATCTGTAGAGCAACCGTGGCCAAGCGTCGCTGCACCGACATCGTGGCTCTCCTCGCCGACTTCGTGGAGCACCATCTGCCCCAGGAGATCCACGCCGATCTCGAGCGACATCTCACGGCCTGCCCGCGCTGCATCGCCCAGCTCAAGACCTATCAGTCCACCGTGTCGCTGCTCCATTCCATCCGCGAGGAGGATCTGCCCAAGGAGCTGCGCTGTACCCTGAAGTCGTTCGTCGATCGCAACTGCGGCAATTGATGGCCGCCAAGACGCCGTCCGAGTCGGAGACGGAGATGGTGCAGGTCGTACTCCCGAACGACGCCAATCCGCTCGGATTCATTCTCGGCGGTACCGTCATGCACCTTATTGACATCGCGGGGGCGATCGCCTGCCACCGGCATACGCGAAGCCTTCTCGTGACCGCCGCGGTGGATGGACTGCAGTTTCTGCATCCCATCAAGGTTGGCGATCTCATCATCCTGAGAGCGCGCGTGACGGCCGCATGGAGCACGTCGCTCGAAGTGGAAGTGGAAGTGTTCTCGGAAGAGACGCTGACCGGCCTGAGGAAGATGACGTCGCTCGCGTACCTGACGTTCGTCGCCGTGGACCGCGACAGCCATCGCGTACCCGTGCCGGGGCTCATTCTCGAGAGCGCCGACGACGAACGGCGGGCGCGGGAAGCGGAGGTCAGACGCGCCCAGCGGCTGGCCGCGAGGAAAGCGCTCGAAAGCCGGCCCGGTCAGCGGGTGTAACGTCCAGCGCGCAGCTTCAGCTCTCAGCTTTCAGCTTTCAGCTCTCACCTTTCAGCTTTCAGACCTCGCTTCAGCTACAACTGCCCGCGGCTGTGTTTGCAGCTGCCCCCGGCTGCTTTAACTCCCCCGCTTGCTGATAGCTGAGCCTGAGAGCTGAAGGCTGATAGCTGATAGCAATGTCTGTCAGCTGAGAGCTACGACCTGCCTACTTGTTGAAATAATTCGCATTGACCGGTATGAAGCTCTTCCACTTCTCCGGCGTCTCATCGAGCGCAAAGATCGCTTCGACCGGGCACGCCGGGACGCAGGCGCCGCAGTCGATGCACTCGTCCGGATGGATGTACAGCATCTCGGCCGCCGCAAACTCCGGCTCGTCCTTCCTCGGGTGAATGCAGTCGACAGGACACACGTCGACGCACGCGCTGTCCTTGGTGCCGATGCAGGGTTCACAAATGATGTAAGCCACGGTCTGTTCTCTCCTCCTGAAAATGCGGTGCGACGCCGGTGTGCTCCGGCCGCCTCGCCCGATCGCTAGGCCACCGACACGGCGGCAAGATGCCCCAGTCGCAACGAGATGAGCCGCGCGAGCTCCATCGCGGCCGACGGGTGCTCGGCGGCGAAAGGCGCTTCGTCCGCCGCATGCGCGAAGACCCCGACGCGTGCGACGTGCCGGCCCGTATAGTCGTAGACGGGCGCGCAGGTGCAGAGCAGCCGCTGAATCTGCTGTGGCGCCGGCGCGCCGAACCGGACCGCGATCCGTTCGGTGTTGACCGCGTCGCGGGGCTGCTCGAGCTTGAGGCAACTGAGGCGCCGCTTCGCGGACGCGTCGACGTACAGCGCGCAGTGCACCGGCATCTCGCGCCCGTGCGTCGTGTGCATGCCGACTTCATCCGGCCCGCCGCTCCACAGATACGTGACCTCGTTCACGCCCGGGACCGCGATGAACGCGCGGAGCCCCGTGCGCAGCACGTACTCGCGCAGCACCGGGTATGCGTGCAGCCGCAACTCCGATCGCCCGAGGAGCCGAAAGCTCAAATCGAGCATCTTCAACGTCAGGCTGTAGCGGAGCGTCTCCTCGTCCTGCCGGACGAAGCCGCGGCGCTTGAGGACGCCCAGCAGACGATGCACAGTCGGAGGGGGCTGCCGCAGCACCCGCGCGAGGTCGGTCACGCTCGACCCGCGCTGACTCGAGGCCAGCGCCTCGCAGATGTCGAGCGCCTTCTCGAGCGACGTGTGCCCACCGCGCCGGGGCGGCTCCGATGGGGGTGTTGTTGAGTGCTGCGCGTTCATTATTCCACTATGTGGAACGTCATTCCACTTTCATGAATACTATACCTCGGGGCGGCCAATTTGCGGCCGCGCCGCCCAGTGCTGAACATCCCGTGTCGTGGCGGTGCAGCCCGGGCCCATATAATTGGGGCTCCCCGACGATCTATGCAGCCGTGTTGACAGCCCAATCCGTCCGTCGTCTCATCCTGGCGCTTGCGTGGGTCGCCACGGCGTCGCGGGCGGGAGCGCAGGTGCTTCCGGAAGACCCCGTCCGCTCGCCCGATGGGAGGCTCGTCGTGAGCGCGGAGCTCGTGAGCACGTTCGGCAGCCACGACGACACGGCGTTCTTCAACTACACGGATTACGAGCACAACGCGCTGCGCATGCTGCGGCTCGGGACCTCCGGTGTCTGGAGACCGATGTCCTGGCTGGCACTCGCGGCCGAGATCCGGTCGGAGGACCTTGAACACCCGAAGGTCTACGCCGCCTACGCGCGCATCCGGCCCTGGCGGGATCACGCGTTCGACATCGACGCGGGTCGGATTCCGCCGACGTTCGGATCCTTCAGCCGGCATGCGTATACGACCGACAACCCGGTGATCGGGTATCCCCTTGCCTACCAGTACCTGACCTCGCTTCGAACCGATGCCGTGCCGGCGCGCGCCGACGACGTGCTGCGGATGCGGGCGCGCGGATGGCGATCGAGCTTCCCGGTCGGCGCGCAGAATCCGGGGCCCGGTGTGCCGCTCGTCAGCGGCTTCCGGTGGGACACCGGTGTGCGAGCTGGATGGAAGGGGGGACCCGTGGAGCTCACAGCTGCGGTGACGAACGGCACGCTGTCGAATCCGCGCTTCTCGGACGACAACGCGGGCAAGCAGGTCTCCGCACGGGTCGCACTGTCACCGGCGATCGGTCTGGTCGTCGGAGTCTCGGGTGCCGAAGGCGCCTGGCTCGCGCGAAGCGTCCCGACGACCGGCTCCCCGAAGCAGCGGGCACTCGGCGCCGACGTCGAGTATTCGAAGGATCACTGGCTGGTCCGTGCCGAGATGGTGTTCAGCCGGTGGGCGCTGCCGCTGGCGCTCGCGCCGTCGAAGGTCCAGTCGCTCGATGCGCTGGGCCGATGGGTCGAAGGGCGGTACCGCATCACGCCGCGGATCTTCGTGGCGGCACGGGCCGACCGGCTGGGATTTTCGCAACTGTCCGGCAGCGCTCCCGGATCTGTGGCACTGCCGTGGGATGCGCCGGTGACCCGCGTGGAGGCCGGGGCGGGCTATTACCTCCAGAGGAACCTCGTCGCGCGCGCGACGGTCCAGACGAATCGGCGCTCCGCGGGACGCGTGTTCGCCCGCACGTTCATCTCCGCGCAGCTGGCTTACTGGTTCTGATGCTGACCGCACGGACGACAGCCTGTCTTCTCGTTGTGATGACGGTCGTCGTGTGCGAGTCTCTCGTGCTGCCGGCCCGGGCCGCCGCTCCCGCGGTGACCGGGACGATTCGGGGGCGGGTCGTTCTCCAGTCGGCAGCGCCCCAGGTGGCGGCTCGCTCGGTCATCAGCGAGGTCGGGATGGGCGCCCTGCGGAGCGCCGTCGATCGACGCAGCGTGGTATACCTCGACCCGGCGCCGCGCGCGGCGTTCGACGCGCGCGAGGAACCGCCGGCGCGGATGGACCAGCGGAACGAGACGTTCGTGCCGCACGTGCTCGCGATCATGGCCGGCACGACCGTGGAGTTCCCCAACAGCGATCACACGTACCACAACGTGTTCTCGCTCTCGAAGACCAAGTCGTTCGACCTCGGACGTTACGCCGTCGGGCGGTCGAAGGCGATCCGGTTCGAACGGCCCGGGATCGTGCGGGTGTTCTGCGACATCCATTCGCACATGAGCGCGTTCATCCTCGTCTTCGCCCACCGGTATTTCGCGGTGACGGACGAGGAGGGGCGCTACCGGATCGACAGCGTGCCGCCCGGCACGTATACGGTCATGACGTGGAACGAGTCCACGCCGCTCGACTCGCAGCGCGTCGCCGTGCCGGACTCCGGGGGCGAAGTCGAGTACAACGTCACGCTCGGCCGTCGATGACTCTCTTCTCGTCGCTCACCAACCGGATCTTCTTCGCGTCGGCGCTGCTCGCCGTGCTGACGATCGGGGTCGCGGTCTATCGCGTGAACGTCGCCGTCACGGCGCAGGCCGAGAGCGAGCTCCGGCGGGGTGTCGAAGAGGCCGGCACGCTCCTCGAGGAATACCGCAGCACGCTCTTCGAGCATTTCACGCGCGAGGCGAGGCTCATTGCCGACCTGTCGAACCTCAAGGCGGCGATGTACACAAAGGACCCCGACACGGTCCAGCCGCTCGCGGAGGAGTACCAGCGACGGATCGGATCCGACCTGTTCGTCGTGACCGACCCGTCCGGGCGGGTGCTGGCCGAGGCCGGGCGGCTGAAGATGCAGCCGGAGGACCCGGCTGCCCGCGAGGCCATCCAGCGCGCGAGCGCCGGACAGGAGGCGCTGTCGCTCTGGCGACACGGCGGCGGGATCGTCCAGGTAGCCTCGGTGCCGAGCTTTCTCGGCCCGGAGCTCATGGGAACGGTCAGCGTTGGATTCAGTCTGGACCAGGAAGCCGCCGCCCGCTTCAAGGCGCTCACGAACAGCGAGGTCGCGATTGCGTTCCGCGATCAGATCCAGGCATCGACGCTGCCTGTGGCGTTCAGCCCGGAGCTCGCGCGCATGGTCGGTGCGCCCGGCGTCGGCAGCATCCGGCTCGGCGACAGCGAATACGTGCTCGTCAGCCGCAAGCTGCCCTTCGCGCCCTCGGGGGCGTATGCGGCCTCAGGCGCCCCGCCCGCCACGGTGCCGACGGCGCTGATTTTCCGCTCCCGCACCGACAGGCTGCGGTTTCTCAACATCGTGCACCGCGAGCTCGCCGGCACCGCCTTCCTCGCCGTCCTCGCGGCGACGCTCCTCAGTTACGGCGTGGCCCGCACCGTCACGCGTCCGCTCGGAACGATCACCGCAACCATGCGCGAGATGGCCGCGACAGGGGATCTCACACGCAAGATCGCCCTGTCCACCAACGCGCGATGGGAGGACGAGGACGCCCGGCTGCTCGCCGCGACCTTCAACGCGATGACGCAGTCAATCTCCCGGTTCCAGCGCGAGGCCGCCCAGCGCGAGCGGCTCTCCTCGCTCGGACGGCTCTCGACGGTCGTGGCGCACGAGATCAGGAACCCGCTGATGATCATCAAGGCCGCGCTGCGCGGCCTGAAGCGCGAGCCGGTCGGCGCCGATCAGGTGCGCTCCGCGGTCGCGGACATCGACGAGGAAGTCTCGCGCCTCAACAGGCTCGTGTCGGACGTGCTCGATTTCGCGCGTCCGATCGCCTTCGATCTCGCGCCGGTGGACGTCAATGCGCTCTGCGAGGCTGCCGCCCGGGCCGTCAACGCCACTGAAGGTCCGCCCATCGAAGTCGCGCTCGATCTGGACCGGAGCCTCCCTCCGGTCATGACCGACGGGGAGCGGGTCAGGCTCGCGCTCGTCAACATCCTGACCAACGCCCGTCACGCCGTGCTCGCCCAGCCGGCAGCGAGTGACGCGGCCGCGCCGATTCGACTGGTCACCTCGCGCACGCCCGCGGGACGCGTCGTCATCGAGGCGCGCGATCACGGGATCGGGATCAACGCGGAAGATCTCGCGCGCGTGTTCGACCCCTACTTCACGACCCGACGGACCGGCACCGGCCTGGGGCTCGCCATTTCGAGGAACATCGTCGAGGGGCTCGGCGGTAGCATAAGCGTAGCGAGTCGGCCGGGCGTCGGCACCGAGGTCCGGATCGAGCTTCCCGCCACAGCGGCCGCCGATGCGAGTGTCGGGTCGGGACCGGCAGCACCCGCGGGCGCGCGTGCATCTGTCAGGGGATTTGCGGGAGTACGCTGGAAACGATGACGACAGGGTCCGTTCTGCTGGTCGACGACGAAGCCAAGATCCTCAGCGCGCTTGCGGCGGCGCTACGGAGTGAGGGGCACGAAGTGGTGGCGACGGGCAATGCGCGCGAGGCGCAGCGGCTGCTCGGCCAGCGCCTCTTCGACGTGCTCGTCGTCGACAACCTCATGCCGGAGGTGACCGGGACGGATCTGATCCGGGAGCTCGTCGGGTCCACCGCGCCCGGCGAGCGGCCGCAGATCCTCATGATGACGGCGCACGCGACCGTGGAGAACGCGATCGAGGCGATGAAGCTCGGCGCCCTGGACTACCTGCAGAAGCCGTTCGAGATCGACGAGCTGCTGGTCCTCGTCAACCGGGCGCTCGAACATCAGCGTCTCAGCACCGAGCACCAATACCTGATCAGCGAGCGCGACGCCGAGTTCAATCACTACGGGATCGTCGGCCGCAGCCGCCGCATGCAGGACGTCATCAACACGGCGCAGGTCGTGGCGAAGTCCAAGAGCACGATCCTGATCACGGGAGAGACCGGAACCGGAAAGGAGATGGTGGCGCGCGCCATTCATTTCCACAGCGCCCAGCGTGAGATGCCGCTCATCAAGGTGAACTGCGCGGCCATCCCCGAGACGCTGCTCGAATCAGAGCTCTTCGGACACACGCGTGGCGCCTTCACAGGTGCCGCGACAAACAAGAAGGGCAAGTTCGCGCTCGCCGACGGGGGAACGATCTTCCTGGACGAGATCGGGACGATGAGCCCGGCGCTGCAGGCGAAGCTCCTTCGCGTGCTGCAGGAGCGGGAGTTCGAGCCGCTCGGGTCGGAGCGCACGCAGAGAGTCGACGTCCGCGTCATCGCCGCCACCAACCGGGATCTTCGGCAGATGGTGTCGGACGGGCGCTTCCAGGAGGATCTCTATTACCGGCTGAACGTCATTCCCATTCATATTCCGCCGCTGCGCGAGCGGCGCGAAGACGTGCCCGTGCTCGTCGAGCATTTCGTCGCGAAGCACGCGCAGCGCGCGGGCAAGCGGATCGACGGCCTGGAACCGGGGGTCCTCGAAGCGCTGCAGTCTGCCGACTGGCCTGGTAATGTCAGAGAGCTCGAGAACACGGTCGAGCGTGCTGTCGTGCTCTCTCCGACCCGCACGATCGGGCCCGACGTCGTCCGCATCCTCGGCGTGAGCAGCGCCACCGCCGCCGGCTTGCCTTCGCTCAACCTGCGACAAAATCTTGACTGGGCGGAGCGCGAAACCGTCAGGCGCGCCCTCGACAGTTCGGGAGGCGTGAAAAAGGATGCCGCCGAAGTGATGGGCATCAGCCAGCGGGCCCTGAGCTACTACCTGGCAAAACACAGGGTGGAGTAGCTGCCACCTCCTGGCTCTTACGTCCCGTGTAACACCTTACGCCGGGGGTAACATCGACTCGCGCGGCCCGTGATTTTCTCGCAATTTTCCTCAGAAACTCGCGGTACCGCCTTTGCGTTCGAGGACTTTACGATGAAGTGTTTCCGCATCCTGTTGCTGCTGGCCGTCACGATGGTTCCGGCAGCGGCGCGCGCGCAAACGACGAGTGGCGCCCCGGCAACCACCCAGGCGCCGGACGCGGATCCCGACGCCCGCGTGGATGCACTGCAGCCCGACTTCGACCTTGCGGCCCTTCCGACGACGCTTCGGATGCCGGTGCATCGGCTGGCGTTCCGGGTCACCCACCGGTTCAACCGGCCGCTGGCCGAGGGAGATTTCGGCGATCTGCTGTCGAACTTCTTCGGGTTCGATTCGGGCGCGCAGATTGGCCTGGAGCTGCGATACGGGCTTGCCCGTGGCACGCAGGTCGGCGTCCACCGCACGAGCGATCGGACGATTCAGGTGTTCGGGCAGCACAACTTCTGGTCGGAGCGGAACGGAAAGCCGATGGGGCTCGATGCGATGGCGACGATTGAAGGGGGCAACAACCTGCGGCAGGGCCACAAGAGCGCGCTCGGCGTCGTCGCCTCTCGGAACGTGGGACGCCTGGCCGCGCTCTACGCGGAACCCTTTGTCGTCGTGAACAGCAATCCTGGAACGAACCAGGGGTCCGACAACAACACAATGATGGTGGGGTTGGGCGGACGGCTCCGCATCCGTCCGGCGACGTATCTCGTCGCCGAGGTCACGCCGCGACTCGGCGGATTCGAGCCCGGGGTGAATCAGATGAGTTTCGGGCTGGAAGGGCGCGCCGGCGGCCACCTGTTCCAGCTGAATGTCTCGAACGGCTTCGGCACGACGCTAGGGCAGATCGCGGACGGCGGCTTCACCAACGACAACTGGTACATCGGGTTCAACATCGCGCGGAAGTTCTTCTGACGCGCGGCTTCAGCATTCGGAGGGATCGTGGCTCTGGAAAATCGGACGGCGGGATTCATCGCGGCGGCGGTGGCAGCGATCGGCATGGCGGCGTGCGGCGGCAGCAGTTCTCCCACCTCGCCATCGACCGGCGGTAGCGGCAGCGGCGGCACCGGCGCAAGCGGCGCGACGATCACCATCGGCAGCAACGGTGCGGTCAGCCCGGCCACCGTGACGATCAGCGTCGGCCAGGCCGTCACGTTCGTCAACAACGATTCGCGCTCGCACGAGATCGCCTCGAACCCGCATCCGGCGCACACGGACTGCCCCTCGACCAATGCTCTCGGCACGCTCTCGGCCGGACAGACGAAGCTCACAAATGCATACACTGCCGCGCGGTCGTGCGGCTTCCACGATCATCTGAACCCCCAGGACGGCGCGCTGCAGGGGACGATCATCATCCAGTAGCGTCGCGGCGCGAGTCGGAGCGGCGTCGCCAGGCCGCAGTGGCATAATCGAATGCCCATGTGGATCCGAGCGGCAGCTGTTCTGTCCCCCGTCCTTTGTCTGTCCTGCGGCGGATCCTCGGTGACGTCCCCGACGCCGAGGCCGTCGAACCCGTATACCTTCACCATTACGGCCGCCGGCGTGAGCCCGAAGGAGTACACCGTGCCTCCCGGCACGCGCGTGCTGTTCGTGAACAACGACGTCGGGCGACACGACATGGCTTCGGATCCGCATCCCGAACACAGCGACTGCCGCGAGCTCGAGCCCGTCGGCGGACTGAGCCCCGGTCAGAGCCGCGAGACCGCGAATCTGAATACGGTGAAGACCTGCGGGTTCCACGATCATGAGAGTCCGGACAATGGGTCGCTGAAGGGGCGCATCGTCATTAAATAGGGTGCCAAGGGTGCCAAGGGTGCCAAGGTGCCAGGGGTGCCAAGGTGCCAAGGTGCCAGGGTGCTGGTGAGGACTACGCGTTGAGGTCGACCCAGACCGTCTTGACCTGCGTGTAGTGTTCGAGTGCGTGGGCGCTCATCTCGCGTCCGAACCCGCTTTCTTTGTACCCGCCGAAGGGGGCTGCGGTGTCGTAGACGTTGTACGTGTTGATCCAGACCGTCCCGACCTGGAGCTTCCGCGCGACGTGGTGGGCCTTCTTGATGTCGCGGGTCCACACGCCCGCCGCCAGCCCGTACGAGCTGTCGTTCGCGCGCGCGATCGCTTCATCGATGTCCGCGAACTCGATCGCGGCCAGGACGGGGCCGAAGATCTCCTCGCGCGAAATCGTCATCGACGGCTGCACGTCAGCGAACACGGTGGGCTGCACGAAAAAGCCCTTGCCCGTGCCGATGTCGGCGCGCAGACCGCCGGCGACCAGCGTCGCCCCTTCCTGCCTGCCCGAGTCGATGTACCGCAGCACGGTCTCCATCTGCCTGCGCGAGGACACGGCGCCGAAGCGCGTTTTGGGATCCAGCGGATCGCCCGGCACGATCTTCTTCGCGCGCGCCGCCAGCTTGTCGATGAACTCGGCCTTGATGGCGCGATCGACGAGCAGCCGCGACCCCGCCGCGCAGACTTCCCCCTTGCCGTAGAAAATGCCCACCGTGGCGCCCCGCACGGCTGCATCGACGTCGGCGTCCGCCAGCACGATGTTCGGGGACTTGCCGCCAAGCTCCAGCGTGATTCTCTTCAGCGTCGCGGCCGCCCCGCGCATGATCCCCTTGCCCGTCGACGTGTCCCCGGTGAACGCGATCTTGTCGATGCCCGGATGCTCCACGATCGCCTGCCCGAGGCTGGCGCCGGGACCGGTGAGCACGTTGAGGACGCCTCGAGGCAGCCCGATCTCGACCGCAATTTCGCCGAGCGCCAGTGCCGTGAGGGGCGTCTGGCTCGCGGGCTTCAGGATGACCGTATTGCCGCAGGCGAGCGCCGGCGCCACCTTCCAGGCGGCGAGCAGCAGTGGGAAATTCCAGGGGACAATCGCCGCCACGACGCCGATTGGCTCGCGGAGCGTGTAGGTCAGGTGATTCCCCTTGACGGGAATCGTCTCGCCCATCACCTTGTCGGACCAGCCGCCGAAGTACTCGAAGCATTCGGCCGCGGCCGGGATCTCGATGTGCCGCGACTCGGAGATTGGTTTTCCGTTGTGAAGCGTCTCGAGCCGCGCGACTTCGTCCGCGCGCTCGAGCAGACGCTCCCCCAGCTTGCGCACGAGCCGCCCGCGTTCGCGCGCTGACATCGCGCTCCAGGGCCCCGCAAGCGCGGCCCGGGCCGCCCGCACCGCGGAGTCGAGGTCCTCCGCCCCCGCGGACGCCACAGACGTGATGACCTCTTCCGTCGCCGGGTTCACCACCTCCATCGTCCTGCCGGACGCCGCGCCGCGCCACTCGTTGTCGATCAGCAGTTTGGTTTGCATCGGTTGCCTATCAGCTGTCAGCTATCGGCTATCAGACTTCGGTCCCGCACCCCTGGCACCCGTGGCACCCTGGCACCCTGGCACCCTGGCACCCGTGGCACCCTGGCACCCTGGCACCCCTGGCACCCTGGCACCTTTGGCACCCTGGCACCCTTGGCACCCTTGGCACCCTTGGCACCTTGGCACCCCCGGCACCCCCGGCACCCCTGGCACCCTTTTTAGCCCTCCGTCCTGACGTACTCGAAGTCGATCGGCTGGCGGTTGATGCCGCGGATTGGCGGTGCGATGTAGTTCGCGAACTTCCCGGGCTCGTAGACGGGCGTCGCCATGATGCTGAGCAGGTACTCGCGGTCCGATGGCGCGGGCAGCCATTCCGTCCTGCGGCGGGTCCACTCCTCGTCCGACAGCGGCACGCCCATGGGATCGAAGTGCATGGACGAGAACATGCCGATGCCGCGGTTGAACTTGCGGTCGGGCAGCCGGAGGCGGTCCGACATCCCGTGGCGCTCGAAGATTTTGTTCCAGCGGTGAACGCCGGCCTCGCAGTCGCCGACATACCAGTCGCGGAGGACCTCGTTCATCGCGGTCCGCATCGGGATCGCCTTGCGCGCGAGCCTGCCGCTCTCCGGCACGTCCAGCTCGTAATACGCCTCGGTCACGTGGTGATCGGTCCACTTCTCTTCCTGCGCGCGTCCTTTGAGCCCGTTCCCGAAGTAGGACGCCGCGTTCGTGGAGATTTCGTTTCCGTGCAGGTCCAGGCTCAGGCTGAACCACAGATTGATGAACTTCTGGATCGTGGGCAGGTCGATGCCGCCGAGTCGACGCACATCTTCCGAGTAGCCGGCTTTCGCGAGCAGCTGGCACGTGCGCTCGACGATCCGGGCGATCCCGGTCTCGCCGACGAACATGTGATGCGCTTCCTCGGTCAGCATGAACCGGGTCGTGCGCGAAAGCGGATCGAGCGAGCTCTCCGAGAGTGACAACAGCTGCGACTTGCCATCGCGGTCGGTGAAC
>JBBWZJ010000187.1:0-33002 GCA_039648985.1 Acidobacteriota bacterium | reverse complement strand
GCGGCGGTCAACGTCTACCTGCGAGGCGAGCCGCTCGGCACGGTCCTGGTGGGGTCCGGATTCCGCCCGTACACGCTCGCCGTCCCCCCTGGGCTCGCGGCGCGGGCAGCGGCGGCGGATGAACCCGTCGAGCTGCGGCTCGTCACCACCGTGTGGAATCCACACAGGGTCATCGGGTCGCCGGACGACAGGGATCTCGGGGTGATGCTGGACCGCGTCACGGTACAATAACGGTCTTCCATGGCGCCCCACGACGTCTCCTCGCGGCTGCAGATCTACGATCCGCGTGAGCGCGCCCTCGTGTCGGCGGCGGATCGAACGCTCGCGATTGCCGCCGGGATTCTGAAGCCATTCAGGCCACGACGACCGCCTGCAGCGCCGGCGCGCATCCTGCTCCTGCGGCTCGAACGGATAGGCGATCTCCTGATGGCCCTGCCCGCGATTGCCGACGTGAGAGCGCTCGCGCCACTCGCACGCATCGATCTCGTCGTCGGCAGCTGGAATGCCGACATGGCGCGCGCGGTCACCGCTGTCTCCGGAGTGAAAGTTCTGAACGCCGGATGGCTGGCCCGCGGAGAGACCGGGCTCGGGCTGCCGTCGCTCCTGCGTGCCGCACGAGAGTGGCGGCAGGAGCACTACGACCTCGGAATCAACTTCGAACCCGACATCCGCAGCAACCTGCTCCTCGCGGTGTCGGGGTCGTCATGGACCGCCGGCTTCACGAGCGGGGGTGGCGGCGCCGTCCTCGACGCGGCGATCGCGTACGACCCGCACACCCACACGACCGACAACGCGCGGCGGCTTGTCGGAGCCGTGCTGGGTCACACGCCTGCGGGGGAAACCCGCGGCGCCATTCTCGACATTCCTGCGTCCTCACACGATGTCGCAGCCGCTCGGCTGGGCGAGCCAGACCGCCCCCTCGTCGGAATGCACGTGAGCGGCGGGCGCGCGATCAAGCAGTGGCCGCCGGCGCGATTCGCTGAAGTCGGACGGCGGCTGATCGAGACGGGCGCCACTGTCGTTCTGACGGGATCGCCGGCTGACCGGGTGCTGATCGACCAGGTGACGGCGGACCTGCCCCCGAGCGGCGTGATCGACGTGGCGGCGGAACTCGGGCTGGTCGAGCTCGCGGCTATCCTGCAGCGCCTCGACCTGCTGGTGACCGGCGACACGGGCCCGATGCACCTTGCTGCGGCTGTCGGCACGCCCGTCGTGGCGGTGTTCGGTCCGTCCGATCCCGCGCGCTATGCGCCCACGGGTCCGAAAGACCACATCGTCCGCGTCGATCTGCCCTGCAGTCCGTGCAACCGGATCCGCCTTCCGCCCGCGCGTTGCATCGGCCACACGCCGGATTGCCTGTCGTCCATCAGCGCGGACCGCGTGTTAGCGGCCGTCATGACGGTGCTCGCGACACGTCTGCAGGCCGCCGGGTCCTCGTGGCCGCGGTGAGCGCAGAGGTCGGGGATGCGCTCGGCCTCCTGATGATCGACACAGGAACGGGTCCCCGGCGCGTGCGGCTCGCCGACTACCTTGACGGCGACGCCGAAGAGCACGCGACAGCGGCGGCACACGCCTGGATCAAGACCCTGCGTACGGCCCGCGTCGACGGTGTGCCTCTACGGCGCCGCTTCCTCTTTCGGGACGATTCACTCTGGTGGTTTGCGGAGCTATATCTCCACAAACGCCGGGTGATCCTCGAGATGCACCGGGCGCTTGCGGCGCTCGAGCGGCTGCTGTCGAGCGAGCGGCCGGTCAGCATCACCCCGGTGGGCCGGAGCCGCCTTCTGGCGGTCATGGGACCGCAGGCCGCAGCAGCCCGGAACATCCGCTGGATCGGACCAACTCCGACACGTGCCGCGTGGCTCAGGGTGCTCGCGATGGACACCCGCGCCTGCGCGCTCATGCTGGCCTCGCAGGCGTCGCGGCTCCGCCGCCGACCGGCACCCGTGGGCAATCTGGCGGGGCCCGGGGTCGTCGCTTTCGTACACAACGCATTCTGGCGGCGGCGTTCGAAGCACGGCAGCCCTGAGTCCTACATCGGCCCTGTGCTCGACGCGCTCGAAGCAGCGCACGCGGGCGGCGTGAACTATGTCGGCGTCGGCCCCGCTTCCAATTTCCGCGCCCGGCGCTGGTGGCACCCTTTTCGAACCGGAGCATCAACGCGCGTCATCCCGATCGAGTCTCTGGCGACGCGAGTCCGCATGAAGGGGTCGACCGGAATCTGGCGTGCCAGACATGCGATGCGACGGGCGTTATCGAGGAGTGACGACCTGCGGCGGCATGCAGTAATCGGGGGCTGCGACTGCTGGCCCATCGTCCGCGAGGAGCTCGCGGGCGTCGCGTTGCTGCAATGGCCGTGGTCGGCGCGCGCCATGGACGAAGCGGCCGCTGCGCTCGATCTGCTCCGCCCCGCGGTGGTGATGACCTACGCGGAAGCAGGGGGCTGGGGCCGGGCGCTGATGCTCGAATGTCGAAGGCGCCGGATCCCCTCCGCCGGTCTGCAGCACGGGTTCATTTACCGGCACTGGCTCAATTACCGGCACGAACCTGACGAGATGGTGCCGGATCCCGACCACGCGGCGGACAGCGGCTTCCCGAGACCGACACTCACGCTGCTGTTCGATGATTTCGCGCGGCAGCACCTCGAGCGGGAGGGCCGGTTCCCTCCGGCCTCGCTGCAGGTGACCGGCAGCCCGCAACTGGACGCGCTGGTCGAGGGCGTCAAGCTCCTCGCTCCGTCGGCGCTCGCATCGGCGAAAGCCAGCGCCGGCGCCGACGGCACACGCCTGCTGGTACTTGTTGTCACGAAGTACCGCGAAGCCCGCCGAGTACTTCCCGCACTGGCAGACGCGGTCCGGACGATGCCGGACGTGCAGCTCGCGATCAAGACGCACCCGGCGGAGACCCCCGATGCGTATGCAGAACTCGCTGCTTCTGCCGCGAATATCCGGGTGCTCCCGTCAGATGCGGCCCTGGCGCCGCTTTTGGCGGCAAGCCGGGCGGTCGTGACAGTGAATTCGACCGTCGCTCTCGACGCGGCGGTGCTCGGCATTCCGGCGCTCGTCCTCGGGCTCCCGAACAACCTCTCGCCGTTCGTCGACGCAGGCCTGATGGCGGGCACGACGCACGGCGAATCGCCCGGGCCGATACTGCGCCGCATCCTGTATGATGAAGAACTCCGCCAGCAGCTCGATCGCTATCGTCGCGCGTACCTGGCGCGCTTCGGCATCGGCTCGGACGGCCGCGCCGCGGCACGGGCGGCGGCGGCGGTCCTGGGGCTCGCGACAGCCCCGAAGCTCCCGCCCGGGTCCGACCCTTTGGAAGGAAAGGATTCTCATTGACGCGTGTTCTGATCACGGGGGGCGCCGGGTTCGTGGGCAGTCACCTCGCCGAAGCGCTCCTGGAGCGCGGCGACGAAGTGTTCATCCTCGACAACCTGTCCACGGGGTCGTTCGACAACGTCGTGCATCTGAAGGGTCATCCGCGCTTCCATTACACGATCGACTCGGTGACGAACGAACCGGTGCTGGCCGAGCTCATCGACCGGTGCGACATGGTCGTGCACCTCGCGGCAGCGGTCGGGGTCAAGCTGATCGTCGAGCAGCCGGTCCACACGATCGAAACGAACGTGCACGGCACGGAGGTCGTGCTGAAGGTCGCGAACAAGAAGAAGAAGCTGGTGCTCATCGCGTCCACGTCGGAGGTGTACGGCAAGAGTGTGGACGTGCCCTTCCGGGAAGACGCGGACCTGGTGCTCGGCGCCACGACGAAGCACCGGTGGGCGTACGCGTGCAGCAAGATGATCGATGAGTTCCTGGCGCTCGCGTACTGGAAGGAACGGAAGCTGCCGGTGATCGTCGTGCGGCTCTTCAACACTGTCGGGCCCCGGCAGACCGGGCAGTACGGGATGGTCATCCCGAACTTCGTGCGGCAGGCGCTCGCGGGTCAGCCGATTACCGTCTTCGGCGACGGCACCCAGTCGCGCAGCTTCACGTACGTCGGGGACGTCGTGCGCGCTATGGTAGCCTTGATCAACGAGCCCAAAGCGATCGGTCAGGTCTTCAATATCGGCAACGGCGAGGAGATCACGATTGGTGCTCTCGCGGCGAAGATCAAGAGCATGACCGGCAGCCGCTCGGAGATCGTCACGATCCCCTACGACCAGGCGTACGAAGCGGGATTCGAGGACATGCCGCGCCGGGTGCCGGACATCTCGCGCATCAAGGCGCTCGTGGGATATGCGCCCACGGTTCACCTCGACGAGACGCTCCATCGGGTCATCGAGCACTTCCGGCAGCTGTAAGCACCTTACGAATGTCCCCGCTTCACATCAAAACGCGCGCACGGCGAACGGTCGAACGTGTGCTCCGCCGGCAGGCGAAGCCAATCCGCCGTCTCCTGCTCGCGACGGGCCGCGACCGCGCGCCGTCGATGCCGGAAATCGTGCAGATCGAGAGCACGAACATCTGCAACGCCAAGTGCGTGTTCTGCCCGCGCGACGACATGCATCGCAAGCAGGGCATCATGACGGTCGAGCTCTTCCGGAAGATCGTGGACGAGGCGGTCGCGCTCGGGATCACGCACATCCGCGTGCACAACTACGGGGAAGCGTTCATCGACAAGCGGCTCGTCGAGAAGGTGCGGTACGCGAAGGAAAAGGGGATTCAGGAAGTCGGCGTGATCAGCAACGGCTCGCTGATTACGGAGAAGGTCGCGGCCGGCATGATCGAGGCCGGGCTCGACGCGATCAACATCAGCGTGGACGCCTCCGGCAAGGACGTCTTCGAATCGACGCGCATCGGGCTGAAATACGACAAGGTGATCGCCAACATCGAGCGGCTCGTCCGGCTTCGCGCCGAGAGCGGTTTGCGGCGCCCGAAACTGATTCTCTCCTTCGTGCGGCAGAACAACTCGGCCGACGAGCACGCGTTCATCGAACACTGGCGCACAATTGCCGACAAAGTGCACGTCACGGACCTGCACAACTGGGCCGGGACGCTCAACACCGAGTCGGACGTGAACTACCCGTGCTACAGGCCCTGGCTGACGTTCACGGTCTTGTGGGACGGGCGCGTGTCGCTCTGCTGTGCCGACTTCGACGGCAAGACCATCCTCGGAAACCTCAACACGTCAACGATCGAGGAGATCTGGAACGCCGAGCCTTACCGGAATGCACGGCGCCAGCACCTGGAAAGCGGTGGACCCGATATCTGCCGCTCGTGCGACCTGCCCCGCAAGGATTCGCCGCTCTGGATCACCAAGCTCGCCTGATCGCTCCCTAAACCGCCGGGCTTCAGCAGTTTACCCAACCGGCCGCGCTCGCGGACCCGTCCAACGAGGCGTATACTCGAAGGACCGGGTAAAGAAATCCATGAGCAAACTTCTCTACCGTGCCGTTGCCCTGTCGGTGCTCCTGTCCGCCTCTTCCGTGGCACTCGCGAGTGCGGGCGACCTGAAGCTGACCATCAGCAACGGGCGCGTCACGCTGCTCGCCCAGGACGTGCCGCTCCGGCAGATTCTCGCGGAGTGGGCGCGGCTGGGACAGACCACGATTGTGAACGGTGACAAGCTGAATGGGCCCCCACTGACGCTTCAGCTGATCGATCGCCCCGAGCGCGAAGTGCTCGACGTACTCCTGCGATCCGCGAGCGGCTATATCGCCGCGCAGCGGCCGATCGTGCTCGCGAACGCCTCCGTCTTCGATCGCGTGATGATCCTCCCGACGAGCCGCGGTCCGGTTGGCGTTGCCGCCGCGCCGCCGCCTGCGCCGCAGTTCGGACCCGGCCGGCCGAATATGGGGCCGCAGATGCAGATGCCTCCTCCGGTCGCGGACGAGGACGAGCCGATGGATCCGAACGTCCCGACGAACCAGCCGATGGTCGCTCAGCCGGGTCCGCCGTTTCCAAATGGGCCGATTCAGCCCCCCGGCCAGCAGCCGCCTGTGCTGACCTCGCCCCGTCCCGGGATGCTGCCGGCGCCTCCAGGCGGGCAGCCGGAGACGCCCTACGGCGCCCAGCCTCCGAACGTCAGGCCGCCAGGCCCGGGAGATCGGGAGCCATAATCGAGTCGATTCGCCGGGACGACGCGGGCGTTACTGTAGAATCGACCACGACCATGACCGCGAGCCAGCCGGTCGTCCGCCGGGGTGAATATGCCGCGCGCGGCGATTACCACCGCACGCTCGATCCGGACTGGGAGTTCTACCCCACCTATATCGCGAAGCTCGAAGCCGTCCGCCGGTGGCTCGACGGTGCGGCGCCGGGTGCGCGCGTGCTCGACGCCGGCTGCGGCGAGGGCGTGCTCGTCGACGAGTACGCGCGGCGGCTCGCGATCGAGGGCATCGACGCCAACTACTCGTCCGAGCGGGTGCGAAGCGGATCGCTGACCGCGCTGCCGTACGCCGACGGCACGTTCGATCGCGCGATGTGCCTGGACGTCCTGGAGCACCTGACGTTCGAGGAACAGCCGCGCGCGCTCGCGGAGCTGTTTCGCGTGCTGCGCCCGGGCGGCGAGCTGCTCGTGTCGGTGCCCAACCTGGCGCACCTCCAGTCGCGCGTGCACTTCCTGCTCGCGGGCCGCCTGATCCGGACCGCGTCCGAGTACAAGCACCCGGGCGATCGACCGGCGGCCGATTACATCGCGCTCGCCCGGCGGGAAGGGTTCACACTCGTGGCGCGGCGCGGGATCTTCCCGACGGTTCCCGTGCTCACGCGGTGGATTCGCCGGCGTCCACGCGCGCTGCAGCCGCTGCACCGCCTGCTCTCACGCCTCCTGCCGATCCCGGGCTGGTGCTTCCTGAACCTCCTCACGTTCCGGAAGCCCTGAGCCATTGCGCCAGAAGCTCGCCGAGCTCTCGAAGAACCTGGCGATCTACGGCGCGGGCGACGTCGCCATCCAGGCGGTCAACTTCCTCCTGCTGCGCTTCTACGTCGAGTACCTGACGCCGGCGGACTACGGCATCCTGGCGCTCCTCGCGAGCATCGAAGCGCCGGTCAAGCTCTTCTTCCGATGGGGCGTGGACGGCGCGTTCATGCGCTACTGGTTCGATTGCGCGGACGAGCACGAGCGTCAACGGCTGGCGAGCACGCTGTTCTTCTTCCTCCTTGCGGTCAATGGCGCGCTGCTCGCGATCTCGCTGGCGGCAGCGCCGTTCCTCTCCGAGCGGCTCCTCCGGACGCCCGGGTACACGCTCGCGCTGCAGCTTGTCCTGCTGAACACGTTCGCGATCGGATTCACCTTCATCCCGTTCCACGTGCTCCGGATCGAGAAGCGCGCGCGCGAGTTCAGCGCGCTCACGCTCGCGCGCTCCGTCTCCACGATCGTGCTGCGGATCGTGCTCGTGATGGGCATGGGCCTCGGCGTCTTCGGCGTCGTCGTCGCCGATATCGCCGTCACCACCGTGCTGATGATCGTGATGGTCCGCTGGTTCGCGCCCCTCCTCCGTCCGATGTTCTCCATGCCGGTTCTCCGCCGGTCGCTCGCCTTCGGACTGCCCCGTGTACCGCACGGCTTTGCGCTGCAGGTGATGGCCGTGGGCGATCGATTCGTAATGGGCCGCTACATGTCGGTCCGCGACGTCGGGTTCTATTCCATGGGCGTGAGCTTCGGCCTGATTCAGAAAGTGGCCCTCGGTGCCTTCGAGTACGCCTGGGCGCCGTTCTATTACGCCACCGCGCGTGAGCCCGACGCGCCGCGCGTGTTCAGCGCGATTACCACGTACGGCGTGGCGATTCTGGCGCTGATGACCGCGGGGCTCTCGGCGATTGCCGCGGACCTCCTGGATCTCGTCACACACGGGCAGTACGTCGGCTCCGCGGGAGTAGTCGCGTGGACCGCGGTCGGCGTGTTTTTCTACGGCGTGTATCTCCTGACGTCCACGGGGTTGAACATCACGAGCCGCACGCAGTACTACCCGGTGAGCACGGCGATCGGCGCCGCCGCCAACATCGGGTTGTGCTTCGCCTGGATCCCGCGGTTCGGCATCATCGGGGCCGCGTGGGCGAATGCGGCCGCGTACGCGCTCCAGGCGGCGATCGCCTACGGCATGTCGCAGCGCTTCTATCCCGTGACTTACGAGTACGGCCGGCTGTTGCGCGCCGTGGGCGCTGCCGTTGCGGCGTTCGTCGCGGCCTCCGCTCTCCCTTCCATGCCGTCATGGCTGGGCGTGCTGGTCCGAGGCACGGCTGTCATTGGGGTGATGGGGGTGCTGCTGGCCGCGACGCGGTTCTTCAATCCGCAGGAGCTCCGCGAGCTCTACGCACTTCGCCGGCGTCGGGCCGGACCCATCGCAGCGCCGGGAGCGGACACGACCGAAGTGGCCGGGGAGATCGTGGCGGTGGACGTCTCACCCGACGCGATCGACGGAGGTGCCCGATAGAAAACGCTGAGGTGGCAAAAATGTCCCGTGTTTCCACACCACCCCCGGACGACGACCCGTGGCTTTCGGCGCTCTCCACGGGTACAATAGGTCGGATCGTCATGTCAGCCGGGGTGGGTGGCACCTGCGGTCGACGTTCGGACGGTTCCAATCACCGTTCCTTCACAGCAGCGACAGACGAATGGGCGACATCGGCTCGCCCCCGTTCGCACTGGAGATGTGCCAATCGATGCCTCCGGCTCCTAACATCCCTGACGACGCGACGCGGCCGCGCGCACGGGGCGGGTTGCTGCAGTCGTCTGTCGCGAGAGTGCGCGAATCCCTCGCGACGCGCGCCAGGGCGCTTCCGCTGGCCCGCCACGCGTGGGCTCGATACCGGCGCCGCCGCTACGAGCAGCGCATCAGCCGCTTCGTCGAAGAGAAAACGGGCCGCGCCGATCGGCTGCCGCTGGGCGCCGTGTACGAAGCCACGATGCGGTGCAACCTGCATTGTGAGTTCTGCTACGTCGGTGACCTGCTGAACATCGAGGGTGAGTGGCGCGAGGAGATGACGCTCGACGCGCTGCGGAAGGCGTTCCCCGACGATCCCGGCTTCCAGGTCAGCCTCACGGGGGGCGAGATCTTCATGCGGAAAGATATTCTTTCCGTGCTCAACCTGTTTCGGGACAAGGGCTACGCCTGCGGCTACCTGACGACGAACGGCACGATCATCACGGAGGAGCGTGCCGAGGCGCTGGCGGAACTGGCGGCCGCGGGGTTCCTCAAACACATCAGCGTGTCGATCGATGGCCCGGGCGCGATTCATGACGCGGCACGCGGCCTCGAAGGGACGTTCACGCGCACGTGCGAAGGCCTCCGCCGCTTGCAGGCGGCGGCGCGCCGCAAGAACGCGCGGCTGAGGGTCAGCATCAACACGACCGTGGCGCATCAGAGCCTCGATGCGCTCGACCAGATGGTCGATGTCGCCGAAGAGCTTGGTGTAGACGCGATCGGCCTCAATCACCTGATGTTCAGCACGCCGGAAGAGGTGGACGAGACCGTCCGGCTGATAGGCGCTGCGGATGCGTCGGCGATCGCGACCTTCGTCACGCCGGATCCCGGGCTCGACATCGAGACCGTGCGGCGGAAGGTCGCGGCGCTCCAGGAGAAGTGCCGGGAGCGGAACGTCCTCTTCGACTTCCGGCCGAAGGTGCACCCGCAACTCATCGACAACTACTACACGCCGGGCGCGAAGCTCGAAGGGCGATGCCTGTATCCATTCCTGCACGCGCGCGTGTCGTTTTCCGGTAAGGTGTATTTCTGCCCCTTCATCCGGGTGGAAGTCGGGGACCTCGCCGAGTCGTCGCTCGAGGAGATCTGGAACGGTGAGCGCTACGTCGACATGCGCCGGCGGCTCGTCGAGAACGGCATCTTCCCCGTGTGCCGCCGCTGCTGCAAAGTGGAGCTCTCGCCCGTGCCGCTCGCCGAGCCTTTCGGCGCCGGTGTCGTCGCGCCGGCGCGCCGTGCGATTCCGCTGACGGTGATCCGATGAGCCTCGCGCACGCGCTCGGGCGGCGCACGCTGCTCGTCAACCCGCCGCTCATCAACGGTGTCGCGTTTACGCGTCAGGGCCGTTGCCAGGAACGCGAGGACGTCCTCGGGACCACCAAGCCGCCTTACACGCTCGCCCTCGCTGGAGCGCTCCTGCGCGAGGCGGGGTGTGACGTGCGGCTCATCGACGCCACCTCCGAGCGTCTGACGATCGACGACGTGATCGCGCGGCTCGAGCGGGAGAATTTCGTCCCGACGCTGATTGTCTTTCCGAGCACCACGCCCACGCTCGATGCCGACGTCGGCGCCGTCGCGCGGATCAAAGTCCGGTTCGGCGCGCCGATGTTCTGCTTCGGCCCGCACGCCTCGACGGCGGCCGCGGCGTCCATGGATCGCGCCCCGGCGGTGGACGGCATGTTCGTCGGCGAACCGGAGGACGGCATCGTCCAGCTCGCCGCGCTTCCTTCAGTGGAACACCTGGCCGATGTCCCGAGCCTGACCTGGCGCAGTGCGCAGACCAATGGCGCCGTCGTCGCTCACCGTGCGCATGGCAGCTTCGCGGGATTTGCGACCATGCCGTACCCCGCGTGGGATCTCGTGGCGCTCGATGGGTATGCCCTCCCGCTCGTCAACAAGCGGTACGTCATCGTCGAAACGAGCCGCGGGTGTCCGTACACGTGCGACTTCTGTGTCGCGCCGATCCACCAGGGCCACAAGTTCCGCGAGCGCAGTGCGAAGTCGCTCGTCGACGAGATCGAGCGCAGCTACCGGGAGCTCGGGGTCGAGTTCTTCTACCTGTGGGGCGACACCGTGACGCTGAACGTGAAGTCGTTCAGCGCGTTCTGTGACGAGCTGATCGCACGAAACCTGCCGATTCAGTGGTTCGGCAACGCGCGCGCGGACAATCTGACCGATCCCGCGTTCGTGCACCGGCTGAAGCGCTCCGGCTGCTGGATGCTCGCGCTCGGCATCGAATCCGAGTCCGACGAGGTCCGCAAGGACATGGTCAAGCGGCTCGAACGGGAGAAGATCCAGGCGGCCTTCCGCAACATGCGCGAGGCCGGGATCCGGTCCTTTGCGTTCTTCATCTTCGGCTACCCGGGCGAGACGCCCGAGACGATGGACCACACCATCGACTACGCCATCCGGCTCGATCCCGACTTCGCCAACTTCTACCCGGCCGTTCCGTACCCGGGCACGGCGCTCTACGCCAAGTGCGTCCGCGATGCGCTGTTGCCGGACGAGGCGCGCGACGACTGGTCGAAGATGGAGTATTCGTACTATCTGCTGCGGGGCAACGGCCTGGACGAGCGGCTCGTCATGGCCGCGATCAACCGCGCGAAGCGCCGGTTCTTCCTGCGCCCCGGCTACATGGCGCGGCACGTCGGCGACGTGGCGCGGATTGCCGTCACCAAGCAGAGCATCGTGTGGCAGGTCCTGTCGCGCACGCTCTTCGGGTCCAAGGTCGTGGACACGTCGACCGCCCGCCAAGCTGATTCCCCCGCGGTGAGCGGCTAAGCGCGCACGCCTGCCCTGGGCCGCAGCGGTCGCCGGCTTGTTGGGATGATGATCCTCCGACCGGCGCCGACGGATGCGGAGGGACTCACGGCGTCGGCAACCGCTGACATTCTGATGAAATTCGACGCTATTGTCGCCGTCTGAGGCCGTCAGGAAAATGATCCCCTGGTGAGGCGACCTGCCCTGAGCGGGACGTAAGGTTGGGTAAGCAAAGGAGAACGCGAGCGGCCGGAGTCGAGACAATCCCGACTCCGGCGCAGTGACCTACTTCGCTGGGTAGATGCGGTCCGTGATCGTGTCACGATGAAACGCCGAGTGCTGACGGATGTCTGCCCACCCACCCGGTGTTCCCCCCGCCGCCAGCGTGCCGCGTTCGCTTCCAAGGTCCTGCCACGAGTCGTACCGGGTGAGCGTCAGGAAATTCCAGTCTCCCCCCTCGACATGCTGCATCAAGACGTTGCCCGTCGCGATTTTGCTCGC
The DNA here is from genome assembly GCA_039648985.1 of Acidobacteriota bacterium. GTDB lineage: Bacteria > Acidobacteriota > Vicinamibacteria > Vicinamibacterales > 2-12-FULL-66-21 > JALZOC01. The sequence continues at coordinate 21,097 of JBBWZJ010000187.1, read as the reverse complement.
ACCCGCGGTCCGTGCGTTCAGAGCCGCGAGCAGCTGCTCACGATGGCCCGCCACCGCCCGGTGCACTCCAACGACGTAGACCGGGTTGGTGCCGCCGCCCATCTGCTTCGTGAACTCCGGCCACGACGGCCCGCTCGCAAAGGTGTCGTTGTGCCAGGCAATGAGATCGCGCGCCGGGTTCGCGGCCGCCGGCGTGCCGACGACTTCCGCCCTGGCACCGAGGTGCGAGATGAGGACGAAGTCCCAGTCGTCTCCTTCCTGGTGCCGCAGGACGACAAAGTGGTCGGGCATCGGCGCCGTCTTGTCAGGGGTCACGAGCGCCTTGGCCAGCGCCAGCGCCTGCCCGGGGGCTGCCTTGGCGAAGAGGACGTGATACACGTCGGTTCCGTTCGCCACGGCCGGCGGGTTCTGGGGTGACGCCGCTGCAGCGGCGACTGCAGTCATGACAAGAAGTGAGGCAAACAGTGATCGCATCCATCCTCCAATGCTCGTGAGATCACACGGGTGCCCGGCCGCTGGTTCGCGGGACCGAGCAATCTGACATCACGAGATGCGTAACCGTATCACGGCTAAGGTGAACCTGACCGGTGTTCAGGGTGAGTTCAGAGGCTGAGGACACGCCCCTTTCGGGACTCGAAAATCAAACAGCTCGTCGTAAACACGCGACAACGGGGGCCATCACGGTCGCCCGCAACATCGTCCGCGGCGTCAACCCTCCAGGGCAGATCTGGGTCATAGCCAGCCTGAAGGCTGACATCGACACCGACGGCCGCGTCGACGTCAGAGGGCGTGGCCTGCTGCTCGGCGGCGGCAACAGCATCGGACAGAATGCGAACCAGAGGGTGTTCGCCACGCTCATCTGCGAAGCGGCAGCGCCGTTCACCCTCCACAGCACCCCCTCCACGGGAGTGCCGCTCGAGCCGAATGGGGATTTTCGCATCGACGACATGCTCGACTCCGTGCCGGCCTCCTGCGCGAGCCCCGTGCTGCTGATTCGCAACACGGGTGGCGTATGGTTCGCGGCAGGCATTCCGAAGCTCTCCGAGGACGACAACTAGGGACTGCTCGGCGCGGGACGGGTGGGCAAGCGCGTCGCACCGATCGGCGGCAACGGAGACGCTCGGGGACGTCATCCCCGGGCGCTCCGTGTAGGCGACAAGGACACCTCATTTGGAGAAGACCGGCGGCACGGCTGATCCCTCGGGCCGCTGGCTGCCATATCGAATGGTCCAGTGAACACGGCCGCCTGCCGCGCTGCGCAGGCGGACCAGACGTGTCCCGTCGCGCACAGACTGGCCCTCGACCTCGGCTCCCTCCGCCACCGCGGTCGCGAAGCGGAATCCGGCGGGCTCGGTGAGGTAGAGCGCGTATTCGTCTCCGGCCACGAGGTCGCTGGTCCCGGCGAGGACGCCGTTCGCCCAGCTCACGTCTGAGAGATCCGGTCCGCCGCAGGTCACGTGGCGGCTGGTGGCGAGGATTTGCGGATGATCGAGGCGCGCGCGCAGGCACACCACCTGCACCTGATACACCGGATCAATCGGCGGCAGTGCGAGTCGATCGCGCGCCACACCGAGCGCCGTGTGCGTCCAGAACTCAAAGGCCACATAGTCCTTGCCGCCCGGGAGTCCGAGATCGGCGAACTCGATACGGCCGTCGCTTCCCGCCGTCCGCCCCAGGACGGTCCACTGTTCGAACGGCCTTGCGATCTCCAGTTGATAGAGCGGCATGACGAGCCGCTGGTCTGCGTCGAACGGGCGGGGCCCCGCTCCACTCAGCGTCCCGCCCGCTTCTCCGAGCCGGGCGGACCGCGAGGGATCGACGTCATAGATCTGCCCCGGGCGGGTGAAGAGGACCGGTGCGGCGCGTTTAGCCGCGTCCGCGCGCTCCGTGCGATAGAACTCCGGCGGATCTGTCAGCATCAGCGCGGACCCCGTAAGTGACGTGAGCGTCGCGGCCCGGTACCCGTCCGGCTGACGCAGCTCGATGTGATCGGGATCGTTGCGCCAGACGACGTTGTTGAAGGAGTTGTACTGTGCGAACGAGCCGTTGCCGAACCCGTCGTCTCCGACGCGGACACCGTCCACCAGGCCGATGAGCTCAGGACGGATTCCCCAGCACGCCAGCAGGTAGCGATCGTGGCCGATGGCGTCGCGCACGGCGCCCACGACGCGGCGGAAGGCCTGCTCGCGGTCAAGCCCGTTGCGCGCAAAGTAGTCCGCGAAGCTGTTGTAGCCCTCGTAGCGCAGGTGCCGAAGCGCATCGAGCTTGAAGTAGCTCCACCCCATGTCTGTCAAGGCGCGGTAGACCGGCGTCACCAGGCTTGCGAGAGCCTCCGGTCGGCTCCCGTCCATGACGAACCCGATCCAGTTACCGTGCGCAGGTCGGCCGTCCGGCATCCGCACGAACCAGCCCGGGTGGGCCTCGGCTTCTTTCGCGTCCTGGAAACTCACGTTCGTCCAGATACCCGGATCGAGCCCTCGCTCGGCGATGTAGCGACGGAGCGGTGCCAGGCCGCCAGGGAATTTCTCGTTGGTTTCCAGCCAGTGGCTCGGCAGGCCGACGGGCGGACGTTGATACCCATCGTCGATCTGCAGGTAGCGATACCCGAACGGCCGGAGCACCTCTCCGACAGCGTCGGCCGTGCGCCTCACATCCTGCTCCGTGACCTTGTCGAAGAAGGCGTACCACGACGTCCAGCCTGCGACGGATTGCGCCCAGGGCTGATAAGTCCACGGCCGGTAAGCGGCGAGACCGCGGTGCCGCTGGTAGAAGCGCGGGCGGAAGCGAATCGCGACCTCACCGCCCGAGGCGGTGAGACGAAACGTGCTCGCGACAGCGGAGGAAGCCGCAGGAACGACCTCCACGGCGGCTGGAAAATCAATCGAGAGGACCCAGTCGGCGTGCCGATCGTACACCGCGCGGTTGAGCAGATTGGTGACCGGGCCGACCGCGTGCCGCACAACAGGCAGCGCGTCTTCGCGCGGCTCGACCTCTGCGGCAAACGCTTCCGTGGACGCGTGCACCGTACCCGTCAGCGTCAGGCGCGTTCCGGGCGCCGCGGTCCACTTCACGACCTGTGTGACGCGTCCACCGGCCGTCTCGACGAAGCGCCGCAGATCAGGCGTGGCGCCGGAGCTCTCGACCGTCCCCTCGAACAGGCTCGCGCTCCCATACGTCAGCGCGATGCGCCGGTCGGCAATCCGCGCGGTGGCCGGCACGTTCGGCGGTTCCGCCGCGGACGGTCCAGGCAGCGACGCCGGGAACATCACAATGCACAGCAGGAGCAGGCGCGCAGCACTTGGCACTTTTGCCGCACCTCGAGCGGTCGCGACGCATTCTAGTCCAGCAAACTTCGCGGTCCTCGATGGGCCCGGGCCGACGCTGGTTCCACTGCTCGCTGCTGACGGCCCCGACGGGCCTCCTGGAGGCGTCGGAGCGCGTGGGCTTTTCGAAGCGTTGGTGCGCTTCATCGGTCTCGCCAAGGACGGCATGGCGTTGCGGGCCGTGTTTCACCAGTTCTGCTACCAACCTGTTGCGAAGGCATTTGCCAAAGCGTTTGAAGCGGGTGTTGCCGTCAAGATCGTGTACGACGCGGAAAGCAGCTACAAAACGAGCGCGGCTGGCGGACGCCGGAGAACTCTCGTGCATGACCTTCGCGTTCCAATCGACGAAGTCTTCCAGGCTGTCCTCGGCCAGGAGAACGACAGTCCAAAGTTCGAGTGTTTGTCATCGACGAGCGCTTCAAATGACTTCTACCGGGTCGGCTTGCGCGCGCCTAGGTCAATCCGGTTCAGTGGCACGTCCCAGTGCGCAACGAGCAGCTCGAAGCGCCGCTCCTCCTCCTTCTGCAGCTTCGCACGGTCGGGAAACAGCTTCGCCACGATCTCCGCTTCGGTCGGGGATGACGGACGTGTCGCAGGCTGTACGAGCTCCACGGCGAAGGTCCAGTCCGCGCGGCCGTCACCGTGGTTCTCCGGTACGTAAGTCTTGACAGACAGATAGAGGCCTTTCTTCTCCATCTCCTTCAGAATCGGATAGTGGTTGCGCTGGAAGAGATCCAGGAATTCGTCTTGCGAGCCCCACTTCACGGTGTAGAAGTACCACACGGTCTTGGGCTCGCCCGCGGCCTGCTGCGCAGGGGCCTGCGCTCGGATACCCGGCGCCAGCAGCAGCACGGCCGCGAGCGCGACGCTCAGTCTTCGTAACATGCCTCTCTCCTCCGCCTGGATGATACCGTCTGTTTCATGCACCCGGTGCGGTGGGACGGCCGCGCGAACATCGCAGACGCGAGTGTTACCTGCCCGCCCAACCGCTGCTTGTCAATCGCTCTCAACAGCAGCCTTACGTTGCGGGCCGCAAGCGAACCGCCGTTTGTTGGTGACCGCTGGCCGGCGCGGCTATCATGCCGCCATGGCCAGACAACTGACGAGAGCCGACAGACCGGCGCGCCGCCCGCGTTCGTCCGCCTCCGGTGGGGCGACGACGATCGATGAATACCTCGCCCGCGTCGAGCCCGAGCAGCGCGACGCGCTCGAAGCGTTGCGGCAGGTGATTCGCAAAGCCGCTCCAGACGCTGAGGAGGTCATCACCTACGGGATCCCGGCCTTCCGGCAGGACGGATTCCTTCTCGGATTTGCCGCCTCCGCAAAGCACTGCTCGCTCCACCCGATGAACAACCACACGGTGGCCGACTTCGCCGCGGAGCTCACGGCGTACAGCACGAGCACCGGGACGATCCGGTTCACGCCGAACAAGCCGCTGCCGCCAGCGCTCGTGAAAAGAATGGTGAAAGCCCGGATCGCTGAAAACAAGGCAGATGCGAAAGAGAAAGCCTCGATGAAGGGGAAGACGAGATGAGCAGCGAGAGATCGATCGAATTGCCCATCGCCTGGTAACCGGCACGGTTCGGATGGAGATGGTCTCCCGGACCGCCGATGGTGCTGCCCGGCTGGAACGCTGCACGCAGCTCGCCCGTCTTCGCATCGCGGATGACGGCGTCGAAATCGGCGACGCCGTCGAATACTCCGCTTGATCGAATGAAGGCGTTGACCTCCTGCCGCTGCGCATCAGCCGCGGCGGTGCCGCCGGGACCGGCGGCCCCAAGAGCGGGCAGAATGGTGGCGCCGATGACGCGGATACCCCGTGCGCGGAGGCGCTTCACCCCCTCCTTGAATCCGTCGATAATTGCCGCGGCAGTGGCTCCATTCGAGATGTCGTTGATCCCCTCGAGCCAGATGACGGTCGAAAGCCCCGGAATTCCGAGCACGTCACGCTCGAGACGCGCAAGCGCCGACGGGCCGCCGGCGAACGGCGCATCTGATGTATACGCCGCAGGGCCGATCACCCGATTGCCTCCGATACCCGCATTGACGACCGCTACGCGGCTGCCATACGCGCGATGCAGCCGCTGCGACAGCACGTCCGGCCACCGGTCGTCACCGTTCAGCGTGGACCCGGTGCCGTCCGTGATGGAATCGCCAAAACATGCCACTACCGTGGTCGCTTCGGGCGCGATGACGTCAACGGCGTCGACGAAGTACCACGACGTCGTCGTATTCGCAAACGCGGCGTCACTCTCGTCCCCACCGTGACTGCCCCCTGCCGGCGGAGTCACGTACGACGTCGTCAGCGCCTTCGCATGCCACGTCATCGGGCCTGTCGTGTCCACGACATGGAAGCTCACCGTCAGCTTCCGTCCGTCAAGCCGGGTGAGGTCGGCGCTTCCGGCGAACGGAAGGACGACTGGATCGGTGTATGTCGCAGTGCCAGCCGGTACGACGACGCGTGCATGGCCGCCGTCGAACGTGAGAGGCCGGTTGGTGCCGGCGGCGATGTTTCCGCCGCTGGTCTGCAATCCGACGAAGGCGCCGTCCACCGTCAATGGCCGGGTGCCAAAGGTGTTGGTGAAGCGAATCCGTACCATTGAGCCCCAGAGATCCGGCTTGATGATGAGACGGAATGTCTGGTCCGACGCCCCTTCCGAGGGTGTCACGAAGACACTTTCGAGCGCCGGCTGCGCACTCGGATTTCCGGACGGATAGGGACCGTGCGGGGAGGCCCTCCACGACGCGACCCATTTCTGGCCGCGCGGGACATCCTGCCGCGCCTGTGCGTCGCTGCGCTGAACCCACGCTGAAGGCACGGGACGGCCGGGTCGAGTCTCCATCCTCACCAGCGGCGCACCGGCGACGAGCGCGCCTGCCGTCACCAACGGAAGAATACAGGTTGTGAACCGCACATCAGCACCCCGACGTCAGTCCCGCGTCAACGCGCCGCAAAAGCGGCGCGCTACGAGAACCGTCAAATTCAGCCCTGTAGCGCGGGGACTTGAGCCCCGCGGTCAGTAGATTGCCTTCACGATCAGGAACAGAACGGACGGCCCCATCAGGCAACCAAGTCCGGTGTGGAACGTAGCGACAAGGGCTCCGTAAGGCACCAATCGGCGATCCGTGGCCGCGAGACCAGCGCTGACACCGCTGACCGTTCCGGCCAGACCGCCGAAGACCATCGCGGCTTGCGGATTGTCGAGCCGCATGAACCTGGCCAGGAAGGGCGTAAAGATCATCACGAGTATCGCCTTGATCACCCCGGTGGCGATGCTCAACGCCATGACATCGGACGACGCCCCGATGGCCGCTCCAGTGACCGGTCCCACTATGTAAGTCACAGCCCCGGCGCCAATCGTCGTGAGGGCGACCGGGTCCGTATAACCATAAGCCCTGGCGACGGCGACGCCGACGACGAACGGCAAGACTGTCCCGAGCAATAACGCGAGGAGCCCAAGCCACCCGGCCTTCTTTGCCTCTGAGACGCGGACCTCGCTTGCGGTCGCGACGATGCAGAAATCGCGCATCATCGTCCCGCCCATCAAGGCCAGCCCGGCAAAGCCGGTTACATCGCTGAGTCCCCTGGTTCTTCCTGTCAGAACACCGCCCCAATACGCGAGGGCCAAACCTCCCAGGATGGCGATCGCCGATCCCTGGATCCGTCCGCGGAAGATGTGGCGCGAGAGGTAACCGGATATCCACAGCAGGATCCCGACAGTGGCGAAGGCGGCAACCAGCTGATTGTCAGCGATCGCTTTGTACAGCAGGTCCATGGCGGCGGGTTGTTACTTGATTTCAGCCGAGGACATCGTGTTCTGCCACGCCGGATCGACACCGCGCCGCTCGATGACCCGGTTGAACAACGAGATCACGCACGCGCACACGACGACCGATCCGGCAGCGCCGAGGACCGCCACCATTCCGCTCTTGAAGGCGACCAGCACATTCTGAGTCGCAGCCATCGCGACGACGACGGGAATGTACATGGCCGCCCAGAAGGTGATCCCGCGTTCGGCCCCGACTGTCATCAGGCCGCGTTCGTGCAAATAGTGGAGACTGCCGATGAGCAGCATCATGGCAAACCCGACGCCGCCGACGTTGGCCTTGACGCCAATCAGCGAACCCAGCGCATCGCCGATCATGATTCCGAGGAGATAGCACAGGGCGAGCAGCGTTGTTCCCAAGATCACCATGATTGGCACCCTGACCGCGATGAGTCGAACCTTTGCGGTTTGCCGTCTTCCACGGAGACGTTCATACGCCGGCCGCGAACACGCCGTGGTGCTGCTCGCGCAACAGCTTCTTCTGCACCTTGCCCATCGCATTGCGCGGTAGTTCCGGCGCGACGAAGACCCGCTTCGGCACTTTGAAGCTTGCGATCCTCGACTTCAGCCCCGCGATGAGCGCTGCGGTGTCTATGCACTCCCCCGGCCGGGCGACCACGACGGCGACCACTCCCTCGCCGAAGTCCGGGTGCGGCAGGCCGATGACGGCGCTCTCGGCGACGCCAGGCATTTCGTTGAGCACCGCCTCGACCTCCGCCGGGTAGACGTTGTAGCCGCCGCTGATGATCAGATCTTTGCTTCGACCGACGATGCTGACGTAGCCGCGTGAATCGATCTTCCCGACGTCACCCGTCTTGAACCAGCCGTCGGCGGTGAATTCTTCGCGCGTCTTGTCGGGCATGCGCCAATACCCCTTGAACACATTGGGGCCGCTTACCTCGATCGCGCCGACTTCGCCCGCGGGCAACTCGGCCCCAGCCTCGTTGCGGACCCTCACGCCAACGCCTGGCAGTGCAACGCCCACCGTGCCGCCGCGCCGGTCGCCATTGGCGGGATCGCAAGGGTTGGACGTCAGCATGAGCGTCTCGCTCATGCCGTAGCGCTCCAGAATCGTGTGGCCGGTGCGGTCGCGGAACTCGTCGAAGGTCTCGACCAACAGCGGGGCCGAGCCGCTGATGAACAGGCGCATCGCGCGGCAGGCGTCCCGCGTCAGGCCGGGCTCGGCGAGCAGCCGCACATAAAGCGTCGGCACACCCATGAATACCGTTGCGTCACGGAAACGCGCAATCACCGCCTGCGCATCGAACCTGGCGAACCAGATCATCCTGCTGCCGTTGATCAGCGCGCCATGGCATGCGACAAACAGCCCGTGGACGTGAAAGAGAGGCAGTGCGTGGATCAGCACGTCACCGCCGGCCGCTGGTGACCTCCAGCGCCAGAAATCCTTCAACGTGCGCGCGTTGCTCAACAGATTCCCGTGCGTCAGCATCGCGCCCTTGCTGGACCCGGTCGTGCCGCTCGTGTAGACGATAGCCGCGAGTTCGTCGGCCTGCTTGACGGCGACCTCGTGCCTGTCGCTGTGGCCGGCGGCTTGCTCCAGCAGGCTGCCGCTACGGTCTGCGTCAAGCGTGAGCACATGCGGCACCCCGTGACCGTCCGCTTTGCGGACGACGATCTCTCTGAGCCCCTGCAGGTTCCGGCTCGAACACACGATGAGCGCCGGCTCGGCATCACCGATGAAGTGTTCCATCTCGCCGCTCTGGTAGGCCGTATTGAGCGGCACGTAGACGAGGCCGGCGCGCAGCACCGCCAGATACAGCATCAGCGCCTCGACAGACTTCTCGGTCTGCACGACGACCCGCCCGCCCGCCGGCAGGTCGAGCGACGCGAGCAGGTTGGCCATCGTCGCGGTGCCCCGCTCGAGATCGCGCCAGGTGTAGACGAGCGGCTCGCCGTCGGCGCATTCGACAGCCACCTCGTCGAGATCGGCGGGGAAGGCCTGGCGCAGCGCAACGAAGAGGTTGTAGTTGTCCCGCAAGGGCAGATGCGCGAGCAGGTTACAGCAGGCCGGTCACCCCACGCCAGTGCGTGACCATTGAAGTAATGGCGAACGACACCGGCTGCTGCGGGGCGAGTGCGCCTGCCCAGCTGCCGGGAGTCGACTAGTCGGGAATCTGCGCCTCGACGAGCAGCGTCAGGAGCGCAAGCGATTCCTGCCAGCCGAGATGGCACGCCTCCGCTGGAATCGCATCCGGGATCCCCTCCTGCACGATGTTGATCTCCGTCCCGACCATGACTTTCCTCAGACTTATGGTGACCGTCATCTCGCCCGGCAGACCCGGGTTGTCGAATCGATCAGTGTGCCGAATCCGCTCGTTCGGCACCAGCTCGAGATACTCGCCTCCGAAGGACTGGCTCTTGCCCGAACTGAAATTGGTGAACGACATCTTGTAGGTGCCCCCGACCCGCGCGTCCATATGATGCACCTTGCCGGTGAAACCGTTGGGCGGCAGCCACTTGGCCATCGCATCCGGATCGATGAAGGCGCGGTAGAGCCGCTCGGGTGTGGTGCGCAGGACGCGCTGGAACTTGACGGTGCTCGGCATTATGTCCTCCTCAAAGAAACCAGTCAGTGTGCGTTCAGAGGATAGTCGTTCCGGCACCGGTCTATTCGACATCGCGGGGGGGTCGGGATCCGGGATCCGGGGTTCGGGGTTCGGGGTTCGGGGTTCCGCGGTTGCCCGCGGTCTTGACCGTGACGGGATGATTGTTCAACGATAAAGCGCTATGGCTGACAAGACAGAAAGCGTCGTTTATCTCGATGCCGCCGCGGCGAAGCTGCCCGACGGGGTGCTCGACCTTGGTGCGCTGAGGCCGGAGGTGCAGAACGGCTGCCGGGTGTTCGTGCATTACAACGGGCCCACCGATCAGCTGAACGGCATGTGCACCGGGATGGCGGTTCTGGATCCAGGCGCGAGCCCGCATCCGCCGCACCAGCATCCGGAAGAAGAGTTCATGATCGTGGCGGACGGCACGGGAGAGATTTTCTGCGACGGCAAGACGACGCAGGTCGGGCCGGGCGCCATCATGTACTGCGCCGGGAACGTGCTCCATGGCATCACGAACACGGGCGTCGTGCCGATGACGTTCTACTGGTCGAAGTGGACCGCGAAGGGTTTCTAGACGCTACGATTTCGGTTGATCCTGATCGACCACTTCGAAGACGTAGCCGTTGACCGGCTCCCGGAAGAAGAACCGCTCGAACGGAGTCGCACGCAGCGGGTCCATGAGCACGGCTCCCTCTCTCGTCAGACGTTCCTTCAGCCCCGGAAAGTCCGCGAGCGGATGGAAGAGCGCCACGTGTCGGCCGAACTCGCCCTCGAATGGCGACACCTCGAATCCCTCCACGTAGAACACGTGCATCTCCTGCCCGCGTCCGATGTCGAGCCAGAGCGCTTCGACAGGCGAGTTGCCGGGCACCGCGTTCCTCGAGTAACCAAGGGTCCGTTCAAAGAATGATGCGGTCCTGTCGACATGCTGTGTCGGCAGCGTCAGGTGCGCGAGGCTCATCGGTCTGGCCTGTTCGAAGCTGGGCCGGAGTCCGTCGCGGCCGCGGCGAGCTCCTCCGCCGTCATCCGCTTGTAGGACTGCCGGAGTCTCGGCGCACCGGCGACGAAGCCGCGAAGCGCGCGCAGCTGGTGAAGGTACCCCATCGCCTCCTTCAGGTTCATTTTGCTCTCGCCGGCGGTGCGGCCGACGAAGACATAGGGCACTTCGACGACAACACGGGGCCGGCTGCGCACGAGCAGTTCCAGACAGATCTTGAATCCACCGGCCGAGATGCGCACGCCGCGTGCGAGCTCGCGGCGGATCAGGAAAAACCCCGATGTCGCATCCCGGATCGGCGTCAGGCCCCGGGCCATGAGGCACGCGATGCGCGACATGAGGAGCCGGCTTTTCTCCCAGTTGCGCGTGCCGCCCCCGGGAACGTAGCGGCTGGCCACGACGAGGTCGGCGCCCGTTGACTGCATGACCGCGAGCATCCGCGGCAGCAGCGCGGGTGGATGGCTCAAGTCCGCGTCGATGACGCCGACGACAGGCGCAGTGGCGGCTTCGAATCCTTCGATCACCGCTGTCCCGAGCCCGAGCTTCCCGGCGCGGTGCACCACCCGGATGCGATATCGCCCGGCAAGCTGATCGGCCAGTGCCCCGGTGCCATCCGGCGAGTTGTCGTCGACGACGATCAGCTCGCCGTCGATGCGCTCGGCGCGGTACGCCGCGAAGATCGCGTCGACGAGATCGGCCAACCGTTCGCGTTCGTTGTAGGTGGGAACGACAATCGAGATGGTGGCTGGGCCAGGCGCGGCGGTCAAGGATCGGGCTCGCAAGCACTATAATTCAAGCGCCCGTCTCTCTTACATGACGAACCGCCTGTTTCTGGCGCTCGCGTGCGTCCTTCTCGCCGTGCGCCTTCCGTCGCTCGCGCAGCCCATGGGAGCCGACCAGGGGCTGTATATGTACGTCGGCGAGCGCATCCTGCACGGCGAGCTCCCCTACCGCGACGCCTGGGATCAAAAACCCCCCGCCATCCACCTCGCGTATGCCGGCATGCGTGCCCTCTGGCCGCAGGAGTCCGTGGTGCCGGCGACGGATCTGCTCATGGCGGCGGTGACCGCGGTGCTGCTGTGGCAGCTTGGGGCGACGCTGGCGCCGCCCGTTGTCGGCCCCGTTGCCGCGCTCCTGTTCCTGCTGCTGTCCAATCCCTCGTTCGCGCGCCTCGGGGGCGTCAGCGTGCGCGCTCAGTGCGAGACGTTCATCGCGGCGGCGATCACCGGGGCGTTTCTCCTTCTTGCCACGGGCAGGAACCGGCAGAGCCTCGCCCGGATCGCGGCTGCCGGTGCGCTCTTCGGGATCGCGTTCACGTTCAAGTACAACGCTGCTGTCTACGCCGGCGCGGGTCTGTTCGCCCTCCTTCTCTGGAGGCGCCTGTCTCCGGCGACCGTGGGCGCGGTCGCGATCGGATTCGTGGTGCCCGGCCTCCTTCTGGTCGGGTGGCTGTGGAGCGGGCATACTCTGGCCGCCTTTTACGACGCGACGTTTACCTACAATCTGCGCTACTCCGGCGAAACCTATGCAGGCCCCCTGCACGCCGTTGTCTACCTGCTGACGTTCCCCGTGCGCCATGCGCGCGTCGATGCCTTGTGGCTGGTCGGCGGGGCCGGATGCGCCGTGCTGCTCGTGGCAGCGGCGGGGGCTCGCGACCGGCTCGTCGCTGTTGCATGGGTGGCGGCCGCGTGCCTCTCGATTGCCATCAACGGCAGCCGGGATCTGCCGCAGTACTTCGTGCAGGCCGCCCCGGCGCTCGCGCTTGCCGGGGCATGGGCCGGCGCCATTCTGTGGAGCCGCTGGCGCACGGCCACAATCGTCCTCACGCTCCTCGTTGTAGTGGCGGTCTGGCGCGTCAACGACTTCCCGAAGCTGCTCGACAACATGTCACACGATGCGGCGTTCATGCTCGGCCGCATCAGCGAGGAGGAGCACCTCGCCCGCTATGGGGATCGCGCGACCCGGAAATACTCAGCGCTTGCTGTTTCACAACTCGCCTCCTTTCTGCGGGCGCGCTCCAATCCTGGTGAACGCGTGTACGTGTTCGGCTTCTCCTGTGGTGCGTATGTCGATGGTGGCCGCGCCAGCGCGTCGCGATTCTTCTGGAGCCGTCCGGTGATCGCCGGATTCAACGACGGCCAGCCGGGGTACGGCGCGAGCGGGCTCCTCGACGACCTTCGTCGGACAACTCCGGCGATCGTCGCGCTGCAGCAGCGGGACTGGTTTCCGGACGTGGACGACTCGGCGCATTTCTTCATGGCCAGCGTGCCGCTCGCAGGATGGCTGCGCGCCTCGTACGACCAGGTCGACGCGGTCCCCGGCTTCGACATCTGGCTGCGGCGGGAGCCGGCGCATTGACCACCTCCGAGCCCGACCTGTCGCGGCGGACATTCCGCGCCGGACTGTGGGCGGTCATCGTCGCAGCGGCCGTGTTGCGCGGCCTTTACCCTGCCGCCGATCCGCCGTGGGTCGCGCCCGTCGGCATCGTCTGGCACGACGAAGGGGCGTGGGTCCACAATGCGCGCAACAAGGCGCTGTTCGGCCGGTGGACGGAGGACGCCTGGAACCCCATGTACATCGCGCCGGTGTTCACCGGGCTCGAATACGCGTCCTTCAAGGCGTTCGGCGTCGGGGTGCGGCAGGCCAGACTCGTGTCCGAGGTCTGCGGGATTGGGTCGGTGTGGCTGCTGGCGCTGGGCGTGGCGAGGCTCGGCGGACGGCGCGCGGGGCTCATCGCCGGCGGACTGCTCGCGACAAACTACGTGTATGTGATGTGGAACCGGGCGGCGCTGATGGAGGGTCCCATGGTGGCCTTCATGGTGGCGTCCTGGTACTGCTACGTCCGCGCCCACGCGCAGCCGGCATGGGGCGCCGGCGCAGCCGCTGCCGCATTGCTGGCCTTTTTCACGAAGGCCTCCGCCGCGTTCTTCGTCGCGGGACTTGCCCTCGACGCTGCCCTGACGCTCGTGCTGTCGAACAGATCTGCGTCGGCGTTCCCGGAATCCGCAGGTTCAGCTCGTTGGGACGTCGCGGACGCGCCGCAGCCGCGCCAGACCACGAGAGCCGCATGGGTCGTCCTCGCGGCGCTCGCCGCGTGCGGAGCGGTGGCGATGCTCGTGTTCGTGGCGCCGAACTGGAGCGACTACCGCTTCTACAACTGGCAGATGTCGGTTACGCGCAAGCCGTCGTACACAGCGCGCGCGCTTTTCGATCGCGTCACGTGGTTCCCGATCCTGCACGATCTCTTCACGCGATCCTGGTTCGTGCTCGCGATCGGCGCGACAGCGAGCCTCGGAATGCTGGCGCGGTGGCGCAGGCTCAGACCGGCCGAACGATTTCTGCTTCTCTGGCTGGGGCTGGGCGCGACCGAGCTCATCCTGCACGACGTGGGCAACGAGCGGCGGTTCATCCTCTTCATCCCCGCGCTCACCGCCGTCACCGCCATCGTGCTCGGACGGGACCGCGTCCTGATGCGCGAATTCGGCGGGAGCCGGCGCCGCGCGTGGCTTGCGCTGCCTGTCGTGCTCTACGTGGGCTACGTTGTCTCCGGCGCGCTCCTGCGGCTCGCGTTCCTGCACGAGGTCCGGCCAAACGTACGGATCGCGGCGGTCGTCGCGACGCTGTTCGCCGGCTTCGTGTACGCCACATGGCCCCGCGTTCCGCTCGCACTGGCGCGCAACCCCTGGAGGCCCCGCGCGGCCGCCGGTGTGGCGCTGCTCGTCTGCCTGGGGCAGGTCGCGCAGTTCGCGCAGTGGGCCGTCGGGCGCTCCTACAAGAACTACGCGGCGTCAATCGAGCTCGGCCGCGCCCTGCCGCCGGGTACGCTCGTCCATGGAAAGCTCGCGAACGGACTCGCCCTCGAAAACCGCATCCGTCCGGTCTTCGTCGGCCGCGAATTCGGCAACTACGAGGACAGGAAGCGGCGGGATGATGTGCGATATATTCTGACCTACGTGGCCCCGAGCGTCGGCTACGAGTCGCAGGCCGGAAACCCCATCATCCAGGACGTGCTCGCGGCTTACCCGAACCGCAGAATCATCATGATTTTCGACGTTGCCGAAACCGCCACGGGCCACGATCAGGCCGCACTCATCGACAAGTTCGGCGGCGCAGGACGGCACGATCGACCATGAGCGGACGTGCGAAGGATTGACGAGGGCGCCATCAGGGCGCATGCGGATTTACGGTTCCGGTCCGAATACGATTACGCGCTGTTCGAATATTACCGGAGCGCCAAGGTCCTTTCCTTCCTCGACCGCGCCGGTATCGCGCTCGGCGACCGCGTCCTCGACGCGGGCTGCGGCGGCGGCGGGATGCCGCTCTCGCTCGCCGAAGAGGTCCGCTGGGTGGTCGGCATCGATCCGGTCGAACGGTTTCAGGACGCCGGCGTCCGGCTGGGGCGTGAGCGGGGGCTTCGCAACCTGCAGTTCGCCCTCGCGGATGGCATGGCGTTGCCCTTTCCTGCCGCGGCGTTCGACCTGGTGCTCTCGCACGCGGTCATCGAGCACGTCGCTGACGCGTCTCTCTACCTCCGCGAGTGCGCGCGTGTGCTCGTGCCGGGGGGCCACCTCTATCTCTCGACCTCACCGTACCTGTCGTTTGCCGGCGCCCACCTGCCGCGCCTCCGAGTGCCGATCCCTCTCCATCTCCTCTTCGGCCGCCGCATCGCGTTCGCGACGTTCCGGCAGCTCGCGCGCGTCGCCCCATGGGCGCTCCGCGAACGGGCGCACGAGAATTCGTTCATCAAGGCCGCGCGCCGGGGCGAGATCAAGCACGACGACCTGCTCGAAAAAGTGACCGTTGCGCGGCTGCGTGCGCAAATCGCCGCCGCGGGGCTCCGGATTGTCAGGGAGGAGCTCCATGCCACGGCGACCGTCCGCCGCATGCCCGCCGCCGTGGCGCGATGGATCACCAGCAGCGGGCTGACGCAGGACGCGCTCATCAGCAACATGGAATACGTTCTGGCGAGGGGCTAGCGTGGCGGAAATCACGCGATACACAGCGGACGACAGGCGCTCGGTGGAGGGGCTCTATCGCCGCGTCTTCGGCAACGACGCCGCCGAGGGCAGCCGGATGCGGTGGGACTGGCAGTACCGCCGCAATCCCAACAATCCCGGTCAGGAGCCCGAGATCTGGATCGCGCGGGAAGGCACCTCGATCGTCGGGCAGTACGCGACCATGCCCGTGCGGCTCTCGGTGCGCGGTGACGAAGTGCAGGGGTCCTGGGGCATGGACGTGATGGTTGCGCCCGAGCGCCAGCGGCAGGGCCTTGGCGAGGTCCTCTTCCGCACGTGGGATCGGAACGTCGGGGCCTCGCTCGGCCTCGGACTTTCCGAGTCCTCGTACCGGCTGTTCCAGAAGCTGCGGTGGCCCGATGTGGGTCCCGTGCCGTGCCTGGTGAAGCCTCTCACGCGCCGGGCGCTGCGCCGCCCCAACTGGCCGCTGCCCCTGAACCGGTTCGTGTCGGCCCTGACGCTGCCCTTCGTCAAAATCGTGGCGCGGACGCGCCCGCTCCGCGCCGAGGTCCGGCTCATTCAGCGGTTCGACGAGAGCTTCACCGCACTGTGGGAGGAGCTCGCGCCGAAGTTCGCGCTTGCCGTGCGGCGCGATGCGCCGTATCTCAACTGGAAGTACGTCTCGGCGCCGCACGTCCGTTACAGCATCGCGGTCCTGCGGCGTCACGACAAGAACATCGGGTACGCCGTATACCGCCATCTCCACGAACCGCGCGGCCGGGTCACGCTGCTCGCCGACTTCCTCACGGATCCGGACGACGAGACGGCGCTGCAGACGCTGCTGCAGTGGATCGACCGCGAAGCGCGCCAGGCGGATTCCGACAAGATCCGCACGTTCGCGACCCACGCGAGCTTCAGGCGCGTGCTCAGGCGGTCGGGGTACTTCCAGGTGAAGTCCACGATGGAGTTCGTCGTGAAGGTCAACGCGATCCCGGTGGAACCCGCGTTCTACGAGAACGTGGACGCGTGGCACGTCACGGCGGGGGACTCGGACCAGGATCGATGAGCACCGGCGCGACCGGGCGGTGCGGCCGATGAACCTGCTGGTCGGCATCGACACCGAAGGCGACAACCAGTGGGATGTCTCCGCCCGCGCACATCAGACGTTCGCGAACATCTATGCGCTGCCCGCGCTGCAAGGGCTCTTCGCGAAGCATGGCGTCCGCCCGACCTATGTCGTGACGTACCCGGTTGCGAAAGACGGCCGGTCCGCCGAAGTCCTCCGCGGGCTGCTCGCCTCGGGAGACTGCGAGATAGGCGCCCATCATCACGCGTGGGAGACGCCGCCCTGCACCGCGGACGACATCACGCGCCACCCCTACGCGTCAGCCCTCCCGCGGCCGCAGTTCGAACGTCAGCTCGAGTCGCTGACGGACGCGATCGCGGCGGCGGTCGGCGTCGCGCCCGTGTCGTACCGCTCCGGACGATTCGGCTTCTCGGCAGATCACGTGGCCGCGCTGGAGCAGCAGGGCTACCTCGTCGAGTCGAGCGTCGCCCCCTTGTTCTTCGAGACGCACAAGGGCGGTCCGGAATTCGTGGAGGCGCCGCTCACGCCCTACTTCCTTGCGTACGACAGCGCTACGACGGCGGGCAGCAGCAACGTCCTCGAAGTGCCGGTGTCCGCCGGATTGAATCACCGGCTGCCCAGGCGTCTGCAGTACCTGTATGCGCGCGCCCCGGCGCCGTACACGACGAAGCGCGTGCTCCGCGCCCTGAGGCTGCTCCGCATGCGCTGGCTTCGTCCTTCCTACTCGTCTCTGGAGGATATGATCGCGCTCGCGCGGCAGCTCGCCGCGGACGGCGAGCCCGTGCTGAACCTGCTGTTCCATTCGAGCGAAGCCATCGTCGGGGGCAGTCCATATAACAGAACCGAGGCGGAGCTCGAGGCGTTCTGCGCCCGGCTCGATCGGTTCCTGGCGTTCGCCACGAAGGAGTTGCGGGCGGCTCCGGCGACGTTCTCGGAGTTCCGGGACGCGTACTCGGCCTGATGCGCATCCTCCACGTCACTCCGCACCTTCCGCCGGACCAGGCCGCCAACGCGCTGCTGCCGGCGCAGCTGGGTACCTGGGCGCGCGAGGCCGGCGACGAGGTCGAGTACGTCGCGCATCCGCCACGGGCAGGCGGCAGCGCCGCGCTTGCCGGCCCGGCCACCTGGATCCCGCGCCGGAGCGGCACCATCCTCGATCGGGCTCTGCACCTCGGGCCGACGATCGCCGCCCTGCGGATGCGTCGCACGCTCGCGCCGTCCATCGCCCGCGCGGATATCGTGCACGTCCACAGCAACGGGCTCCTCGCGGACGTGGCCGTGCTCCTGGCGCGCCGCAGCAACAAGCCTGTCGTGCTCACGCTCTATGGAACGGAAATCTGGCACTACGCGCCGAAGCGGTTCAGCCCCGACCTGTTCACGCGCGCGTATCACGCCGCGTCGTTCGTGACGTTCTACAGCGATCGGCTCATGAGCCGCGCGCATGCGCTCGGCCTCGGGCGCCGGAACGCCCGCGTCGTGTACCCGCCTGTCGGACCGCGCTTCGCGTGGCACGACGAGGACGCGCAGGCGGCGGCGCGCACCGCGCTCGGTATCGGCAACCGGCACCTGCTGCTGAACGTCAAGCGGCTCCATCCACTCGCCGGACAGCGCACGCTGCTCGAGGCGATGACCGACGTGATTCACGAGTTTCCCGACACGCGCCTGGTCCTCTGCGGCACCGGCGCGCTCCTCGAGCAGCTGAAAGCCGCGGCACGGTCGGCTGGTGTGGAGCGGCACGTCAACTTCACGGGGCTCGTCGACAACGCGACGGTGGCTCGCTATTGCGCGGCGGCCGACCTGTTCGTCCTGCCATCGGTCCTCGAAGCCCTCCCGACCGTGGCCGTCGAGGCCCTCGCGTGCGGCACCCCGGTGCTCTCGACCGACAATCCGGGTGGCCTCGAACTGAATGGAGTCTTCGGCCCCGATGTCGCGATCGTGCCTTCCGGTCAGCCGATCCCCATGGCCAAGGCCGTCACACACTTCCTGCGCGACAAACGGCGGACGCTGCCGGCGACACGCGAGGTCATCGAGCGCGACTTCCGCCCGGCGTCCGTGGCGGCGCAGTACTGGCGCATCTACCGCGACCTCCTGACCGGGGCCGAGTGACCCCACGGCCTCGCGGCGGAGCGGTGGTAACGTGTAGAGACCGCACGCCTCCATCTGGCGGCGCAGCGCCACGCGTCTCCGAGGATTCCGACCCATGACTCTCATCGAGAAAATCAGCGCCGACATGACGGCCGCGATGCGCGGCAGGGACCAGGCTCGGCTGATGCCGCTGCGGATGGCGAAGGCCGCGTTGATGAACCGGGAGGTCGAGAAAGGACGCGCCCTGGACGAGGCCGAGGCCCAGCAGGTCGTTGCATCACTCATCAAGCAGCGGCGCGATTCGGTCGAGCAGTTCACGAGCGGCGGCCGGCCCGAGCTCGCGGCGCGCGAATCGGCCGAGATCGCGGTGCTCGAAACCTATCTGCCGCCGCCAGTGGATCCCGCCGAGATCGAACGCGCCGTGGACGAGGCCATTCGGGAGACCGGAGCGACAGCGGCGAAGGACATGGGCCGCGTGATGAAAGCCGTGATGCCAAAGCTCGCGGGGCGAGGCGCCGACGGCAAGATCGTGAACGACATCGTCCGCCGAAAACTCGGGTAGACAGGACCAAAACTTTTTCGCGCGATCTCCGTCTAACCACTCAGACGGGCTCAAGAGAGCTTCTCGTCCATCCTCCACTTGGCCCCTGCCGCAAAGCAGGGGCTTTTTTTTGATGGTACGCTGACGCCTCGATGCGTGCCGCTCCCCTTCCGATCACGCCATTGGTCCCGGCGATTCACCGGTCATGAGCTCGCGGTCCCGGACATGAGCTCGCGCCTCGCCCGATCGGCAGGGCTCATCGGCGTCGCCACGATGGCGAGCCGGATTCTCGGTGTGGGCCGCGAGATGGTGCTGGCGGCGCTCTTCGGGGCCGCCGGCGGCGCCGAAATGGATGCGTTCAACGTGGCGTTCCGGGTGCCAAACCTGCTGCGCGACCTGTTCGCCGAGGGCGCCATGACGGCCGCGTTCATTCCCGCATTCACCCGGACGCTGGCGCGCGACGGCCGCGATGCCGCCTGGCGGCTCGGTAACCTGGTCATCAACGCCCTGCTCGTCGTCACCGGCATCCTCGTGATTGCGGGGATCATTCTTGCCCGCCCGATCACGACGATGATTGCGCCGCGGTTTGCGGACACGCCTGGAAAGCTCGAGCTCACCACGATGCTGACGAGGCTGATGCTGCCGTTCCTGACGACCGTCGCCGCGTCGGTCGCCATGATGGGCATGCTCAACTCCGTTCGCCGGTTCTTCGTGCCGGCCCTGTCGCCCGCGATGTTCAACGTCGCCACGATCGCGTGCGCCGTCGGACTCGCACCCTTGATGCCGCGAATCGGCCTGCCGCCGATCGTGGGTGTCGCGATCGGCACGCTCGTCGGCGGGCTCGGCCAGGCGCTCCTCCAGTGGCCGACGCTCCGCGCCGAAGGCTTCCGCTATCGACCCGTCCTGGACTTCACGGATCCGGCGCTCCGGGAAGTTCTGCGCCTGATGGGACCGGGTACGCTCGGTCTGGCCGCGGTTCAGATCAACGTCTTCGTGAATACGTATCTCGCGACGGGTCAGCCGCAGGGCGCGGTGTCGTGGCTCAGTTACGCGTTCAGGCTGATGTACCTGCCGATTGGCCTCTTCGGAGTCTCGATCGCGACCGCGGCGCTCCCCGAGATCGCGCGTCACGCCGCGCGCGACGACCTGCCAGCCGTTCGGGAGACGATCTCGCGGGGCTTGCGGATGATGCTGATGCTGAACGTGCCGGCGACCGTGGGCTTGATGGTCCTCGCCCGCCCGATCGTCGCGCTGCTGCTGCAGCGCGGACGCTTCACGGCCTTCGACACGGCAGCGACGGCTGCCGCGCTGGTCTGGTACGCGCCCGGGCTTCTCGCGTACTCGGTCGTCAAGATTGCGTCTCCGACCTTCTACTCCCTGCGTGACAGCCGGACGCCAGTGCTCGTCAGCGTCGCATCGGTGCTCGCGAATCTGATGATCAACCTGGCGCTCGTCGGCATGTTCGGCTTCCGCGGCCTGGCCGCGGGCACGGCCCTCGCGGCGACGTTCAATGCCGGTTCGCTGCTCTGGCTGCTGCGGCGGCGGCTCTCCGGAATCGACGAGACACGGATTGGAGTGACGCTCGTGAAAATTCTCGCCGCCTCCGTGATGATGGGCATCGTCGCGCACGTGACTGTCACGTGGCTCACGCACTCGTTTCCGGGCGTCTCGACGGCCGCACGCAGCGTCCATGTGTTCGGAGGGATCGGCGC
>JBBWZJ010000058.1:0-9315 GCA_039648985.1 Acidobacteriota bacterium | reverse complement strand
ATGTCAGGGGATTGGGCCGGGGGGCCCGTGTTGAGATTCGACGACCGAGCCGTGCTGCCGGCCGTGGTAACTGCAAAGTCGCCGCCCCTCATGCAAGCTCTGCCGTGGGCGGAAAGTCGTTCCGATTGCTGGGGCGCAAAGCATACCACCCCAGCCCAGGGGGGTCAAACGTAAGCCCAGCGTGCGCAACACTAAGCAGCGGCCGGCCTCACGTGCGCCAGCTGACCTGCACGAATGCCCGATGCTGCTCGCCGAGGTCGCGCGCCGCCGGCGTGACGATAGTTCGTTCTCCGATTACAATCTTGCGCCCCTGCCGCACCGCCTGCCGTACGTCGTCTTCGCAGACAAACTCGGCTGGTTTCTGGACACTGTCGGTCGGACCCTGCGCAATCGATCCCGGCGTCTGAGACGGCTGGGAGCGAGCGGGCGGGGCCGCCGTGGCGGGTGGGGTGGCGGCGGCTGGTGGTCCGCCGTCCCCGGCGGGCGGGGGTGGCGTGTAGCCGCGCGAGGCGAGGAACTGATCGATCCTCCGCGCAAGGGAGTCCGCCGCGAGTCCGGGCGGAGTTCGTGGCGCCGCGGGCGCTTTGGGCAGAGCCGCCGCAGCCGGCTCGTCAACCCGCCGCGCGGGAGCCGGGGTGGTCTCGTATGCGAGCCTCTTTATATTGAGCAGGTGACGGGGAGAGATGTTGTCTGACGTGATGTTGCCCCCGTACCCCCCGCACCCGAGCGTCATCGAGGGGTCCAGCCCGGTTGTCAGGCCAATCGACCCGAGCGTCGTCGGCGTATTGACCACGATCCGAAATGCCGGTTTCTTCAATCCGAACTGCAGGATGACGTCCTCGTTTCGCGAGTGGATCGCCATGGTGTGCCCCATCCCGCCGTAGCGCAGAATCTGCTTGCAGCGTTCGCACCCCTCGCGCCAGTCCTTCACCACGTAAAACGAGAGGACGGGGCAGAGCTTCTCGATCGAGAGTGGGAAGTCCCGCCCGACCCCGGACAGCTCCGCGATCAGCACGCGGGTGCCGGCGGGAACGGTGATCCCCGCCTGTTGCGCGATGTACGTGGCCGGACGGCCGACAAGTTTCGGGTTCGGCAGCCGCTGCGGCGTCACAAGGAGACGGCCGAGCACGTCGATTTCCGAGGCGGATAAAAAATGCCCGCCATTCGCGACGAACTGGCGCTTGACCTCCTCGACGAGCACGCTGTCGCAGACGACCGAGTTCTCGGACGAGCAGAGCACCCCGTTGTCGAATGTCTTGCCGGTCACGATGTCGCGCACGGCCTTGACGACATCGGCGGTGGACTCGATGTAGGCGGGCGCGTTGCCGGGGCCGACGCCGTAAGCGGGTTTGCCCGCGCTGTACGCCGCCCGGACGAGGCCCATGCCGCCGGTCGCCAGGATGACGGCGGTTTCGCGGGCCTTCATCAGTTCCTGGGTCCCTTCCAAGGTCACGGTGGTCATCCAGCTGATGGAGCCCTCGGGGGCGCCGCTGCGGCGAGCCGCGTCGTGCATGATCTCGGCGACCCGGGTGATGCAGCGCGCCGCGGCCGGATGCGGGCTGATCACGATCGGGCAGCGCGCCTTGATCGCAATCAGGATCTTGTAGATGGCCGTGGATGTCGGATTGGTGGAGGGGACAATGGCCGCCACGACGCCAAAAGGCTCGGCGATTTCAATCACCTTGATGTCGTCCAGCCGGCGTATGACGCCGACCGTCTTCATCGGGCGGATGAACTTGTAGATCTTCTCGGACGCGAAGAGGTTCTTCTGGACCTTGTCCGGCACATTGCCGTAGCCCGTTTCTTCCTGGGCGAGCCGGGCGAGCGCTTCGGCCTGGGGGGTGACGGCCGCCGCCATGGCGTCGACAATCGCATCGATCTGATCCTGCGACAGCTCCGCAAGAGCCGGGGCAGCCTCGCGGGCCCGTCGAACCAGGGTGCGCGCTTCGCTGATCGACGTGAGGTCGCGATCGGTCGGGGCAGTCGGCTGGGCCATGCGTGACCGACGGAGGGATTAGGCCTTGGCTTCTTTCGATTTGGGGAGAATCTTCTCGACCTCGGCGTGCGGTCGCGGAATGACGTGCACCGAGACGAGCTCGCCGACGCGGCGTGCCGCAGCGGCCCCGGCGTCCGTCGCAGCCTTGACGGCGCCGACATCGCCTCTGACCATGACCGTCACGAACCCCGCGCCGATGTACTCTTTGCCGACCAGGACGACGTTTGCGGCCTTGACCATCGCGTCAGCCGCTTCGATCGCGCCGATCAGTCCTTTGGTTTCCACCATTCCCAACGCTTCGAGCATCTCTGGACCCTCTTGAACGCCTGCACGCTAGCATATTGCAGTAGCCCGAACAACTGCGGTACCATTCGCGCGCTCCATGTTCAGCCGGTGACGGGGATGATTGCTTCCATGCGCAGACGTGTCTCGATCGGATTTTGTGCGGTGACGTTCGCCGTGCTGGCCCTTGCTCCCGCCTGCAGCCGCAAGGCCGCGGACGAACCGCCCGTGGCGGCGCCCTCCGTGTCCCTGAACCACGACAAGGTGCCGATCGGCAGTCCGGTGAAGCTGACCTACAAATTCATCGTCGCGCAGAATGCGCCAGACGTCATCAAAGGGCAGGATTACATGGTGTTCGTCCATGTCCTCGACCCGACCGGGGAACAGCTCTGGACCGACGATCATCCGCCGGTGCCCGCGACGTCGGCGTGGAAACCCGGGCAGACAGTCGAGTACACCAGGACTGTGTTCGTCCCGAACTATCCGTACATCGGGGAGGCCGCCATCCGGGTGGGGCTCTACAACCCGGCATCGAACAAGCGGCTGACGCTCTCGGCCCAGGAGGCGTCCCGCCGGGAGTATGTGGTCGGGAAGTTTCAGCTGCTGCCCCAGTCCGAGAACATCTTCCTGATCTATAAGGACGGGTGGCATCCGGCCGAAGTGTCGGCCGACAACGCCGCGTCGGAATGGCAGTGGACGAAGAAGACCGCCACGATCTCGTTTCGGAACCCGAAGAAGGACCTGACCTTCTATCTGGAGTGGGACGCCCGGCCCGATCTCTTTACGCCGCCGCAGCAGGTGACGATCACACTGGGCGGCCAGCCCGTCGGGGCCTTCCGGGCGGACAATCGCGACAAGAAGATGATGACCTTCCCGCTTACCGCCGCGCAGCTCGGGACGGCTGACATGGCGGAGCTCGTCATCGCTGTCGATCGGACCTTCACCCCGGGCGGGGGCGACACCCGCGAGCTCGGCATCCGCGTTTTCCACGCCTTCGTCGAACCGAAGTAGCGCCGGCCGCCAGACGCTCCGGGCGCCGCGTCAGCTGCCTCGGCGAGCCGAGCGCGCCGAGTTGTCCTTTGCTACACGCGCCCGGCGCTCGGTGGCCCTCCGAGAGAGCTCGACTGTAGCGTTTCTGGACAGACGTGGTCCCGGATGGTAGGATTGGCCGCTCATGACACCTAAGGCTCCGGTTCTCCTTGCCGCGTCGGTGGTCGCCCTGATTGCAGTGGCAGCCCCGGCCTCCGCCGAGATCGTGTTCCTGAGCTCCGGCCGCACACTCTCGGTGAAGAGTCACAGGATCGACGGCGAGTCGATCGTGCTGACCCTCCGGAGCGGCGGCGAGGTGACCTGTGCGAAAGATCTGATCGAGAAGATCGAGGCCGACGAGGTTCCCTACCCGGAGCCGGCCGCGGTCGCGCCTCCGGTCCCCCCGGCACCTCCGGTCGAGCGGTCGCTCCTCGACGGCACGCCCTACGCCGACATCATCGCGTCCTTGTCGCAGGCGCACGGGGTCGACCCCATGCTCGTCAGCGCGCTCATCCAGGTGGAGTCCGGCTACCGTCCGCGTGCGAGGTCGCCTCGCGGGGCGATGGGGCTGATGCAGCTGATGCCCTCCACGGTCAGGGAATACCAGGTCCGCAACCCGTTCGAGCCGAAGGCGAACATCGAAGGCGGGATCCGGCACCTCCGATCGCTCATCGATCGGTTCGGCGTCGAGATGGCGCTGGCGGCGTACAACGCCGGCGAGGGCGCGGTGAAGAAATTCAAGGGCATTCCTCCGTATCGCGAAACGCGGGACTACGTCGCCCGCATCCTCTCGCTCGCCGGCCCCCAGTAGCCCGCGCCCGTTTTTCCCCATCCGAGCGGCTCCCGGGGCTGTCTAACCTCGGGGGAGGAACCGCCCGCGCCTCTAAGCCTGTTGTATAATTTCGGTTCGATCTGCCGATAATGTCCACAGACACAAGATCTTGCACCGGGGGTCACGCGCCCGGGCGCTGAGTGCATGGAGTTCCGCTGCAGGCTCGGGACGCCGGGCGGCGACGTCATCGAAGGGGTGTACGTCGCTGAAAACGAGGCGCGGCTCAGGCGCGACTTCGAGGACAAAGGGCTGTACGTGCTGGCGGTTCAGCGCGCCGGCCGTGCGGCCTTCGGGTCGTTCCGGTTGCCGAGGCGATCGCGGATCTCGTCACGCGAGTTCCTGGTCTTCAACCAGGAGCTGGCGACGTTGCTCAAGGCGGGGATGCCGCTCGTGCAGTCGCTGGACATCCTCCGGCAGCGGGTCGCGAATCCCCTGCTTAAGACCGTGCTCGACGACATCTACGACCGCGTGCGGGCGGGAAACTCGCTGTCGGAAGCGTTCGAGGCGCACGGGGCGCTCTTTCCCGGTATTTACACAGCGTCGCTGCTGGCGGGTGAGAAGAGCGGCAGCCTCGAGGCGGTGATTCGCCGGTACGTGGCATACGTGAAGGTCGTGTCGGGCGTCCGGCGAAAAACGATATCGGCGCTGGTCTATCCCGCCATCCTCCTCCTGCTCTCGTGCGTGGTCGTCGCGATCATCGTGCTGCGCGTGGTGCCGGAATTTGGCGCCTTCTACAATCAGTTCGGCAAGGAACTGCCGCTCTCGACGCGGATCATCGTGGCGATTTCACAGTTCGCCGGCACCTACTTCGTGCTGATGGTGGTGGGCGTCGTCGCGGGGGTGAGCGCGTTCTGGTCCTGGCTGCGGGCGGCGGGCAACCGGCGGCGGTTCGATCGCTGGACGCTCAAGATTCCCATGCTCGGGTCCATCGCGCAGAAGTTCGCGACGTCACAGGCGGCGCGGACACTCGCGACGCTGCTCGGGGGCGGCATTCCGCTGGTCAATGCGATCGACGTGGCGTCGCGGTCGATCGGCAACCAGTACATGGCGCACGAGCTCCAGGGCGCCGCGCAGCAGGTCCGCGAAGGGCGGGCGCTCTCGACCGCGATGAACGACAGCGGCGCATTTCCCGACGTGGCGATCAAAATGGTGGAGGTGGGCGAGTCGACCGGCGCGCTCCAGGAGATGCTGAACAGCCTCTCGGATTTCTACGACGAGGAGATCGAGACGAATCTCAGCCGGTTCGTCACACTGGTCGAGCCGGCGCTGCTGGTGATCATGGGACTGGTCATCGCCGGATTGCTGCTCGCGCTCTATATGCCACTCTTCAATCTGACCTCGGCGCTGGCGTAGCCGGCGGACTCGGACCTGGGAACCGGAAACTGGGAACTGGAACTGATTAACCGATGGCCGAAGTTGTGAACGGAAAAGCCTCGACATCCGCGGCCGTGCCGGCCCCTGATGCGGAGCTCTACGCGGGGGAAGCCGAGCCGAACGCCGCCGAACAGGCGGAGGAGACCGCGCAGGCCCGGCGGCTGGCCGAACGGTACCGCCTCGAGTTCGTCGATCTGACGCGGTTCAACATCGATCACGATCTGTTCCGCACGATTCCCGCCGACCTGACGCTCCGCTACGGCTTCGTGCCCTACCGGCGCGACGGCCAGTCGCTCGTGATCGTGGTCTCGGATCCGACGGACCTGCCGATGCTCGACGAGCTGGGGGTGCTCCTCGCGACGTCGCTGAAGGTCACGGTCGGCACCCCGTCGGCCATCCAGTCCATCCTGAAGAAAAGCGAGAACTCCACGCGCGTGCTGGAAGAGGCGACCGAGAGCTTCCAGATGCAGATCCTGCGGGAGGACGACAGCGGCGACGAGTCGCTCACGGTGGAGAAGCTGTCGGCCGACTCCAGCCCGGTGATCCGGCTTGTCGATACGACGCTCTACAGCGCCATCCAGCGGCGCGCGAGCGACATCCACATCGAGACGCAGGAAGACGCCGTCCACGTGAAGTACCGGATCGACGGGGTCCTCCAGCCGGCGATGCGGCCGATCGACAAGCGGTTCCACAGCACCATCATTTCGCGCGTGAAGGTCATGGCCGAGCTCGACATCGCGGAAAAGCGCGTCCCGCAGGACGGGCGGTTCAAGCTGCGGATGCCCGGCAAGACGATCGACTTCCGCGTCTCGATCATGCCGAGCGTCCACGGCGAGGACGCCGTCATCCGCATCCTCGACAAGGAATCGATCAGCGAGCAGTTCCATGAACTGCGCCTCGACATCCTCGGCTTTCCCGAAGACGAGCTCCGCCGCTTCCGGAAGTACATCGCCGAGCCCTACGGCATGGTGCTCGTCACCGGGCCGACGGGCAGCGGCAAGACGACAACGCTCTACGCCGCGCTCTCCGAAATCAAGTCCATCGAGGACAAGATCATCACCATCGAAGATCCGGTCGAGTACCAGCTGCGCGGCATCACGCAGATTCCGATCAACGAGAAGAAAGGGCTGACGTTCGCGCGCGGCCTGCGGTCGATCCTGCGCCACGATCCCGACAAGATCATGGTCGGTGAGATCCGCGACGCGGAGACGGCGCAGATCGCGATCAACTCCGCGCTCACGGGCCACCTGGTGTTCACCACGGTCCACGCGAACAACGTGCTGGACGTGCTCGGCCGCTTCCTCAACATGGGCGTCGAGGCGTACCAGTTCGTCTCTGCGCTGAACTGCGTGCTCGCACAGCGGCTCGTCCGGAACATCTGCGTGCACTGCAAGCGGCAGGCAACCATCACGCGAGCGCAGCTGGAAGAATCAGCGCTCGATCCCGCGCTGGAGCACAGCGGCCTGTTTTACGAAGGCGCCGGCTGCATGGAATGCGGCGGCACGGGCTACCGCGGCCGCACCGCCATCTGCGAGCTGCTGGACCTCACCGATACGATCCGTGAACTGATTCTCAGCAAGCGTCCGACCTCGGAAATCAAGAAGGCCGCCCGCGACGACGGGATGCGGTTCCTGCGGGAATCCGCCGTGGAGCAGGTGCTCAAGGGCGTCACGACGCTGCGCGAGATCAACAAGGTGACCTTCGTCGAATGAGCCCGTCCATCCCGCGCTGGCTGTCGAGCCGTCCCCCGGCTGCCGCTCTCGAGATCGACGCGCATCGCGTGACGGCGGCCATTGTGTCGCCGCACGGCTCGTCGTCCGTGCTCACGTCGTACGCGAGCGAACCCTTGCCGGCAGGTGTCGTCGTGCCGGGCCTGAACGCATCGAACGTGCACGACAGCACCGCGCTCGCCTCGGTGATTCGGAGCGTGCTCGATGCCGTGACGCCGCGGCCGCGCCGAGTCGCGCTCGTGCTGCCGGATACGGTCGCGAAGTTCTCGCTGCTGCGCTTCGAGAAGGTGCCCGCACGAGCGCAGGACCTGGACCAGCTGATCCGCTGGCAGATCCGCAAGGCGGCGCCGTTCAAGATCGAAGATGCGCAGCTCGCCTGGGTGCCTGGGATTGCGCTGCCCGGCGGCGGACGTGAGTATCTGGTGACCGTCGCGCGCAGGGACGTGATCGAGAGCTACGAGCACGCCTGTGTCGCGGCCGGCGCGCATCCGGGCATCGTCGATCTCGCGAGTGTCAACCTGGTGAACGCGGTGCTCGCGCTGCACGGCGGTGCGGTGCCGGGAGCCGACTGGCTGCTCGTGCACGTCGCTGGGGACTACAGCACGGTCGCCGTGGTGCGCGGCGGTGACGTCATTTTCTTCCGCACGCGGCCCGCCGAACGTCCGGAGGATCTCGCGGACCTCGTGCACCAGACGGCCATGTATCACGAGGACCGTCTGGGCGGAGGCGGCTTCTCACGGGTCGTGCTCGCGGGGGGATCGTCCCGGGGCGCCGAGGCCGCCGATCGGATTCGCCGCGACCTCGAGGCGCGTGTGGGCCGCGGCGTCGAAGCACTCGACTTCCGCGGCGCCGTCGCGCTCCGCGACCGGATCGTTGCCGGCCCCGAGGTGCTCGACCTGCTCGCGCCGGCTGTCGGCGTGCTCCTCCGCGAGCGGGTGGCGTAAGTGCTTCGAACGAACCTTGCGACGCGGCCGTTTTACAACGAACGAGCGGCCCACGCCGCGATCGCATTCGCCGCGCTCGTCGTGCTCGCCATCACCGCGCTCAACGTCGTGCAGGTGATCAGGCTGTCGAAGCACAACACCGAGCTCTCGTCGCAGACCGATGCGGAGCGCGCGGAAGTCGAGCGGTTGACGGCGGAGGCCGCGCGCATCCGGGGAACAGTCAACAAGGACGAGCTCGCGCTCATCGTCGGAGCCGCCCAGGAGGCGAATGCCCTCATCGATCAGCGCACGTTCTCGTGGACGGCGTTCTTCAACCACATCGAAGCGACGCTGCCGCCCGACGTCATGCTGACGTCGGTCCGCCCCTCCATCAAGGATGGCGCCACGCACGTGGACATGGGCGTGCTGGCCCGGCGCGCCGAGGACATCGACCAGTTCATGGAGAAGCTCGAAGGGACCGGGGCATTCGAAGACATCGTGCCGGCTACGCAGGACCGCACCGAAGAGGGCCTCTACCGCGCCGTGATCCAGAGCGTCTACAGTCCAGCCGACGACGATGCCAGGCCGGAGCCGGCACCGCGTCGCGGACGGGCAGGTCGCCGATGACCGCCCGACGCGTCTTCGAGGAGAAGCGCGCGCTCATCTGGCCGATCGTCATGGCGCTGGTCCTCAACATTGCCGTCTACGCGATCGTCGTCTACCCGCTGTCGCGCAAGGTCGCCGGGGGAGAGCAGGCGGCCGAAGCGTCCGCTTCCGCGCTGAGCGCCGCGCGGCGCGATTACGCCGCAGCGCGAGCGACCGTCGCGGGCAAGGGCCAGGCGGACATCGAACTGCGGAAGTTCTACAGCGAGGTGCTCCCGCCCGACGTCAGTGGGGCGCGGCGGATCACCTTCCTCCGGATCGAGCAGCTCGCGACGCAGGCCGGCCTGCGGCTGGAGCGCGAGACGTCCAGCCCGCAGCCGCAGCGCGAGAGCAACCTGGTCAAGTTCACGTACACCGCGGCGCTGTCGGGTGAGTATCCGAACATCAGGCGCTTCATCCACGATCTCGAAACGGCGCCGGAGTTTCTCGTGCTCGAGAACGTGCAGTTGACCCAGAATGACGGGGACAAGCGCGGTCTGAAGGTCG
>JBBWZJ010000159.1:0-44630 GCA_039648985.1 Acidobacteriota bacterium | reverse complement strand
CGTGGCGGCGGCGGTCCGCGAAGCGTTCCTCATCGCGAAGTCCGGACGGCCCGGTCCCGTCCTCATCGACATCACGAAGGATGCCCAGCAGTCGTCGTGCGAGTTCGACTGGGACGCGGCGGCACCTGTGACGCCGGGCTGGCGCGCGGTGCCGGAAGCGCCGGCCACCTCGCTCGCCCAGGCCGCCGCCCTGCTGAATGAGGCGCAGCGGCCCGTGATTCTCGCGGGCCACGGCGTGATCATCTCGGGGGCCATGGAGCAGCTGCAGGCGCTCGCCGAGCGCGCCCAGATCCCGGTCGCCATGACGCTCCTCGGCATCGGCTGCCTCCCGGCGTCCCATGCCCTCAACATCGGCATGATGGGCATGCACGGCGAAGCGTGGGTCAACCACGCGATCCAGGAAGCCGACCTGCTCATCGCGGCGGGCATGCGCTTCGACGATCGCGTCACCGGCAACCTGAAGACCTACGCCCCGAACGCGCGCAAGATTCACATCGAGATCGACCCCTCGGAGATCAACAAGAACGTACCGGTCGATGTCGCGCTCATCGGGGACCTGCTCGACGTCCTCAAGCGCCTCCTCCCGTCCGTCGCGCCGGGCAACCGTCAGCCCTGGCTGCAGCACATCGACAGCATCAAGGGGGATGCGGCTGTGCGCGACATCCAGGCGCTCCCGGACGACGGCCATCTGTACGCCGCGCATGTGATCAACGACCTGTGGCGCGCCACCCGCGGCAGCGACACGATTGTCGTGACGGACGTCGGTCAGCACCAGATGTGGGAGGCCCAGTACTACCACCACGAAACTCCGCGATCGCTCATCACGTCGGGTGGGCTCGGCACGATGGGCTTCGCGGTCCCGGCGGCGATCGGCGCCAAGCGGGCGCGGCCCGAGGCGGAAGTGTGGGCCATCTGCGGCGACGGCGGGTTCCAGATGACGATGTGCGAGCTCGCGACAGCCGTGCAGGACGGCATCGAGGTGAAGGTCGCCATCATCAACAACGGCTACCTCGGGATGGTCCGCCAGTGGCAGGAGTTCTTCTACGAGCGGCGGTACGCCGCAACGCCGCTGTCGGGGCCGGACTTCGTCAAGCTGGCCGAAGCGTTCGGCGTGAAGGGGCTCGGCGTGACGAACCGCAGCGGCGTGCTGCCGGCGGTCGCTGCCGCGCGGGCGCATGGCGGCCCGGTGGTCGTCGACTTCCGCGTCGAACAGGAAGACACGGTGTATCCGATGGTGCCGGCCGGCGCAGACCTGCACGCGATGATTCGCAGGCCCAACCCGATCGCCGAAACCGCAGCGGACCGCTGAGGAACGCGAGATCATGATGCATACATTCACCGTTTACGTCGAGGATCGGCCGGGCGTGCTGAACCGCGTCTCGTCGCTCTTCCGCCGCCGCAACTTCAACATCATCTCGCTGGCGGTCGGACACAGCGAAACGCCGGGCGTGTCGCGCATGACGGTTGTCGTGCAGACGGACTCGGGGGGCGCGCAACGGATCCAGGCGCACCTGTACAAGCTGATTCACGTCATCAGCGTCGAAGACATCACGGACCGCCCCGCCGTCATCCGGGACCTGGCCCTCATCAAGGTCGCGGCGGCGCGCGAGAGCCGGCCCGAGATCATGCAGCTCGCGGAGGTCTTCGGCGCGCGCGTCGTGGACGTCGCGCCGGAATCGGTCGTCCTCGAAATGGCTGGATCGGAAGCCAAGATCGACGGACTGCTCGACGTCCTTCGCCCGTACGGCGTGCTCGAGATGGTGCGCACCGGACGCGTCGCGATGTCCCGCGGCCAGGGCAGCCGCGGCACCGGAAGCGGCCCGGCCGCCGCGATGCCGGAAGCCGAGGGCGTGTCGTACTCCGTTTAACCCTGTCGCTTTGTAACGACGTCACTCCAGAGAGAAGAGGTTTTTCGTGCTCAAGATTTACCACGACGCCGACGCCGACCTGACGCTCCTCCGCGGCCGCAAGGTTGCCGTCCTGGGCTACGGATCCCAGGGCCACGCGCACGCGCTCAACCTGCGCGACAGCGGGGTCGACGTCCGGGTCGGGCTCCACGAGGGCAGCAAATCGCGCGCGAAGGCCGAAGCCGACGGCCTCGTCGTGAACGATCCGGCTGCCGCCACCGCGTGGGCGGACATCATCATGGTGCTGGTGCCGGACACCGTCCAGGCCTCGCTGTACCGCGACGCCATCCGGCCGAACCTCAGCGCGGGCAAGACGCTGATGTTCGCGCACGGCTTCAACGTCCGGTTCGGTACCCTCGATCTGCCGGCGGACATCGACGTGTCGATGATCGCGCCGAAGTCGCCCGGCCACCGCGTTCGCGAGCTGTACCAGGAAGGCGCCGGCACGCCGGCGCTGGTCGCCGTCCACCAGGATGCAAGCGGTCACGCACGCGAGATCGCGCTCGCCTACGGCAAGGGCATCGGGGTGACGCGCGCCGGAGTCATCGAGACGACTTTCGCGGAGGAGACGGAGACCGATCTCTTTGGTGAGCAGGCGGTCCTCTGTGGCGGCGTCAGCGCGCTGGTCAAGGCCGGGTTCGATACGCTTGTCGATGCCGGATACCAGCCGGAAGTCGCGTACTTCGAGTGCATGCACGAGCTCAAGCTGATCGTCGACCTGATGTATCAGGGCGGGTTGAATTACATGCGCTATTCGATCAGCGACACCGCCGAGCACGGTGACTACACGGGCGGCCCGCGCCTCGTCACCGAGGAAACGCGGAAGGAAATGAAGAAGATGCTCGTCGAGATCCAGAATGGCACCTACGCCAGGAACTGGATTGAGGAGGACCGCCAAGGCCGGCCGTGGTTCAACGCGACGCGCACTGCCGAGCAGCAGCACCGCATCGAGCAGGTCGGCGAGAAGCTGCGCGCCATGATGCCGTTCCTGAAGCCGGTGAAGCACAAGCAACCGGCGGGGGTTTAAACAGGTGCCAGGGGTGCCAGAGTGCCAGGGTGCTAAACACACGTAGCACGTAGCACGTTGAACTTCGATGGATCTGAGACAGCTCGAAATACTCCGGGCGATCGCGGACAGCGGCTCGTTCACGGCCGCGGGCGCGCGGCTGCACGTATCGCAGTCGGCCATCAGCCGTCAGATCCTGCTGCTCGAGGAGGAGTTCAAGGAGCCGCTGTTCATCCGGTTCGGCCGGCGGATCCAGATCACGCCCATCGGCGAGACGCTGCTGCAGCTGAGCCACCGCGTGTTCGAAGACATCCGCGACACGTCGGCGAGCATTCTCGATACCAAGAAAAAGCTCAGCGGAACGCTGCGGCTCGTCGGAGGCATGACGGTGTGCCTCTATGTGTTCCCCACACTCCTCAAGGAGTTCCGCCGCCACCACCCCGATGTGGACATCAAGGTGATCACCGGCGGCACGCCGCGGCTGCTGCGGAAACTGCGGTCAGGCGGCGCGGACCTGGGGCTCATTACGCTGCCGATCGACGACCAGGCGCTGGCGACGGTCCCCGTCATTCGCGAAGAGCTGCTGCTCGTGATGCCGGCGGGCCATCGTCTCGCCAACAGCAACAAGCCCATTCCACCCGTTGCGCTCGTCAGGCAGCCGTTCATCCTGTTCGAGAACGGGTCGAACACGCGCCGCGTGCTCGACGAGTTCTTCGTCCGCGCGGAAATTCAGCCGCGCGTCGTCGCCGAGACCGAGAACGTCGAGATCATCAAGTCGATGGTCGCGTCGGGGCTCGGCATCAGCATCGTGCCCTTCCAGTCGGTGGCGCGCGAGATCCGCGGCGGATCGCTGCGCGTCGCGAGGATCGCCGGCCAGACGCTGGTGCGCGAGACCGGCTGGGTGCACCTGCGGTCCGATCGCGTCCCGCGGATGGTGCGCGAGATGATGGACACACTCACGCGCATCCTGCCCCGGCTGAAACTCGCGCCGGCGGGCGGCGCGAAGCGACGGGCACCGGCGGCGGCCTCCCAGCCGGTGCCGGCCGCGTGAACCGCTCCCGGGCGGGCCGGCTGCGGGAAGCTGGCTGAGGTCTGATAGTCGTAGCGCGCAGCTTCAGCTGCGCGACCACGCAGACGGAATTAAAGCTCCGTCCTATGTTTGCCGGAGCTGGGGTTACACTGGATCTCTCATGCGCGCGCCCGGCCCGCCGATTCCCGTCCGCACCCTGCCGTCGCACCGCGGCGAAGCTCCCGCAGACCTGCCGGTCGTGGAGCTGCGGATGACCGCGCACGATCGCCGTCGCGTCCGGCGGCTGATCGAAGCGCCCGACGGCGCCGTCCTCGCACTCGAGCTCGCCACCGGCACCGTGCTCGATCCGGGTCAACTGCTCCACCACGACGCCGAAGCCGCCTACGTGATCTCGGCCGCAGACGAGGACGTCCTTGTCGTGCACCCCCGCGACATCGCCGAAGCGGCGCGGATTGCGCACATGCTCGGCAATCTGCACCGCGACATCCACGTCGACGGGTCCCACATCATCGCGCTCGCCGATGCCGCGCTCGCGGATCGGCTCGAGGACGCCGGAGTGCCCTTCGAACGCGCGCGGCGGCCGTTTCACGCGCGCGCGACTGGCGAGCACTCGCACGACGCAGAAAGACGGAGCTGAAGCTCCGTCCGACGTTTGCCGGACTGACGGGGCCGCCCACACGTCGGACGGCGCCACGACTTTCCGCCGTACGTAGCCCGGAGCTTTAGCTGCGCGGTTCACGTCCTGACGCCGTACGTAGCGCGGAGCTTTAGCTCCGCGGTTCACGTCCTGACGGAGATTCAGTGGTGCCGACGCGGCGAGCCCTTCTTCGCGAAGATCGATAGATCGAACGCCTGCGCCATCAGCTTGTACCCGGCGTCACCGGGATGGAGCATGTCCGGTGAATCCGCTTCCGGACGAAAGCGCGTCGGCCGTTCGGGATCGCGTGTCGCACGGTCGAAGTCCACGACCGCATCGAATGCGCCGCTCGTCCGGATCCAGTCGTTTGCTTTCTGGCGGATCGCCTCACCCACTTCCGTATAAGGGCTCGACTCGCCGAACGGCGTGAGCGTGCAGCCGACAACTTTCACCCCCTGCAGATGCGCCATCTCGATGACCTGACGGTAGGCGGCGATCAGATCGTCAGCCGTGAAGGGCACGGCAGGCGTCGTCCCCGGCCGGGTGGCGGCGGCGATGTCGTTGATCCCCTCGAGCAGCGTGATCCACGTGACGCCCGGCACCGTCAGCGCGTGCGGGACGAGTCGCGCGAGGCCGCTGTTGTTGTCCCCCAGGAGCCGGTTGCCCGAGATTCCCGCGTTCACGACGCCGATGTGCGACGTGCGCGGGTCGTTCTGCAGGCGCGCGGAGAGGAGGGCCGGCCACATCCCGTTCGTGTCGGGCGTGGATTGGTCCCCGTCCGTGATCGAGTCGCCGAACGTGACGACGGTCTCGCCGTCAGCCGGTGCGGTCACGTCGATCCCGGCCAGCCAGTAGTACGACTGCATCGTCGAATCGATCGCGGCGAGGTCCGCCGTCGCCGTGAAATTACCTGCCTGCGACACATACGACGGGCGCAATCCGAACGTGTGAGTGGTCGGCGCGCCGGTCGGACCCGGAAAGTACAGGCTGACAGCCAGGTCGGCCATCGGCCGGATCTGGAGTTGAACCGGATCGCTGACGAGCGTCTGTCCCGCGTAGATCGTGGCGCCAGGCTGGCCGCTGAAAGTCAGGGCGCGATCCGAGCCAGGCACCACCGCGGCAGCGTGGTCGCGGATCGCGATGTGGGCCGCACCGAGGCTGACCGTCGCGCCGCCGAGCGCATTGAACAGCCGCACGCGCACGCGTGATCCGCCGACGCTTGCACGCACGATCATGCGGAGCGTCTGATTCTCGAGTCCCGCCAACGCCGGAGGGATGCCGAACCGGCGTTGTGGCGCTCCCCGCCCCTGCGACCCAGGTGCAGCTGCGGCGGATGAGGCCGGCGGGGCCGGTGCGATGCTTGCGGGTGACGTGGCTGCCGCCGACGTGGCGGGTTGCAGCGCCGCGGGCGGTCCTGCCGGGCTGCTTCCTGCGACTGGAGCCTGGCCACGACCTGCCGCCGGCGTGCGAAACAACTGTTGCGCCGTGCCCCAGGTGGCCACCCAGTGTTCCGCGGGCCCGGGGGCCCGTTCGGCGCCCAGCCGGGTGAACGACAGCGCGACGGCGAGCGCGATGCCTGCAACAGGAATTCGTTTCATATCGGATGATAATCACTCCATGCAACTTCTGCTCACATACCTGCGGGGGTACTGGCGCCTTGTCGCCGTGGCGCTCACCCTGGCAACCATCAATCAGACGTTCTCGCTGCTGGACCCGCTGATCTTCCGGCACGTGATCGATCAATATGCCACGCGGTTCCAGGAATACACGACGGTCGAGTTCTTCAAGGGCGTCAGCCTCCTGCTCGGCGCGGCGGTCGGCGTCGCGTTCGTGTCCCGCGTCGCCAAGAACTTCCAGGACTACTACATCAACGTCATCACGCAGCGGCTGGGCGCGCAGCTCTACTCGGACGGCATTCAGCACTCATTACAGCTGCCGTATTCGGTGTTCGAGGACCAGCGCAGCGGCGAGACCCTGGGTCGCCTCCAGAAAGTCCGTACTGACGTGGAACGGCTCATTGCGACGTCGATCAACGTCCTCTTCACGTCGCTCGTCGGCATCATCTTCGTCATGATCTATGCCTTCACGGTGCACTGGCTGATTGCGCCCGTCTACTTCCTGACCGTCCCGATCCTCGGCATCATCAGCTCCGTCCTCAGCCGCCGGATCAAGCAGATTCAGAAAGTGATTGTCGCGGAGACCACCGCGCTGGCGGGGTCGACGACGGAGTCGCTGCGGAACATCGAGCTCGTGAAGAGCCTGGGCCTCGGCCAGCAGGAAATCCGGCGACTGAACGCGACCACCCGCAAGATCCTGACGCTCGAGCTGAAGAAGGTGAAGTACCTGCGGAGCCTCAGCTTCATCCAGGGGACGACGGTGAACTTCCTGCGGACGAGCATCATGTTCCTGATGCTCTACCTGATCTTCACGCGCGCGATCACCGTCGGCCAGTTCTTTTCCCTCTTCATCTATTCGTTCTTCATCTTCGGCCCGCTCCAGGAGCTCGGGAACATCATCAACATCTACCGGGAGACCGAGGCCTCGCTGAACGTGTACCAGGAGATCCTGCGTATGCCGAAGGAGCCCAAGCCGCTCAACCCGGCGCCGCTGGCGGACCTCACGACGCTGACGTTCGAAGGCGTGACGTTCCAGCATCAGTCCGCCTCGACGCCCGCCGTCAGCGACATCTCCTTCGCCGCGCACCGCGGCGAAACGATCGCGCTCGTCGGCCCCTCAGGGGCGGGCAAGACGACGCTCGTCAAGCTGCTCGTCGGGTTGTACCAGCCGCAGGCGGGGCGCATCCTCTACAACGGCGTCGCGGGGACGGACATCGACCTCGATGCCTTGCGCGAGCGCATCGGGTTCGTCACCCAGGACACGCAGCTGTTCTCCGGAACGATTCGCGAAAACCTGCTGTTCGTCAACCCGACCGCGTCCGATGCGCAGTGCCTGGAAGCCTTGCAGAGGGCTTCGTGTCAGAACCTGCTGGCGCGGGCGGATCGCGGGCTCGACACGGTGATCGGGGAAGGCGGCGTGAAGGTCTCGGGCGGCGAGAAGCAGCGCCTCTCAATCGCACGGGCGCTCCTTCGGAGCCCGCACCTGCTCGTGTTCGACGAAGCGACCTCGTCGCTGGACTCGATCACCGAAGAGGGCATCGTGGACACGATCCGGGCCGTCGCCTCCACGCGCGAGACAATCACGGTCCTCATCGCGCACCGGCTCTCCACGATCCTGCACGCGGATCGCATTTACGTCCTGGAGCGCGGGCATATTGTCGAGGTCGGGCGCCACCAGGAGCTTGTCGATCGCAAGGGGCTGTACTACGCGATGTGGCGGCAGCAGATTGGGGAGCGCCGCCAGCCGGCGGACGCGGCGAAATCAGTGGCGCACGCGCGTCCGGCGGCCGCGGTGGTCTAGCGGCCGGCCGGAATGGTCGAAAGCTGCGCGATCAGGCCGACGTGATCGGAGGGGGAATCGGCTCCAGGGGCGGCGCGGCCGAAACGGTCTGTCGCCATGGTGCGGAGACCGACCGAGTATACGTAGTCGATGCGCTTGTACAAGTTGCCGCTCGGCGAACCGCAGCCCGGGCGGCTGGCCATCCCGGTCCATCCCTCGGAGCTCTGCGTCGCCTTCCACGCATCGATGTAACCCGCGCCTTCGATGAGGCTGATCGTCCGCAGGCGTCCCGAGTTGTCGTCGCCGGTGCATGGCACCTTGGGGTTCCACGTGTCAGTCTTGAAGACGTTCAGATCCCCCATGAACAGGCGGGCCGGCCCGAGCGGGGCCAGGAGGTCCAGCACACGCTGCGCCTGGTTCGGAATCTCGTCGTCACTCGTATCGCCGAAGTGCGCCGAGAACATGGGGATGGTGGCGGAGCAGCCGGCGTCGAGGCACACGTCGCCGCCGATCAGCCACTGGTTGGCTTTCGGATCGAACTGCTGGTACTTCACCCCCCCGGAAAAGCCGTAGCGCGCCAGTAGCGCGGTCCCTTCGCGCTCCCCGCTCGCTGTCTTGAATCCAAGCACACCGTTTACATTCTGCGGGTCGCCGCAGTGCCACGCCTCCTGAAGCGCCATCGCGACGATCGCCGGATCGTCCTTGATATGCCCGAGCTCGGCCTGCGGCAGGCCGATGCCCCAGGCGTTCAGCGGCTGCGACCGGTCCGTGCAATTGAGCGTGTCGTGGCTCCACGAAGTCGTGTTGAACCCCCGGATTCCCATCCCCGATCGGATGTTCCACGTCGCGACCTTGAAAACCCGGGGAGCGGTCTGCTGTTCGGCAGCAGCTGAGCTCGGCGACGCCGGACTGCTGGCATCGGACCCATGGCAGGCGCCGGCGAGCGCGGCAATCGCCATGGCGAGCGCGGGCGCATTCATCATCCGTATGGAGAGCATGTGACTATGGTAGCAAGATCGCGTCCACCGCCGAGGTGCCTCAGCGCACGTCGAAGGCGATCCGCTGGACAGCGGTGCTGCTGCGGCCCTTGCGCTGTGGATCCGCTTCGGTTGCCGCAATCTGCAGCACGTATCGGCCCGGCGGCAGCTTTTCTCCGAGTCTCACTCCCCCGGCCGCGGCGAAGCGCCGCTCGTTGCCGGCGGGCGGCACCAGCGTGTCGGGCGACACCGCAAGGACCTGTTCACTCCCGCGCCAGATCGTCGTTGCGGCCTGGACGGGCGTGACGGCGTTGTAGATCTCGTAGGCATACCACAGGCGCGCGCCGCGCTCGTAGACGCCGAGCGCCTGCGCGGGCGTCACGCTGATGTCGTCCGCCACCTTGGACTGGACCGCCGTACCCGGATCTTCGCTGCGAAGGACGATGCCCGACAGCGCGAACGCGCCGCCAGCCACGTCGCTGATTTCGACGAACTCACCGGCGGACCCGGTCAGCCCGGAGTGCTGGTCACGAACCGCAAATCGCACCTGGTAGGCGCCCGCGTGCGGGATGGAGATTCGCAGCATATAGGCGAGTCCGTCACCGACGGCGGCCTGGGCGGCTTCGCTCGTGAGCCTCATCGAGAAGCCGGTCGTGAGGTGCGCCACCTCGGTGCCGTCCTCGTCGAACACCATCCCGAGCACGTCTACCGATGCCGTCTTCTTGCCGTCTTCGCTGTCCACGAAGGTCAAGGGCCGTGCGTCGATGTGCAGCAGCGCGCGCACGAAGGTCCCTTTGTCCGGGGAGTACCCCGGCAGGGTCGTGGCACGCAGCGCGATGTCGGTCGCGGCGAACGGGGACGTCGCCGCGTGTATGAGCTGCTGCGCGGGTGTGGACGGACCGGCAACGTCAGGCGGATCGCTGACGCCGAGGAACTCCTTCCGCGTCTTCACATGGAGCCCGGGCGCCTTCGCCTTGATCGAGATCGTGTGGAGCGCCGGCTTCTCACCCGGCCTGGCGAACGTGCCTTCCGACGGCGAATAGCCGATGACATAGTAATCGCGCACGTCGTCTGTGATCCGCCCGAGCCCCCGACCGATGTCGTTCGTGTTCAGGACGGCGAATCCCCCGGTCTGCTCGGCGAGGTATGCCAAGCCCTCCTGGGTATCTCGATTGAATTCGGTCCGCTGGGCGGCACGCAGGCGGATGTCCGTCTCCATCAGCTCCCCCTCCGGCTTCGATTTCAGATTGTCGGAAGCGAGGAGTCCGGCCGTCTGCAGCCCCCGTGCATCGAGCGAGTAGATGACGACGCCGGCGCGCGTGGCCTGATCGATTACTCGATCGAGTGCGGCGCGCACCCGCGAATCCGGCTGGCCGTTGTCCGTCGGATCGAGGAACCGGAAGCCTTCGCTGACCAGAATGATTGCTTTCCGGCCCGGCAGGTCTCGTGTGCCGCGAACGACGAGATTCAGCGCGCCGAGCGTCCCGGCCGCCGAGCTCGATCGGCGAAGCTGATCGAGCTCCGCGAAATCGTCCGGATCCATCAGCGGAGCGCCGCCCCCGCGTCCGCCGCCGCTGAACGTCTTCCATTGATTGAGGGCCACGTAGGGCTCGACGGCGTTTCGGGACTGGCCGTTCCAGCGAAGACCATCGATGACGGCGTGCAGCACGCGCCGATCGGTGGTGAACGGCTGGAGACCACCGCCCGCCCCGCCGGTGCGCACGACGGCCACGAGGTCCGCCGGCCGCAGCTCGCGGTCCACGAACGTGTGCAGGGCCCGCTGCATTCCATGGAAGCTTTCGAAGGACAGGCCGAGATCGTCCACGACCACAGCCAGGGTGCGTTGGATCTCGTCGGGCCGCACGGGCGCGGGCGGCTCGGCGACACGGAGCGTCGACGGCTCGTGCGCGGTCCGGGCCGCGACCGCTGCCGTCGTCCGGATCGTCGGTGAACCACTCGACACCGGCATGAACTGGGCGAAGGTGACACGCTGGAGCTTACCGTCCTGCCGGACCTCGAAGTCGTTGGCCGTCAGGCCGGGCACCGTGCGGCCGTCGCGATCGGTCACGACCGCGTCGATCCGCACTGCATCCACCCCCACTCTGAAGCGTGCAGGTTCCTGGGTCGCTTGCGGCGGAGCGCTGCCCGACTGCCCGGCGCGAATGACGCCCGATGACAGCAGACCTGACGCGAGGACCAGGGATCCGGCGGCAAGTCGGGTGGAATTCATGGCGTTCCGAGTGTACCTCCGGCGAGGCAGCTGCGGGGTGGTGCTGATATCGAGCGATGCGCTGATCGGCGTGGACGGGATGTGGTGCGTCAGGGGTTCTTGCCAGTCTGGCGGGGAAAATCCGCGCTGATCGCGTCCTTCTCCACCCAGACGGGTCCGCTTCGAACCGCCGGGCAGCCTCTGGGCGGCGCCCAGCGCCAGTGCACATCGAGCAGCGCGACTTGCGCCATCTCGCCGCTCGTCGCGACCACGTTCACGGGGGTTCCCGGCGGCACTTCGTCACCCGCCTGGCAGGCTTCACGTGATTTCGCGGCATCGAGGTACACCGCAGTTCCGGCCTTCGCAATCACGGGCCGGTAAAACGCATCCTCCGTCAGATCGGCAAAGAACGCCTCCAGGTGTTGCGCCGCAAGCTCCCGGCCATGCGGGTCCAGATTCCCTTCACGGACCGCATCGTCGGCCGCCGCCCGGCGTGACAGGAAATACCGCCGCATGTCGTCGAGCTCCGCGCGGTCGAACAGCGCGCGCGTCCGCTGGACCTGGCTGAGGACTTCGATGTCGACGGAGGAGCCCGACGGCACGAATCGATCGTAGTACACCTTCTCGAACCAGCTGTGGCGTCCGACGACCATCCCTGCGAGATCGAAATCGCCGATGACGGGCACGACCGCACCGTCGGGGCGCTTGAACGCGGTGATGTTCCAGAGCGGCTGCTTTGCATCGCACCGGTATGTGTCGTCCGGAAAGTAACGCAGGCACCAGTCGAAATTCCCGATCATCGCCTCGGCGAACGCCAGCCGGGCCGTATCAGCGGTCGTCAACATGTCCCGCGCCGTCGTGAACTGGTCCATCGAGATCTCGCCGGTCGCCCCGACTCGCCGCCTCGCGTCATCGTCCGCTTCGAGCAGCACGGCATTACGCATGACCGTGTGCGGCTCCGCGCCTGTGGTGTCCACGTAGGTGATGCGCGCCGCACGCGCTTGCAGCGTCGGGACGCCCATCGCATCGAGGAGCCGGTAGACTGACGCCTCGCGCAGCGGAGACTTCTCGTTGGCAAGGCGGCCGAACTGCGCGGTCAGCTCTTCACCCGGCGTGTCGCCGCAGTGCGTCCCGATCCGGAATCCGTGAAGGTCCGAGAAGATCGACGTCTCCGCCGCCGTGTCTTTCCTGAACGCCACTTTCAGTTTGGGGAACGGGCACTCGTTCTGGCGCCGGCTTGTGTGGCCCCTCACCGACACTTCCACACCGCTCAGGACCACACTCGATCCCGTCGCCGGGTCACGGTACGTCAGCGTCCCTCCGCCTGCGAACTTCTCGTCGTCTGCCCCGCGATCGAATACCTCCTGCAATGGGGCCTCGAGTTTGAGCTCCAGCGGGGTTGCATCCGAAAAAAGCGACGGCTTGCCTGCGGAAACCGTGGCGAGCGCGAGAAGCAGCAGGGACCTCAGGAGGTGCATCCGCTGATCTCATGCCAGCCGGCTGCCAAAGGGAAACTCATGTACAGAGTGCCAGAGTGCCAGAGTGCCAAGGTGCCAAAGTGCAAGGGTGCCAAGGGTGCCAAGGTGCCGGGGTGCGGCGACGCGTTATTCGTAGTGCAGCGCTTTGACAGGGTCGAGGCTGGCGGCACGGGCGGCGGGATACAGGCCGAACACAAGGCCTATGGTGACGGACACGACGAAAGCGAGGACGATCGAGGTGGTCGTGACGATCGTGGACCAGCCCGCCAGGTAGCCGATGAGCCGCGACAGGGCGACGCCGACGAGCACACCCAGGACGCCACCTGCCAGGGAGATGATTGTCGTCTCTATCAGGAACTGGCGGATGACATCGCGGCGCTTCGCTCCGATCGCGCGACGGATGCCGATCTCGCGCGTGCGCTCCATGACGCTCGCGAGCATGATGTTCATGATCCCGATGCCGCCGACCAGGAGCGAAATCGACGCGATCGCCACCATCACCATCTCGAAGACGCGCTGGGTCCGCCGCTGCTCGGCTAGGAGCTCGGCCGGGGATACGATGGTGAAGTCGCCCGCATCCCGATGGGACACGTTCAAGAGCCCGCGAAGCAATGCCGCCGCCGAGGTGATGTCGGCCGCCGGACGCATCTGGAGGTAAATGCCGTCGATCTCGTCCTTCTCCTGTGACTGGCCGTCTTCGAGACGGAAGATCGCCGAATACAGCGGCACGTAGATGAGGTTATTTCGGTCCTGTGCCGGCAGGCCCGCGACGTCGGACTGGACCGTGAGCTGCGGACCAGCCACACCGATCACCTGGAACCACTGCTCGTTGACCTTCACGAACCGGCCGATCGGATCGGCCGCACCGAAGAGCGACGCCGCGGCCCCTTCGCCGAGGACGCTCACCGGCGCCGCCCCCGCCGTTTCGCGCTCATCGAAGAATCGTCCCGAGACCAGCGCCAGGTTCGCGATGGTCACGTACGCGGGGCTGACGCCGTACACCATCGCGGGATCCCCCTGCG
The DNA here is from genome assembly GCA_039648985.1 of Acidobacteriota bacterium. GTDB lineage: Bacteria > Acidobacteriota > Vicinamibacteria > Vicinamibacterales > 2-12-FULL-66-21 > JALZOC01. The sequence goes on along the minus strand of JBBWZJ010000159.1, from coordinate 30,968 downwards.
GTCTGGGCAGCAGCTTGGACGGCGTGAACCGCTTTCGCGCGCTGGCGGCGCTGATGCCCGCGACATTTGCCTGGATGACGCGAAAGTCTTTGAAGCTCAACCCCGCCGACAGCTTGCGGATCTTCTGCAGCGTCTGGTTGTCCGGCGATTCCCTCGCCTCGACGATGAGATTGCGGACGCCGAGCTGCTCGATGAAGGCCATCACCTCCTGCTGCGCGCCGGCCCCAATCGACAACATCGCGACGACCGCCGCCACGCCGAAGATCATCCCCAGCATCGTCAGCAGCGAGCGCAGCTTGTGCGCACGGAGGTTCTCGAGCCCCATGCGCAAATCCGGCAGAAAGTCGGTGTTGGCCGGCGACACGAGGCGCGCGGCGTTCATCGCGCGGTACCCGCGGCAGGCACGGCGGGCGTTGTGGCCGCCGGAGGGGCTCCGGTCCGCGCGTTCGGATCGACGAGCGCGATCACAGTGCCTTCGGACACATTCGCCAGGGCCACACGGCTCTCCGTGCGCTGCTCCACTTTGACCTCGCGCTGTTCGAAGCGATCGCCGATCTGGACGAAGATGTAGCTCTTGCCGTTCTTGTCGAACACCGCCTGCCGGGGCACATGGAGCGCCGCCGGCATCTCCTTGCCGTCGAGCGTCACGCGCGCCGACACGCCCGCTTTGAGCCGGGAATCCGGCCTGTCGAACTGCAGCGTCACGTCGAAGAGGCGTGTGACGCCTGCCGACTCCCAGAAATTGCCGCGGCTGGCGAGGCCCGCGAGCTGTCCAATCCGGGCCTTGAACTTTTCCCCGGGGAGCGCATCCACTTCCACAACTGCGGGCTGACCCGCGACAAGGTTGGGCCTGTCGCTCTCGTCGATTTTCGCCCGCACTTCCATCAGCCCGGACTCGATGACGTCGACGACGGGCCGTCCCGGTGAAATCTGGTCCCCCGCGCGGTACTCAGGAAGCACCATCCCCCAGAAGATCATGCCTCCGGCGGCATCGCGGTTCTCCTTCAGCGAGACGACGCCGTCGAACGGCGCGCGGATCACCAGGCTGTCGATCACCTGCTGGGCGCGCTGCATCGCGAGCTGCGCTTTGGTGCGCTTCTCGCGGACGACCGAGAGCGAGGCATCGGTCGTGGCCGCGCGGGATTTCACGTCCTCCTGCAGCTGTGCGAGCCGGCGCCGCGCCTCCTCGAACGAGAGCACGTTTTTCTGGGCATCCAGCGCGCCGATGAACTCATTGCCGGACGCGTCGAGCTCGGCGCGACGCACGTCGAACCGCGCGGTGAGGAGCGCCACCTGGTCCTGTGCCTCCTGGACCGCGGTGTCCGCCCGCATCTTGACGATCTCCTGTTCGGCTTCCGCGAGCTCGGACTTCGCCTGCTCGAGCGCGTACTGCTGATCGGCGGGATCGAACTCCACCACGGGCTCGCCAGACTTGACCGTTGTCCCTGTCTGCGCGAGCGTGACGATGCGGAGCATGCCGCCGACGGGCGGCGTCACGAGCGTGACGGTGCGCCCGGCCCGCAGTTCGCCGACCGCATGGACGGTGAGCTTCAGTGGTCCGCGGGTCACGGCTGTCGTCGGCACGGTGCTGCGGCGGGTCGGCAGCGTGGGGACCGCCAGGGCGACGGCTCCCGCGGCCGCGACGATCCCGGTCGCTATCGCGAGCAGCACGACACGGCGCGTCATTCCCGCCTCCTCATCATGTCCGGCGACGGGCGACGGGTCGCGATGCGATCGCCAGGCGCGACGCCGCCATCCACGATCGCCTGCTCCCGCCCGCGCTTGCGGAGCGTCACCGGTGTCTCAACGAACTTCGCACCATCCAGACGATAAAGGACCGGCGCCCCATCGCGCTGGAACACGGCCTCGGCAGGAACGAGCAGCACATCCGGCACGCGTTCCGTTGCGATCCGCGCAACCGCGGTCATGCCGGGGCGCATCCGGGCGTCCACGTCGACGAACACCAGGTTGAGATCGAAGTTTTTCGATGGTGGCCAGCCGGAGCTGAAGTCCACGCGCGCCAGGACGGAAATGCTGTCGAGCCGCGCCTTGAACTCTTTGCCGGGCAGCGCCTCAATCCGTACTGTCGCATCCTGCCGCGCCTGCAGACGGCCCCGGTCCGTCTCGTCCAGCCGCGCTTCGAGGTGCACGGACGACAGATCCGGCAGCTCGAGGATCGACGCACCAGGCCAGGCGCGATCGCCCTGCTGGAAGTCCTGCTGGCCTCCGAACATGCCGCCGGACCGGAAGTTCGGCAGGATGTTCACCATGCCGGCCGCCGGCGCCCTGAGCTGCAGATTGCGAAGCCCCTGCTCCGCGCGCTTCAGATCGAAGAGCGCCTTTTCGCGCTTGTGCCGCTTCGCCGCGACATCGGCCGCTGCGGACGTCTGGTCGGACCTGACCTTCTCCTGCAGTTCGCGCTCGCGCTGCTGCGCATCGACGACCGCCAGCTTCGCCTGCTCGTTGTCGAGGCGCGAGACGGTGTCCCCCTTGCCGACGTCCAGCTTCGCCCGCTGGATGTCGTAGCCGGCCTTCATCACCGCGGTTGCATTCTGCTCGTGGCCGATGCGCGTCTGCGCCTCGGCCTGCGCGATCTCGGCATCGGCTTGCTTCAACTCGGACTGCTTCTCCTGGATCGTCCGCTGCAGCGTCGACGGGTCGAATTCGACGACGACATCCCCGGCCTTGACCATGGAGCCGTTCCTGGCGAGTTTGAGGATCTGCAGTTCCCCGGACTGCATCGGCGACGACAGCACGATTGATTTGAGCGGGCGGATCTCCCCCCTGATTTCGAGAGTATCGACGAACACGCCCCTGGAAACGACTGCGGTCGGCAGGTCGGGAGGCCCCCCGGTCCGTCCCGCCGCGAACCCCGCCGCGACAAGAACGCCGAGCACCAGAACAGCCGCTGCGACGTGGCGCGGCCGCCGGACGACGCGCGTGATGCGGCGGATCATCGGGGGCGACCTGCGGCGAGCTGTACGTTCCGCGCAATCACCACGCCTTCGTCGAGACCCGACGCGATCATCGCTTCGTGCGCATTGACCGCGCTGACCGTCACGCTCCGGTCTTCGAACCCGCTGCCGCGCTGCGCCCGGACGAACGTCCGATCCCCGTCGATGCGGAGCGCGTCGCGCGGCACGACGATCGCCCGGGGGGATCTGGTGAACGTCACGTCGAGCGACGCCGACAGATCCGGCATCAGATTGGGGTGCGCGCCGTTCACGTCGATGAGCGCCACGAACGTGCGCACGCTCTGGGACAGCGTCGAGGTGACCGCGAGCGGGGAGATCTGCGCGACGCGGCCCTCGAATGACAATGCGGGATAGGCATCGAGCCCGATCCGGACTGGCTGGCCGACCTGCAGGTCGTTGACGTCCGCCTGATTGACGCGCGCGCGCACGCGCATCGCGCTCGGGTTGACAATGTCGACGACGGGCACCCCCGCGCGCACCTCCTCGCCTTCCTGGACGTCCGCCATGTTGTTGCCCTTCCAGATCGTCTTCACCACCACCATGCCGCCGATCGGCGCGTGGATGGCCATGCGGTCGGCGTTGCCCGCCGCCTGACGCTCGGCCTGCGCGGCGCGGTCGCGGCGGATCTGCAGGATCCGCAGGTCCGCCTCCGCCGCCCGACGCTTCAGCTCGTACGTGGCCTTCAGCTGGTCGAGCGTGGCGCGCGCCTGCTCGAGCGTCAGCGCGTTCTTCTCCGCGTTCATCTTCGGCAGCATCTCGTTCTTCACCATCTCGAGCTGCGCCCGGCCGATGCCACTCTCGGCAAGCGTGATCTCGCTGTCGTCATGGGCACGCGCCGCACGCTCCTGCGCCTCGCGCTTCGCAATCTGCTGTTCGAGGTCCTGCAGCTCGGCCCGCTTGTCGAGGGCGTTCTTGATTTGATCCTGGCGGTCGAATTCGACGATCAGATCGCCCTTCGTGACGGTGCTCCCGGGGCGGACCAGCCTGGTGATGATGAGCGAGTTGCCGCCGGGACCGGACAGCCGCGGGGCCGAGATCGTCGTGAACTGAACGGCTTCCACCGTGCCGCTCAGCCGGACCCCGCGGACGAAGTCGCGGCGCGTCACGGTATACGTGCCTTGATGGCCCTCGGGTTGGCGCGACGCGCTGCCCGACAGCTGCCGGCCATGGACGAACACCGCCATGCCCACCACAGCAGCGGTCGTCGCGAACAACCCCGCGCGGCGCGCCAGCATGGAGCTGGGGATCATGCGACCTCCGGGTATCAGACGGCCACGCGGCCGGGATGGTTGGTGCATTCGACGAGCATGCCGCACCCGCGGGGTCTCGGGCGGTCCGCCGGCGCGAGTGGCCGCCGGGTACGCAGGTACTTCGCGCCAGCCGCACCGCGGAGGCGCTCGGGCGGCACTCGCGTGGCACGATTCTAGCGGATACCCGTGCGGCCGGCGCAGTGCCGCTCGAAGAAAATGGAGAAGCGAATCCTCGGCGCCAGCGGGCTCGAGGTGCCCGTCGTCGGCATGGGCACCTGGCGTACGTTCGATGTACGGGGCACGGCGGCCGAGGCGCATGCGCGCGCGATCGTCGAATGTGCGCTCAGTGGAGGCGCCACCCTGTTCGACTCCTCACCCATGTACGGCGAAGCGGAACGCGTGCTGGGTGCGTCCGTCGCACCAAACCGGACGCAGGTGCTCATCGCGACGAAGATCTGGGCGCGGTCGGGTGCGGAAGGTCGCGAGCAGGTCAAGGCGGCCCTCGGGTATTTCGGGGGCAGGGTCGATCTCTACCAGGTCCACAATCTCGTGAACTGGCAGGAGCACCTCCGCATGCTGGAGCACCTCGTGGCCGAAGGCCACGTGTCAGCCATAGGCGTGACCCACTACAGCGCCAGCGCGTTCGGGGAAATGCGTGACGTCATGAAGACGCGCCGCATCTCCTTCATCCAGGTGCCGTACAACCCTCGCGAACGGGAGGTCGAACAAACCATCCTGCCGCTCGCGGCCGACCTCGACCTCGGGGTCATTGTGATGCGTCCGTTTGGCGAAGGGGCGCTCGTCCGGCAGGATCCCGGCGCCGAGGCGCTTCGTCCTCTGGGCGAATTCGGCGTGACAACATGGCCCCAGGCGCTGCTCAAATGGGGATTGAGCGATCCGCGCTGCCACACCGCCATCCCCGCCACAGCGAAGATTCCGCACATGCGCGCCAACGCCCTGGCCGGACGACAGCCCTGGTTCGGACAGGCAGAACGCGAATACGTGGCGAAGCTGGCCGGCCGGATCCGCTGACCGATGCTAGCGTTTGCGGGATCCAGCAACCATCAGGACGACACCCCCGGCGAGCGCCAGCGCGCCGAGCAGCGGTGGCAGCGGGATCGTTTTCTGCCGCTCGGTGCTGGCCTGCAGCGGACCAATGTCGAGCACCTTCTCGCGCTTCGTGTAAGTGATTCCGCCAATCGCCAGGCAGATCACGCCAATCACGATCAGAATCACACCCGTAATGCGCATGTGTCCTCCATCAGTCCGGGTCAGCTTATATCGGGGGCCCTCGGTATGGACGCAGATTCGTCAAGACCCGAGGCCCCGCCGACCCGCGCCTGACAGCGGGTTGACGGGCCGGCCCCTGCTGCGGTATCTCTGGTGTGTGCTATTTGCAGCGCCCGGCGCCCGGCGTGCGTGTTGTCGGCCCATTCTCGGCCTGGTGCTACCCCTGCGGGCGTCTCTGAACATCACCTGACCTTCCGCAACCATCCACCAGCGCTGAGACCAAGGCCCGGGCATCCCCCGGGCCGTTTTATTTGAGGGGAGCTCGTGATCGACACATCCCAGAAAGGTTCGGGCCCTGCGGCGCTCATCGGGCGGACGCCCCTTGTGCGCCTGCGCGGGGTGGAGCCGCGTCCGGGGATCGAGATCTACGCCAAGCTCGAGTCGCAGAACCCCGGCGGATCGGTCAAGGATCGGGCGGCGCTGGCGATGATTCTGGACGGGGAACAACGCGGGCGCCTGCATCGCGGTCGCGTGCTCATCGACGCGACATCGGGCAACACCGGTATTTCCTACGCCATGCTCGGCGCGGCCCGCGGGTACCGGGTGACGCTCTGCGTTCCCGCGAACGTGACCGAGGAGCGGAAACGGCTCCTCCATGCGTACGGTGCTGAGCTCGTCGTCACCGATCCGATGGAGGGCAGCGACGGCGCCATCCGCGAGGTGCGGCGGCGCTACGAGCTCGACCCTGATCGTTACTTCTACCCCGACCAGTACAGCAACCCGGCGAACTGGCGGGCCCACTACGACACGACAGCCATCGAGATCATCGAACAGACCGGCGGCCGGGTGACGCACTTCGTTGCGGGCCTCGGTACCGGCGGCACGTTCATCGGCACGAGCCGGCGCCTGCGGGAATGGCGCCCGTCGGTGCAGCTCGTCTCGGTCCAGCCCGAGTCTGCCCTGCACGGGCTGGAGGGGCTGAAGCACATGGCCTCATCCATCGTCCCCCCCATCTACGATCCCGGGGTCGCCGACCGCGATGAGCGCGTCTCAACCGAAGACGCCTACCGGCTGGTCCGGCTGCTGGCCCGGGAGGAAGGCCTGCTCGTCGGCCCCTCGAGCGGCGCGTCGCTTGCCGCGTGCCTGCGGATCGCGGAAGAGCTCGAGCAGGCAGTCATCGTGACGATCTTTCCCGACCGCGGCGATCGGTATTTGTCAGAAGCATTCTGGAATGGAGGCAGTGACGTGGAGTCGACAACAATAGATGACGTGACGGAGGCCGCCGGGGAGCAGTTCGTCGTGCCGGAGTCGGTGCTGGCGGCCATTCGAAGTCATGGCGCGCGCGCGTTTCCTGACGAGTGCTGCGGGGCGCTCATCGGCGACGAAGCCGGCCTGGTGGTCGAGGCGCTTCCTCTGTCGAATACGAGCTCGGACGAGCGGCGCCGCCGGTTCCTCATCGGTCCCGACGCGTATCGCGCCGCCGAACAGCGCGCGAGCGACACCGGCCTGTCGCTCATCGGGTTCTACCACTCGCACCCGAACCACCCCGCCGTCCCTTCCGCATTCGACCTGGAGCACGCCTGGCCCAACCTGCGTTATGTGATCGTGTCCGTCATGGGCGGACGCCCCGAAGCGGTGCGCACGTGGCGCCTGCGTGTCGATCGATCGGGGTTCGACGAAGAAGTGCTGGTCACCCCGGCTCCCGAACACCAGCCGTCCTAGTGGACAGAACCTGACCGGCGGGGTGCCCGCGGCAGATTCAACCCTGCCGGGATTCGGCGGCAGGTCGAAGCCGGCCGACCGTCGCGGCGGACACGCGGGCGAGCCAGGCTCTGCCCCGCTCGCTGACGAGCGTCTGTTCGAGCGCGTCGAACTGTACGTACGCGACCGGCACGAGCAGCAGCGTCAGCAAGAGGCACAGCGACTGCCCGCCGATGATCGTCACGGCAATCGCGGCACGCCCGGTCCCCCCGATGCCGATCCCGAGGGACGTCGGAATCAGCCCCGCGATGATCGCCGTTGTGGTCATCAGGATCGGCCGCAGGCGCGTGCGGCACGATTCGACAATCGCCTCCCGCAACGGGAGGCCCCGAGCCCGCAGCACGTTGGCGTAGTCCACCTGCAGGATCGAGTTCTTCTTCACGATGCCGAGGAGCAGCAGCATGCCGAGCGCGCTCCAGAGATTGAGCGTCCGGCCCGTCGCCCAGAGCGTGAACAGGGCGAACGGCACGGCAATCGGCAGGACCAGCATGATCACGACCGGCTGGAGAAAGCTCTCGAACTGGGACGCCAGGACCATGTAGACGAAGATCATCGCGAGGCCGATCGCCATGATCATGTTCGTCGTCGTCTCGTCGAGGATCTTCGACTGGCCCTGCAGCTTGAAGGACATCGTCGGCGGCATGCCCAGATCGGCGAGCATCCGGCGCACATCGCTCGACGCTTCGTCGAGCGCGTGCCCGGGCGCCACGTCGGCAATGAGGTTCACGGTGAACTGCCGATCCGAGCGCTGCAGCGTCGTGGGCCCCAGCCCCCGCTCGAGCCTCGCGATGTTGTCGATGCGGACGGGTCCGGTCGCTGACGGGACCGTGAGTCGCCCGATCTCCTGAATGTCCCGTCGCTGGTTCTCGAGCACACGGATCTTGACTGGGTACTGCTCCTGCCCTACCTTGAAGAACGAAATCTGATCGTCCCCGGACACCGCCAGGCGGAGCGTGTTGCCGATCGTCGCCATCCGCACGCCGAGGTCGGCTGCCCGTTTGCGATCGACGGCGACGTGGACCTCCGGGTTCGAGACGTTCAGCCCGATCTTCACCTCGGTGAGACTCGGGATCTTCAGTCCCGCTTCGAGCGCCCGCTTCGAGTAGTCGGCAAGCTGGTCGAGATCGGGCCCGAGGATGTTGGCGGCTATCGCGAACCCGCCCGTGCCTTCGCCGGCGCCGAGCGCCGTGCGCGAGCTGATGCTCGGCCGGTATCCCGGATGCGCGGCCAGGCGCCGCCGCATTTCGGTGATGATCTGTGCCTGGGTGTGAGTGCGCTGGTCGATGGGCAGCGCCTGGCAGAGGAAGTGGATATGCGTCGGGGCGCTGAGATTCGACGACACGCCCACGGACGGTTCGATCTGGGCGACGCCTTCGATCCCCTTCAGTTCTTCGAGCAGCGTGAACGCCACTTCGCTCGTGCCGGCGAGTGACGTCCCCTCGGGCGCGTCCACGTGGATCGTCCATTCGCCCATGTCCTCGTTCGGCACGAACTCCCGGCCGACCATGCGGTTGAGCGGAAACGTGAGGAGAGCCGTCACGATGGAGAGCGCAATGATCAGCGCCGGGTGATCGAGCGCCCAGTTCACCCGACGCGTGTACCAACCGTCGAGCCAGTGGAAGAAGCCGCGTTCCTTGCTCTTCTGATCCGCCTCGGCGTCCGATAGCTTGAGAAAGCGGGAGCTCAGCATCGGCGTCAGCGTGAAGCTCACGAGCATCGACACCAGGATCGCGAATGCGATCGTCCAGCCGAACGGGTTGATGAACCGCTTGGCATAGCCGTTCATGAACGCGATTGGCAGGAAGATCACGACGAGTGACAGCGTCGTCGCCATGACAGCGAGCGCGACTTCGCGTGTGCCCTGGATCGCCGCCTCGAACGGCGTGCAGCCCTTCTCCTCGATGTACCGGAAAATGTTCTCGAGAACCACGATCGCGTCGTCGATTACGATGCCGACCGCCAGCGTGATGCCGAGCAACGTCATGTTGTTCAGCGTGAAGCCCATGATGTTCATCAGCGTGAACGAGGAGATGATCGATGCCGGAATCGCCAGCGCAGAGATGAGGACGGCGCGGATGTTCCGGATGAACACCATGACGACGATCGTCGCGAAGAGCGCGCCGAAGATCAGATGCTCCTCGAGCGATGCAATCGACGCGTAGATGAATCGCGAATCGTCCCGGATGACCGTCACCTTGACCGTCCCGGGCAGCGAGCGCTCGATTGTCGCGAGCTTCGCGCGCACCCCCTCGATGACGGCGACCGTGTTCTCCCCCATCGCCCGGCGGATGTCGAGCATGACGGCAGGCGTGTCGCCCAGCCAGACCGCGCTCGTCGGCCGCTGGAATGCATCTTCGGCATACCCCACATCCGACACGCGGATGGGCGTCCCGTTCCGTGTCGCCACGACGATGTCATTGAAGCCGGATGCGGCGTCCACTCGTCCGAGCGTCCGCAGCAGCAGCTGGCCTTTTTCCTGCTCGACCGTGCCGCCCGGGATTTCCACGTTTTCGGCGACCACCGCGTCGCGGACCTGCGAGAGCGACAGGCCGTACGAATTGAGCTTCTCGATATCGGCGACGATGTGAATCTCGCGGCCGCGCCCGCCCGCGAGGCTGACTTCGCCGACGCCATTGACGGTCTGGATGACGCGGGCAATCTGCTTGTCGGTCAGCTCTGTGAGCGTGCGCAGGCTCATTGCCTTCGAGGACACGATGAGCGACATCACCGGATCGGCGTCCGGATCCACCTTGGTGACGACGGGCGGCAGGAGCTCCGGCGGCGCGTTCCGAATCGCGCTCGCCACCTTCTCGCGCACGTCGTTGGCGGCGTCGTTGATATCGCGTTCGAGGACGAACCGGACGGTGATCTGGCCGCGGCCCTCGGAAATGCGCGCCTGGATTTCGTCGATGCCCGAGACGCCGCTGATGGCTTCCTCCATCGGCTCGACAACCGACGAGGACATTTCGTCCGGGCTCGCGCCCGGGAGCGAGAGGGCGACGCTCACCGTCGCGGGATCGGCCTTCGGGAACAGATCGACGCCAAGCCCGCGGAACGAGAACATCCCCAGGACGACGAGCGACATCACGAGCATCGTGGCGAAGACCGGGCGGCGGACGCAGAGTTCGGATAGCAGGGGCTGGCTCCTACCTGGCCGTCACGACGGCGCCGTCGGCGAGCGTGTCCACGTCGGTGACGGCCACCTGCTGGCCCGCCTTCACCCCGCTGACGATCTCGACCCGGTCGCCGAGCCGTTCGCCGATCCCGAGCTCGCGCATCGTCAGGTGCCCGCGATCCAGCACGAACACACGGTTGACCCCGTAGCGATACTGCAGGGCCGCGTATGGAAGCGTGAGCACCTTGTCGACCTTGCCGCTCTCGATGTGGACCCTCGCAAACGTGCCCGGCTTGAGGACCGTGTCGTCGTTCGGCACCAGCGCTTCGAACGGAAAGGCGCGCGTCGCGGTGTTCACACCCGGGCTGATGCGCGACACCTTGCCCGTGAACGTCCTGTCGGGATAGGCGTCCACCCGCAGCGTCACGGGCTGCCCTGCGCTGATCCACGGGGCCATCTTCTCGGGAATTTCCGCGATGACCTTCAACGGCGTCAGCCTGACGACCGTCATCACGGGCACCTGCGTCTTGACCAGTTCGCCGAGATTGACCATGCGGCGTTCGACGTAGCCGTCGAACGGAGCCCGGATCTCGGTGTCGCGGAACTGGCGGCCGGCCAGCTTCATGCTGGCCTCGGACGCCTGGATGCTGGCCCGCAGATTCCTGCCGTTCTGGAGCGCGGCGTTGTAGCTCGCGCGCCTGGACTGCAGCGTGGCCTGCGCATCGTCGAGCGCCTGCTGCGAGATGAGCGTCCGCTTGAAAAGCTCGGTGGCCCTGTCGAACGCCTGGGTCGCCTGGACCAGGTCGGCGTTCGCCTTCTGCACTTCCGGGGTCTTGTCGTTGTCCGGTAGATGCTGTGGGTCGGTGGCGCCGTATTGCGCGAGCGCCCGGGCGAGCGCCGCCTGCTGCTGCTCGTACGTGTACTGCTGCTTTTCGCTGTCCAGCTGCACCACCACCTGCCCGGCCCTCACCCGGTCCCCAAGATCCGCGAGGATCGCGCGAACCTTCCCGTCCGCCTCGGACGAGATGGTCACCTGGTCGACCGCCGCCAGCGTGCCCACCACGTCCACGGCCCGGCGCACGGGATCCTCCCTGACCACGTCCACCTTGACGGCTTTTGCGGTTCCTTCGCGGCTGCGGGCCTGAGCGGTATCGGCTTTCGAGCAGCCGGCGGCCGTGAGGACTATCGCGGCCGTCAGTGCAAGAACCGCGAATCGGCACAGTAAACGGGCGCGCACGGGCAACCAAGGCGTCAGCATAGGGGAAGAATCGAGGTTCGCTCGGTCAGAGTATACGTGCAACCGGCGGGGCTGAAGCCCCGCCCTACGTACTGTGCGTAGCGCGTTACGCAGCGCGCGGTACGTAGCGCGCAGGTACGTAGCGCGCACCTTCAGCTGCGCGGGTGTAGTGCGGTACGTCGCGCGCAGCTTCAGCTGCGCGGATGCCTGCGCGTCAGAATCGCGCGACCAGCGCGACGGATACGAGCCGATCTGTCTTCTTGAAGAGCGGCACAGGAGAATTATTGAACTTCACGTCGTGCGACAGCTTCACGGAGAGGACCCGGGTCACCGTGGCGGCCAACGCAAACGCGTTCCCGAACCGCCATGCATCCCCGTTGTCCAGCGGCAGCGTCAGGATCGCGGCATCGCTGAGGTCGGCCGTCTTCGAGATTTGGTACTTGTAGCCCGTCCCGAAGTTCGCCAGCGGAAACGACAGGTCCTCTCCGGTGACTCTCGCTTCACGCGAGTAGCCCAGACCGGCATCGACGCGCAGCGCGTGTACGGGACCGGTCAGGAGCTTGTAGCCGGCGCCGGCATCGATCGTCGAGCGCCGGTCGATCCCGGCAAATGGGTCGCTCAAGTAGCCAAAGCGGCCGAACACCTCGAGGCGGGGCGTCAGCGCGCGCGCTTCGCGCAGGTCGGCGAGGAAGGACTTGGCGGTGAGGACGTCGTTGGCGCTGCTCCGCAGCAAGGCCGCCCGCGCCTCCGTCGTCCAGGCGCCAGGCCGATAGGTTACTGAGGCTCCAGCCCCGAGCGTCTGCGTGTCCGTATTGCCGCCGGCAGACACGAGCGACAGTTCGGCTTTCCGCTCCCAGCGTGGCGGTGGGCCCGGGGCAGCGGTGCCGGGCGCTGGAGGAGCCTGCGCCGCCGCGAGCCCCGGCATCATGGAAGCAACGAGGGCGAGCACCAGAGTGCGCATGCGAAATAGCTCCTCTGGCGGCGGCGCTTGCGAGAACCGTGCCCGTTCGTTCCGGTTCGTCGAGCTTACGTCCCGGTGTGCGCTTCGGCCGGCACCATCGCGGCCGGCTGCGAGACCGCAATCAACCCACAATCGGCTCCCCGACCACTCGGCCATCGAAGAGATAGATCCGCCGTGCCGTGCGCGCGATGTACCGGGGATCGTGCGTCGCGATGCAGATTGTCGAACCGCTCGCGTGCAGTTCCTCCAGCATGCGAATCACAGCCTCTCCGCTCTCCGAGTCGAGGTTCCCTGTCGGCTCGTCGGCCAGCACGATCGGCGGCCGGCCCGCGATGGCCCGCGCGATCGCAACCAGCTGCTGGTGGCCGCCCGAGAGCGAGCCGGGCCTTTGCTTCGCCCGCGCAGTCAGTCCCACACGCCCGAGTGCGGCATCGACGCGTGCGAGGCGGTCAGCCCGGGCGATCCCTCTGAGCGTCAGCGGGTACTCGACGTTCTCGTACACGGTCATGTCGCCGATCAGGTTGAAGCTCTGGAAGATCAGGCCGACGTCCACGTTGCGCACCCGGGCCTTCTCACCGGGTGAGAGTTGATCGATGCGCCGGCCAGCGAACCAGTATCGTCCGGCCGTCGGTACGTCGAGCATCGCGAGAATCGAGAGCAGCGTGGACTTGCCGCAGCCGGACGGCCCCGAAATCGAGACGTATTCACCGCGCCCGATGTCCAGCGAGACGTCATCGAGCGCCCGTGTCTCGGCGTCGTGACCGCCCGAATCGCCCTTGAACACCCGGGTGATGCCCTCGAGGCGGATGAGCGGCATGTTCGGGTCGAGCGTCGCCGCCTGGTCAGGTGGCGTGCCTTTGCTGCCGCGGTTCCACCAGCCCATCAGCGCCTCCGCTGGAAATCAGGGATCAGGGATCAGGGATCAGGGATCAGGGATCAGGGATCAGGGATCGGGGGTTCGTGGTTCCGGGACCCGGGATCAAAGGCCGTTCGGGAAGACGTAGACTGGCGGGGGTACGACCGGATCGCCCACCTCCAGCGTGATCTGCATGTGCGCGCCGAGCACGATGCCGCGCGGGTCGCCTCGATACGGCTTGCCGTCCACGAAGCTGCTGACGGGACCCTTCAGCCCGGCGACCTCGCCGGCGCTCAGCGGCTGCCCCCAGATGTCGAAGAAGTTTCCGAGTGTGTACGCTCGGGCGTCGGGTGATTCGATGTGCAGGATGCCTGTCGCATCGTGCGTGTGCAGCCAGTAGAATCCATTGCCCATCCCCACGAAGCCGTTCGTCAGCTGGAACGGTTTGATGATCCCGATGCCGTACGGCACGGCGATCTGCCGCCCCTTCGAGAAGAGCGCCAGGTGCGCGTGGATATGCACGCTGAGCATCTCACGAGACGATCCCTCGATGCCGTCCACCGGCTGGCCGTTGCCGCCGGTGGGCGTGTCGCCGGGCGCGAAGGTCGGCGCGCCGACCTCCGTCCCCTGCACGAGCACGATCGGCGCGGTGGCGCGCTGCGCGGCCAGGCTCATGGCGGCGCCGCACAGGAGCAGCGACAGAACGGCGGAATTGTTGTGTGCGATGCGCATCGGTCGTTTGTGAGTCCTCGCGAAATCTTAGCACCGGCCCCGTACAGCGCAACGGCCCCGCGCCGGGGCCGTTCTCGTGAGGCCGATTCGTGAACTTAGTTGGTCGGCGGTAGTGGAGTCGAACCGCTGACGCCGGCCGTGTGAAGCGTCGTTACATGATCGCATACCGTGGTCGACCGCGGTTTTCTTGCGTCTCGTGTTCCGCGGTGTGGACGTCCGAGGCCGTCTGTGTTTGCGTGTTTGGAACGGCGTTGCACTCTACTTGTCGTACGCCGCCATCGCATCATGCTCGGTGCCCTGCGCCGTTCCAAATACGTGCTCGTCTGGCTGATGTTAGCATGCCCGAACCATCGCTGAATCGCGCCAACGGGCGCGCCGTGATCCATCCAACGTGATCCCGCCGCTCTGCGCAGGTCGTCGGAAGCCCCTGGGACCCTCAACAGCCCAGCGCCGATCGCACCCGTCCGGCGCGCGCGATCCAGTCGTTTGCCACGGCGGGCGTCAGCGCTCGAGTGTGCGCGCGCACGGCATTGTTGAAGGCGCCGAGCTTACCGCACACGGCGATGGTTTGGCCGCTCTCGATGGCCGCGGTCGCAACGCGAAGCTTCGCGTCAAGCCCGTCAGCGAAGGGCTGGAAAGCCGCCATCCACCGCAGTGATTCCCGAAGGCCGTTGATTTGACACGGGATGTGCTCCGAGGGATCGAGCGCGTACGCAAGCAGGGCGCTCAGGAAGTAGCTCGGGCCTACACCCTCCGGCTGGTGTGCGCCGAATTCTTTCGTGACGGTGTCGAGGATCACGCGGCCGGATCCCATGCAATATTCCGCGACGATGGGCGTGGCGGCCCCGCCGAACCGTGCGGTCATCAAGGTCCTCGCTGTGGGTGGCAGCGTGATCCCGTTCTCGAGATTGCCATGGGCGACGTAGCAGCAGGCATCGATGTTCTCGTTCGTAAGATCGTCCGCGGTGCCGGCGACGCCGTCCGGCCCGCGTACGAGGCGGTGGTCGTCGGCGGTACCGAGTACTCCGTCAGGCCCTGCCGCGGCCCCTGCGAGCGTCGCGTCGGACTCCTCATCGGGAAACACCAGAGCCGGGGTGCCGACTGCGCCGGGCGCCAGGAAGCCGCCGGTGTCATCGTTGTCGCCCATATCGACGATCAGCACGCCACCCGAACCGACGAACGCGGCAAGGTTCGCCTGGGCCGCCGGGGCATTCTCGTCGTTGCGCGTGGTAAGCTGACCCCAGCTGTTGGACGTGAGAAGTACGACGTCGGCGTTGGGGGAAATGCCGTCGGCCAGCTCGCTGACCGGGTGCACGAAGTAGTCAACCCCAGGCGTCTTGCCGAGGGCAGCCAGCGTCGCTCCGTCACGGTTCTCGCCCCACCACGCGTCGAAGTCCTTGAACACCTCGATCGTCGAGGGCTCGCCCGCTCGCCGGGCCTTCTTCCTGCCGCGGCCAGCCTGCCCTTCGTCGTCCCGATGAACGAAGAGCGGCTTCGACTTGCGCGCATTCCCGGGTTGCGTCGACGGACGCCCACGCTGCGGACCGGCCTCTATCGTCGTCAACAGCGTGACCGCCGCCAGCATTGTGATGGTGACTGTCCTGAGTCTCATTGGAACCTCCATTGAACCGCGCCGTTGAACTCGATAAACGGTGCGTACCGTGGGAGGGCAACGGAGGTGCCGCGGGTCCGCCGCGACTACTAGGAAGTTTTCTCAGGAAAATTGGGGAGCAAGAACTCCGGCCGGCGTGGCTCTCTATCCGCTCGGATAGCTGACTCACCTCACGAATAGCAGGGTCCACGATCAGTGCGCGGCGATCTGGCGTAAAGCCGCTGCATGAAGCTCCTGGTCCTGCCCTCCTGCTGGCGCAGGCGGGTGCGGACGAAACGCCGACTCCAAGCTGCCGGGACATAAAAAAGGGGCACCGTGCGGTGCCCCCCTTTCGTCCGTCCGGCCGTTGCAAACTCGTTGCAAACGGTCCTTAAAAGTTGGTGGGCGCTACTGGATTCGAACCAGTGACCCCCGCCGTGTGAAGGCGATGCTCTACCACTGAGCCAAGCGCCCAACTGAGGAAGTCCGTAGTGTAGCCCAAGCCCCCGCGCCCGGGCAACGCCACCGCCGGGCTACGAACCGATCTTCTTCACCTGCTTCGCCTGCGCCTCGAGCAGCAGCAGCATCTTCGCATACCGCTCATCGGCGTCCGTGAAGGTCTTCATATACTCCGCTTCGCTCGACTTGGACTTCTTCCACTGGCCGTCGAACATCGTCGTCTTACCCGCCTCTTCCCACGAGTCGCCGTTTTCGGACCTCGACATGAGGCCGTCCGGGCCCATGTCCTGGACGAAGATTCTGGTGCCGCTCGTGCCTGCCGCGTGCAGATCCATGTAGACGCCGCGATAGTCGCCGAGCTTGATCTTGTCCACGAGCAGCGCGGGCGCGGAGTACTTCGCCGACACCACGAGGAGCTGCGTCTCGGGGATGTAGATCGCGGCAATGAAGCTGTTCGGGGAGGAGGGGTCGGCGACGGCGATCGAATCGAGCTTCGCCGTATCGAGCATCTGGATCAGCTGCTTGACGGCCCCGGCGGATTTCGATTCCTCCGCGGCGCGCGCGGGCTTGGCGACGAGCAGGGCGAACGCGGCAAGAACCACCGCCGGACCGACGAACCGGAGCGAATTGACGTGCATGGCTGCCCCCACTGTGGAAGTTGTGAGGGTCCCGTTGTACCACGGTCCGACTCTGCCGTAAAGCGTGGTGATTTAGCCGATGAACAGCGGATCTTCTTCGTCGGTAGGCCGACGATGGCGCGGGCGCAGGTCGCGCCAGCCACCGAGGGCGCTGAGCCCGGCCCGGATCGCCGCCACGATGGCCATCCCTTCGCGCGCGGGCGTGATGATGGCCTCCTGCAGCACGGCCGCGGTTTCCTCGACGCGCCGCGACAGATCCGTTACGACGTGGTCGACCTTCTCCGCCTGGGCGGTCGCGAGGGCAACCGTGCGCGTGGCTTCCTCCGCGATACCGTTGGCCTTCGCGATGAGCGGCCGGACTTCCTGCTGGACCGAGGCGATCATCTGCTGCGCCTGCTTCGCGAGCCGCAGCGCCGCCAGAATCGCGCCGATCTGGATGAGCGCCATGATCAGCGTCGCCGACGCGATCACGCCGAGAAACACCTCGGACCAGCCGCTCGTCACAGATCCTCTCCGCCGCCGGTCGCCGGGCCGGTCGCCCCGCCGCGGGCCTGTTCGTACGCCTCGCGCCCGCGCTCGATCGCGGAGGTGAGCGTCTCCTTGCCCCGATTCACCATGTCGCGGCCCTGCCGCGCCGCTTCTGCCGCCGCCTCGCGGCTTTCCCGGGCCTTGTCGGCCAGCGCGCGCCGGGTCTCCTCGCCGGAGGCCGGCGCCATCAACAACGCCACAGCCGCCCCCGTGATCGTGCCGAGCACGAAGGCCAGAATGACCGTGCCTGCCGCGCCGTCGTCGTCGCGTGTTGCCATGATGTGATCTCCAGCGGTTAGAAGATGCTGACCCGGACGTTGAGGTACTTCTTCGGGTCCTTGCGGATGTCGGCAATCAACTGCTTCAGTTCGTTGGCCGTGCCGTTCATGTTCTCATATAACGCCTTGTCGTGCAGCAGGCGGCCGGCCGTGCCGTCGTTCGTCTCGAGCGTGGCGATGACCTTGTCGACGCGATCCGACAGCGAGTTGATGCGGTTCCAGAGCGCCTGGTCGGTGAGCAGCTTCCCGGCCGTGCCTTCGCCGCGCTGCAGGCCGCCGAGGATCTTGTCCGCGCTCGCACCGGCCGACGTCATCGACCTGGCGAGCGCGTCGTCGTTGAGCAGCTTGCCGAGGCTACCCTCGCCGGCGTTGATGCGGCGCGTGATGTCCTGGAGGTTCCCGAGCGCCAGGTTGAACTGGCGGTACGCGGCCGGATCCTTGATCAGCATCCCGAGCGAGCCCCGCCCCTCCTTCAACCCGGTGGCGACCGCCTGGGCGGATCCGACGAACTCGTTCAGCTCCCTGTAGATCCGATCGTCCGTGAAGAGCTTGCCCACGGTCCCCTTGCCGCTGCGGATCTCCTTGATGAGCCCGGTCGCCTGGTCGAGCGTCTGCGTGGCGCCTGCGGCGACGTCGGCGATCTGTCCGGGTGTCCGCGCGGTCTGGATGAAGTCACCGTTCTTGAGCGGTGTCCCCTGCGTCGAGGGGCTGATTTCGATGATCGGCTCGCCGAGCAGGCTGAGCGATCCGATGGACGCCCGCGACTGGTCGGTGATCCGGCCCGTGTTCTCATTGTTCACGCCGAGTGTCACCTGCACGTCGGACCCGACGAACGACACGTCGGTCACCTGTCCGACGTCCACGCCGGCGACGCGCACCACGGCGCCCGTCTTGAGCCCCTGCACGTTGGGGAATTTGGCCTTGATCTCGTAGCGCTGCCACGAGAACCCGCCCTGCCCGCCGACGGCGAAGACGAGCATGGCGGCGAGCACCAGCGCGGCGACGGCGAGGATGCCAATCTTCAGTTCCGACCAGGCGAGGGATCGCGTGCGAGGCATGTCTGGAAACCTTCCTACGAGAGAAACGCGTCGATGTACGAATCCTTCTGCGCCGCCGCGCGCAGCTCCGAGGCGTTCCCCTCGAAGGCGATCTCGCCGTCCTTGAGCATGATGAACTCGGCCTCGTCGGCCTTGCGTGCCGTGGCCTTCTCGAACCGCAGCTTGCCGTTCTCGCGGAGCGCCATGTGCTCGGCGACGAAGAACGCGTCGCGCAGCTGGTGAGTGACGACGATCGAGCTGACGCCTTCGAGGTCGCGCAGCTTGATGACCTCTTCGTCGATCGTGAGCGACGTGATCGGGTCGAGCCCGGTCGTCGGCTCGTCGTAAAGCAGGATGCGCGGCTTGGCCGTCATGGCCCGGGCGATCGCGACCCGGCGGCGCTGCCCCCCCGACAGTTCCGAGGGCATGCGATCGATGAACTCCGACAGCCCCACGAAGCCGAGCACCTCCTCGACGCGGACGTTCACGTCCGCAATCGGCGCGTTCGTCTCCTCGAACAGCTTGTACCCGACGTTCTCGCGGACCGTCAGCGAATCGAAGAGCGCCCCCTCCTGGAACACCATCCCGAGATCCGCCCGCACCTTCATCAAGTTGTCTTCGCTCATGTTGTCCACGCGTTCGCCGTTGACGAAAATCACGCCGGTGTCAGGCTTCAGCAGGCCGAGGATGAGGCGGAGGATCGTGGACTTGCCGGCGCCGCTGGCCCCGAGGAAGATCTTGGTGTGCCCGGTCTGCAGCGTGAACGACACGTTGCGGAGGATCTCCTTCTCGTCGAACGCGAGGCACACCTTGTCGAACACGATGATCGGCCCGCCGTGGGCCATCGCTTCTTCGAGGAGCGGCGGACGTGCGACAGGCTGTATGGCCATCAGTACATCAGTGCGATGAGCAGCTTCGTCACGAGGAAATCGACGGCGATAACGGCCACCGATGCGGCGACGACCGCGTTCGTCGTCGCGCGGCCGACCCCCTGGGTCCCGCCACGCGTGCGCAGCCCCACGTGGCAGCCGATGCTCGCAATGGTGAAGCCGATGAAGAACGGCTTGATGAGCCCCATCCAGACGTCCTGGATGTAGAGCCCCATCACCACGCTGTTCCAGTACACGCCCGACGGGACTTTCAGCTGGGTCACCGTCACGATCCAGGCGCCCACCATGCCGAGGCCGCCCGACACGACCGTGAGGAGCGGCACCATCAGCAGCCCTGCGAGAATCCGCGGGAGCACGAGCTTCCGGATCGGATCGGTCCCGAGGGCGCGAAGCGCCGCAATCTGCTCGGTGACCATCATCGATCCGAGCTCCGCCGCGATGCCCGACCCGACGCGTCCGGCCACCATCAGTCCGGTGAGGACAGGTCCGAGCTCCTTCACCATCGACGCGCTGACGAGCCGGCCGACCATCGAACGCGCGCCGAACTGATCAAGCGTGAGGCCCGACTGCAGCGCGAGCACCATCCCGGTGAACATGCCCGTCAGCAGGACGACGGTGAGCGAGCCGACCCCGATCGCCTCGAACTGCTCGATGACGTCGCGCATGTAGAAAGGGCGGGTGACCATCGCACGGCCGACCTTGCCGACCATGCCGACGTACTCCTGGACTTCCAGCAGCGCCGCCTGTATCCAGCCAGTGAACAGCTGGACCATCAGCGGCGCCCCCCCGCGAGCCCCAGCTCGCGGGTGCGCAGCTGCTTGACGCGGTCGCGCAGGGCGGCCGCTTTCTCGAACTCCAGGTTGGCGGCGGCGGATTTCATCTGGGCCTGCAGTTCCGTGATGTGCGCCTCGAGCTCGCCGTGTGTCCGGAAGAGGTCCCCTTCGTCGCCCGCCGGGACGGTGACGTAGTCGCGTTCGTACACGCTCGACATCACGTCGTCGATGCTCTTCACGATTGAGGCTGGCGTGATGCCGTGCTCGAGGTTGTAGGCCACCTGGATCTGCCGGCGCCGGTCCGTCTCGCTGATGGCCGTCTTCATCGAGTCGGTCATCCGGTCCGCATACATGATCGCGCGACCGTTGATGTTGCGCGCGGCGCGGCCGACCGTCTGGATGAGGGAGCCGCTCGAACGCAGAAACCCTTCCTTGTCGGCATCCAGTATGGCCACGAGCGACACTTCGGGCAGATCCAGCCCTTCCCGCAGCAGGTTGATTCCCACCAGGACGTCGAACTCGCCGCGCCGGAGGTCCCGCAGGATTTCGATCCGTTCGAGCGTATCGATGTCGGAATGCAGGTAGCGGACCTTGACCCCGAGCTCCTGATAGTACTGCGTCAGGTCCTCGGCCATGCGCTTCGTCAGCGTCGTCACGAGCACCCGCTCGCGCCGCGACACGCGGTCGCGGATCTCGGCCAGCAGGTCGTCCACCTGCCCGCGCACGGGGCGGATGTCGATCGGCGGATCGACCAGGCCGGTCGGCCGGATGATCTGCTCGACCACCGCGCCGCCGGAGCGGCGCAGCTCATAAGGCCCGGGCGTCGCGGACACGAAGAGGAGCTGATTGACGCGCGCCTCCCACTCCTCGAAGTTCAGCGGCCGGTTGTCGAGCGCCGACGGCAGCCGGAACCCGTACGCGACAAGCACTTCCTTCCGCGACCGATCGCCGTGATACATCCCGCGAACCTGCGGGACGGACTGATGGCTCTCGTCCACCATGATGACCGCGTCGGCCGGGAGATAGTCGAGCAGCGTGGGCGGCGGATCCCCGGGCCCGCGGCCCGTCAGGTGCCGCGAGTAGTTCTCGATGCCGTGGCAGTACCCGATCTCCTTGATCATCTCGAGGTCGAACATGGTCCGCTGATGCAGCCTGTGTGCCTCGAGCACCTTGCCTTCGGACTCGAGCTGCGTCCGGTACCAGGTCAGCTCCTCCTTGATGCTCTCGACAGCCGCCTTCGTGCGATCGCGCGACGTGACGAAATGCGTCTTCGGGAAAATGGCGATCTTGTCGTGCCGGCGGAGCGTCTTGCCCGTCAGCGGATCGAACGTGATGAGCTCGTCCACTTCGTCCCCGAACAGCTCGATCCGGAGCGCGGTGTCTTCGTACGACGGTTGCACCTCGACGATGTCGCCGCGGACGCGGAACACGCCCCGGCCGAACTCGTGATCGTTCCGCTCGTACTGAATCTCGACGAGCTTCCTCAGGATCTGTTCGCGATCGATGCGCTGGCCGCGCTCGAGGGGCAGCATCATCCCGTAATACGCCTCGGGCGAGCCCAGCCCGTAGATGCATGAGACGCTCGCCACGATGATGACGTCCCGGCGCTCGAACAGCGATCGGGTCGCCGAGAGGCGCATGCGATCGATCTCGTCGTTGATCGTGGCCTCTTTCTCGATGTACGAGTCGGTCGTCGGGACGTACGCTTCGGGCTGGTAGTAATCGTAGTAGCTGACGAAGTACTCGACGGCGTTTTCGGGGAAGAAGCGCTTGAACTCCTGATAGAGCTGCGCCGCGAGGGTCTTGTTGTGGGCCATGACGAGCGTCGGCCGGTTCACCCGGGCAATGCACTGCGCCATGGTGAAGGTCTTGCCAGAGCCGGTGACGCCGAGGAGCACCTGGGCGGGATCCCCCCGCTCCAGCCCCTCGACGAGCTCGTCGATCGCGCGGGCCTGGTCGCCGAGGAGCTGAAACTCGGTCACCAGGTTGAAGCGGTCGTATTTGGAGGCCATGCGAACAGAAAATCGTACCACACGTGGCACGTCGCACGCCGCACGTTGCCGTCGGACGCGCTAGGGCCGGCTGGCCTCCTTGAACTTGGCGAAGTAGCCGTCCCTCGTCCGAAGGCGTGCGCCCTTCAGATCGGGGCGCTTCAACCGGATCTCGACGCGGCGCCAGGCGCCATTGGTGCGTTCGTCGGACGACGTGTAGCCGAGGCTGTAGCGGGCGGCAATCTCGCGCTGGATCCTGTCGTACATCTTGTCGATTTCCTTGACGCTCACCGGGAAGAACGCCTGTCCGCCGGTCATCTGCGCAAACCGCTCGAGCTGCTGGCGCTGCGCCGTGGCCGCCGACCCCTGGTGCTCGAGATAGCCGATGACGTAGACCGTGACGTCCGACGCACGCAGCAGATCGATGACGTCCTTCTGGTTCAGCGCGCTCCTGGTGTCGCCCCCGTCCGTGTACATGATGAGGACCTTCTGGCCCGACTGCGCGTCCGCGCCGTTCAGATACACGCCGAGCGCGTCATAGAGGGCCGTGTAGCCATCCGGCTTGCGCGCGCGAATCCGCTCGATGAGCCGCGGATAATCAGCCGCGTCGTACCGCGCGACGCGGACCTCGGTGTCGAAATCGACAAGCGTGATGTCCACCGCGCGGTCCATGGCGTTGAGGAACTTGACCGCGGCGGTCCGGACGTCCTTGATGTCGTCCTCCATGCTGCTGCTCGTGTCGAGCAGGAATCCAATGTGCAGCGGAGGCGCGGTCTCGGGGTCCCCCGCGGCGAAGAACTTGATCGCCTGCGGCTTGCCCGCTTCGAGCACCTCGAAGTCCGCCGCCGTCAGACCGGTGATCGGTGCGCCCTGCTTGTCCGTGACCACGAGCGAGAAGTGCACCAGATCCACTTCCGTGCGGAAC
Source organism: Acidobacteriota bacterium (assembly GCA_039648985.1). Lineage (GTDB taxonomy): Bacteria > Acidobacteriota > Vicinamibacteria > Vicinamibacterales > 2-12-FULL-66-21 > JALZOC01. The sequence goes on along the minus strand of JBBWZJ010000159.1, from coordinate 7,741 downwards.
GTCTGCTGGCCGGCGGCGAGCGCGACGGCCGATGCCACGAGGAGTGGAACCGCGGCGGTGAGGCGCTTCATGACCTTCAAAATACCTTGAACGCGCTGATGCGCACGACCTGGGTGCCGAGAGTACCGTTGCCGTTCACGCCGCGAAAGCCGTACCCCCACTCGAGCGCGACGAGCGTGCCGAACGGGGCTGGCACTTCGGCCGCCGCGCCCACCCCCGTGTAGTTGCGCAGCCCGCGCCCGAAGCCGGGATCGTGCACGGCGGCCGAATCGACGAATCCATCGAGCCGGGCCAGCTTGCCGGCCGACCAGGCGAGCGCGGTGCGGAGCACGGCCCCCCGATCATAGCGGATGAGCGCCGACGGGTAGCCGCGCAGCCGGTTGTCGAAGGTGCCGAATGTGTAGCGGCTGAAGCGATCGAGATCGCGCCCCGCCATCCACGCGCCCTCCGCGCGGGCGACGAGCCGCGGGCTGAGGACCGCCGAGCGCGCCAGAGAGGCGCCGTACCGCTGGAAGTCCCGCTGCGCGACCATCGATTCCGGCGACCCCGGAACGCCCCACGCGTGCCAGCCTGTCCGAATCGCCGGGTTCCACCAGATCGAACTGTTCCAGCCACTCCGCTGCCCGTCGAGCGCCACCCGCGCGCCGTGCACGACCTGATTGGCCGGGACCATGAACGCCGGGCCGGTCAGGTCGCCGCGCGCCAGCTGCGTGTAGTCCAGGTCGTACCCCAGGCGCACGGAGATGCGCGGCGTGAGCGATCGGAGGAGCCAGACGGAGGCCTGCGCCGGGCGCTGCCGGATGTTCTCGGCATAGATTTCACGGCCGCCCACGAACGCGCGATCGTTGTACGAGGAGGCGATGCCGAAGGCGCGGCCGGCGAGCTGCCAGCGCGTGCCGCCGAGCGACGGCGCCGAGAAGGCGAGCTGTCCGTATGTTCCGCCGAAGAACACGCTCAGCTGCGTGCCGGTGTGGAACAGGTCGAAGTCGACGTAACTCAGGCCCGCGAACGGAAGCGGGACGGAAATATTCGGATCCAGGATCACGCCGACCGCGAGCGTGCGCACGCGGTTCGCACGCCCGGCGACCTCGGGTTCCGCCTGCACGGTGCCGGCCGCGGTCGGGCGGCTTCGCTTCAGATACCGGTACCCCTCGGCCGTGTCGCGCAGCATCACGTTGTCGGACGCCATCGCCGCCTGCCGGCGGGCGGTGAAGTCCGGCGGGTTGATCTCGTGCGACGTCATCGAGAGCACGCGGTGAATCGGCGTCCGGTAGGACGCCCCTTCGTACGTCTGCCGGACGTCGGATCGGGCCAGCAGCCACACGCCCTCGGCGACCTGCTCGAAGTCGTCCGTCTGCTCCGACGCCACGATCGGGCCGCGCAGATGCGTCTGCGCGGCCGCGACGCGTACCATCGCGAAGCTGTCCATCGCAATCCATGCGCGGCCGCGGAAGAGCGACGCGTCGCCCGCGGGCTCGAACTGCACGACGTAGCACGGGGTCTTGCCCACCGTCTCGCGTCCGGCAAGCTGATAGCGGTAGACATCCGAGAGGGTGATGGTCAGCGGAGGCGAGGCCACCCGCTCGGGTTCGATGATCGGGAGCCGCGGGACGCCGCCGCCTCTGAACTCGATCCCGTTGACGCGGATCGCACGCTGCTCGAGCTCCGTCACTCCGGCACCGGCATACAGCGTGGTCTCCGAACTGATCGACACAGGCGCGGGGAACCCCGGGGCTTCAAACGAGAGCGTCAGGGTGCCGCGCGAAATGAGCGTCTTGACCGACGCCGTCTGACGCGCAGCCGCCGCCTGGTGCCGCGCGACGATCTCCTCGACGCTCAGAGACCGGGCGCCAATCACCTGCACCCCCTCGGCGAACTGATCCTCTCCGGTACGGGCCGGCACCCTGACGATGAAGTCACCCGTGGCGAGGCGCACGTGCTGGACACCCGGCGCCGGCGGCGTGACCGACAGGGCGTCTTCCGACGCGCAGGACGCGAAGGCCACGACGTCGAGCGTCGTGGGGTTCTGATATGTCGCGGCGACAGTGGTGCCGCACGTGACGCGATACCGATCGGACGGAACGAGGCCCGCCGGAAGCGCCTGGGCAGCCTGTACGACGGCCGCCATGAGCGGGCCTGCCGCCTGGTCGTCCGCCGGCATGCGCCAGAGCCACCGTTCGACGCCGGGTGTGCCGGTCGGCGCGAGCGCCGCAGCGAGCGTCGCAGGAGGCGCGGCGTAGGTTCGCCACGCCGCGGGTCCCGCGGTGCCCGCGGGCATGGCGTCCACCCACAGGACGATGTCCAGGTACGGCGCCAGATCCTGCGCGAGGAGCGCCGACGCGGCGGCTCCTGCGGCGACGATTCCGAAACGGACGCCGGGCCTTCCACCCGCGCGCACGGCGGTGCTCTGTGTCTTGAGGGTGAAAGCGACCTGCCGCGGATCATCCGCCGGCGTCGTCGTCAGGTCCACGAGCACGAGATCGGCCATCGCCACCAGGTCGCCGGGCAGCGTCGTCGAGAGGACGCCGGAGATGAAGAGGCCGGCGTGGCCGGCCCGCCGCGCGATCTCGGCCAGCGCCTCGCGCGCCGTGGTCTCGCCCCCGGCCGGCACGCGCACGAAGACGTCGCGGCCATCGAGCTGGGGCGGCAGGAGCGCCGCCTGCCCGGGCGTGATGTCGAGCGCAATGCAGGCCGCGCACACGGGTTCCTGCGCGGCTGCGTCGGCGGCTGCAAGCCCCAGACAACCGGCCGCAAGCGCCAGGCGGATGGCGCACGCGGCGAGGCCCGTTCTGGCGACGGCGTATAATGGACGTTTGGCCATGCTCACAAACCGTCCCTGACATGCGGGTCGTAGCCATCTGTCAGGACGAGCTCGTCATCCGGTCGCTCGACGCGGTCCTTCTGCCAAGCTTCGAAGTCGACTTCCTCGTGGAAAGCCGGCCGCTCGCGCGCCGGTTGCACGACGCGGGGATCGAGGCGAGCGCCGGCGACCCGCGGCGGGTGGACACCTACCTCAAGGCCGACATCTCTCCCAGCACGTGCTTCATCATCGAGGACAACGGCCGCCGGACGCTGAAGAGAGTGCTCGGCGCGATCCGCGACGCGGGAGGCACGCTCGTTTACATCCTGCATACGGGGCACACGAACGGCCGCGGGCTCGACGCCGCGAAGGCGGAATTTCCCGACGTCACGCACCTTGACCTCCACGAGCTCATCCGTCCGACGCTGATTACCGAGCTCAGCCGCTCCATGACCCGGGCCCGGGTGCAGCAATACCAGCGCTACTTCGCTGATGCAGATCGCGTGCTCATTCTGCTGCACAACGATCCGGATCCCGACGCGCTCGCCAGCGGGCTGGCGCTGCGCAACCTGCTGCGGCGCACGAAGACGACGGCGATCATCGGCGCCGTCCAGGGGGTGACGCGTCCCGAGAACCTCCGGATGGCGAACATGCTCGACATCCATGTGGAGCATGTCACGCCCCAGTCGTTTCAGGAATTCGACCGGATTGCCACCGTGGACGTGCAGCCGCACTACTTCGGCGGGATGCTCGAACGCGTGGATCTCGTCGTCGATCACCATCCCGAGCAGACCGGATACAGCACCGTGTTCAAGGACATCCGCGCTGACTACGGATCGACATCCACCATTCTGACCGAGCACCTCCGGGCCGTGGACGTCAACATCTCGGAGCGGACGGCGACAGCGATGCTCTACGCGATCAAGTCAGACACGCTGTTCTTCGCGCGGCACACGAACCGCGTGGACCTCGAGGCGTTCACGTTCCTCTATCCGCTGGCCGATGCGGCCCTCATCCGCAAGATGGAAGGGGCGGAAATCACACTGGAGCGGCTCGAGTACGTCACGCGCGCGAGCCAGGGCGGCGTCATGCGCGAGCAGGTGTTCTGCGCGTTCATCGGGGAGGCCCCGCGGGAGGATTTCATCCCCTACACGGCTGATTTCTTCCTGCAACTGGAAGACGTCAAATGGACGATCGTGGCCGGGGTCGTCAACGGCTGTTTCATCGTCAGCGTCCGAAACCTGGGCTACTCACGCAACGCCGGCGAGTTCGTGAAGCGGTGGTTTGCGGATATCGGCAGCGCGGGCGGGCATCGCGCGATGGCGAAGGCGGTCGTGCCGGTCGAGAAGTTCCGCCAGAAGTTCGGAGTGCTGCAGGCGTCGGAAATCACGACCCGCATCGCGGAAATGGCCGAACAGTTCCTGCGGGAGCCGGCGACGGAGAAGAAGAAGGAGCCGGTGGCACGGTAAACGGGTTTTAGGGTTTTAGGGTTTTAAGGGTTTTACGTAAAACCCTTAAAACGCGTAAAACCTGTAAAACGATTCGGCTATACGGGTCTAAGGTGTCTTTAGACCGCCAGAGCCGAATTTAGGTCCGCGATCAGGTCCTCGGCATCCTCCAGTCCCACGGAGAGTCGGGCCATGCTGTCGGTCACGCCGGCGCTCGCGAGCTCCTCCTTCGAGTGCCCCCACTGCGAGGTCAGGACCGGCAGACTGCAGAGGCTCTCGACACCGCCGAGGCTCGCGGCGCGCCGGAAGATCCGCAGCCGATCGAAGAACGCAGCGGCGCGGTCGTACCCGCCGCCGAGATCGACGCACACCATACCCCCGAATCCCCGCATCTGCTTTCTGGCGAGCGCGTGGTCGGGATGCGTCTCCAGCCCCGGATAGTACACCTTGTGCACGCGGCGATCCGCCGCGAGCCACCGGGCGACGGCCATGGCGTTGGCGTTCTGTCGCTCGACGCGGACGGCGAGTGTCTTCATGCCCCGCCCGAGCGCGTACGCCGCGTGCGGGTCGAGCACCGTGCCGAGCTTCTTTCGCGCGTCGAGGATCGGCGCCATCCGGGCGGCCGTGCCGGCGAGCGCTCCGGCGGTCACGTCGCTGTGGCCGTTCAGATACTTCGTCGCGCTGTGCATCACGACATCGACGCCGAGGGCGATCGGCTGCTGGTTGATCGGGCTGGCGAACGTGTTGTCCAGCACCGAGATGACGTTGCGGGCCTTGCACGCGGCCGCCACAGCGGCGATGTCCACACAGCGGAGGGTTGGATTGATCGGCGACTCGAACCAGACCAGCCGGGTGGTGGCCGAGATGAGCGTCCCGGGCTGCGCGAGCTGCTCGAGAGACACGAACCGCGGGCGGATGCCGAACCTGGCCAGCAGATCGCCGAGCAGATGGAACGTGCCGCCGTAGATCGCGGCGCTGCAGACCACCTCGTCACCGGCGCTGAGCAGGGCCATCAGCGCGGTTGTCGTGGCCGCCTGCCCGCTCGACAGCACGAGCGCGGTCTCGGCGCCTTCGAGCCGCGCGATCTTCTCCTCGACGGCGAGGACGGTCGGGTTCGCATACCGCGAGTAGAGGAATTTCGACGACTTCCCCTCGTTGTACGCGCGGACCTCCGCCGCGTTCTTGAAGACGAAGGTCGTCGTTTCGTAGACGGGCGTGGTGAGCGGCTCGGCGTCGTGGTTGACACCTTCCCCGCCGATCAATTCGGTGGCTGGCTTCATGGCGGCTCACGTGGAAACGATCGGCCTCGGCCGAGCTATCAGCTATCAGCTATCAGCTATCAGCTATCAGCTTTCAGCACCCCTGGCACCCTGGCACCCTGGCACCCCTGGCACCCTGGCACCCCTGGCACCCTGGCACTTTTGGCACCCCTGGCACCCTTCTAAGGTCCGCCTTGTACTCTACAGCTGCACGTTGCGTCCGCCGCCGCCATTGCCCGGATGGACTGCTTCGATGCGCTCGCCGCCGGCGCCGACCACCGGCTCGATGAACTGGCGGTAGGCATCCCCGTATCCGCGATCGGTGAGCTCCGCGAGGGGGAGCGTGCGGTCGGATCGCTCGTCGTAGACGCCGCCGAAATCGAGCGGCCCGAGCGGGTTGTGTCCGGGCCGGATGACGAACAATCCCGCAAAGCGGCCGTCGAACTGCTCGAGGGCGTCGCGCAGGCCCGCTGCCTCGAACCCGCCGAGCTGCTCGCCCGCGCGGCCTCGGAGATCTCCGCGCCCGGCGCGGAGCTCGTGCGCGCGCCCGGCGGGCGCCGACGCGCTGACCAGGATGACCTGCTCGGCGCCGGCGAGCGCCACCTCCTGAAGCAGGCGGGCCAGCGCGCCCGGGCGATCGCAGACGCGGTGCGTTTCACCGCGCCACACGCCTTCGGCCGAGAAGCTCGCGAGATGCGGCTCGGTCGCCACAGGGATGGCAAGCGCCCCCGCCAGCGCATCGAGCGCATGGTCACGGCCGACGCCAGCGAGGTCGAAGGTCTCGAGCGCGCGGCCGCTGCTGTCCGCCGCTCCCGGCCGGCCGAAGAACCGCTGCCGGTGCGTGGTGCCGAGCATCGCGAACACGAGGTCTCGCCGCGCATCCATGTCGTGCACGGTCACGAGCAGCTCGCGAAAGCCCGGCTGCCCTATATTGTCGGAGAGGAGCTCGACGTACTTGCGACCGAGCTCGGGCGCGGGCGGGGCCGCAATGGGGGCCGCCCCCCTGATCAGGTTCCACAGTTCGGCGAGCGTGCGATCCACGAGGCCGGCGGCCGTCAGCGGCGAGCCGATCAGCCGCCACATCGTCCCATGCTCGGTCCGGCGCTTCGCGCGCCCGCCGAGCGATGCCGACAGGACGCTGCCGGCGAGCGCCGCGAGACCGACAAGCAACGCAAACAGGACGAGGCGGGGGATGACGGTCGGGAGCGCGGCCGGCGCAAAGAGGGCATCGATCCACGCGCTGAAGCTCGTGCGCAGCAGCGAGCCGGGGCCCTGCAGGCCCACGAGCGTGAGCAGGAGGCCGATCGTGCCGACCGCGACCGCGAGCGCGAGAAGCGCGAGCGGCACCGCGAAGATGATCCCTGCAGCGACGAGCGCCCACCCCGCGATGCGCAGCGCCGGGCGCCACCCATAGAAGCGCGACGCCGCCTTCGACCTCCAGATGCCGTCGGCATCCCAGAGCTTGGCGCCACCATCGACAGCGGCGAAGAACGCGCCGATCGCGCCCGCGCCGCGCCCTGCCACCAGATCGATTTTGAGGCCGGCTTCGTGGAGCGCACGAAGCACCCCGGCATGGTAAGCGGCCGCCGTGCCGGAGCCTGTCAGCACCACGGCCGTGCGGAGCCGCGTCGAGTAGGAACGTTCCGGGCTGTCGGGAGTCATCACGGAAGGCACGCGAAGGACTCTACTCGTCGTGAATCGTGATGACTTTGACGAGCTCGAAACGACGGCTGCCGTTCGGCGCGATCACGTTGATCTCGTCCCCTTCTTCCTTGCCGAGCAGGCCGCGTCCGATCGGCGAGGCGGTCGAAATCAGGCCCTGCTCGACGTTCGCGTCCTCAGGCATGACGAGCTGGTACACGATCGTCTGACCGGTTCCATCCTTGAGATGCACGGTGGATCCGAAGCCCACGCGGTCGTGAGGAATCCTGTCGAGGTTCATCAGCGAGATCTCGCTGACCCGCTTCTGCAGCATGCTGATGCGCGACTCGACGAGCCGCTGCCGCTCCTTCGCCGCCTGGTACTCGGCATTCTCGCGCAGGTCCCCAAGCTCTCGCGCCCGCTGGATCTCCCTCGGGAGCTCGGTCTTCAGCTCCTTGTCGAGCGCCTGAATCTCATCTTCGAACTTCTTCAGCAGACGGGCCTTCATTCGGGGAATGGTAGCAGAAGATTTGCAGTCGGGATTCGGGATTCGGGAGGCTGGCTTCCCGCTTCCCGCTTCCGGCTTCCGGCTT
>JBBWZJ010000156.1:0-17262 GCA_039648985.1 Acidobacteriota bacterium | reverse complement strand
CGCGCGGCCACGACGCGGCCGACGTCTTCCGGCATGCCCCAGCGGCGCTCCGGAACCAGTCCGTCGGCGATCCTTGTGTCGTAGGAGTCCCGGACGCCGGCGGTCATGTCCGTGGACACGATGCCGGGTCGTACTTCGAACACCGGCATTCCGTGCTCGGCGAGTCGGGCGGCGAAGAGCCGTGCCGCCATCGACAAGCCCGCTTTGCTCACGCAGTATTCGCCCCGGCCGACCGACACCATCTCTGCGGAGACCGACGTGATGAAGACGATCGACGCGTCGAAGGACGGGTCCTCGCGCTTGCGCGCCAGCTGGTCGCGTGCGATGGCCTGCGTCAGGAAGTACGGTCCGCGAAGGTTCGTGCGCAGGACCTCGTCGAAGCTCTCTTCCGTGGCTGCAAGGATGTCGGCACGCACCCGCGGCGCCCGCCCGGCGTTGTTGACGAGGGCTGTCACAGCGCCGCACCGCTCGCGCACCGCGTCCACGAGACGCGCGCGATCGCTCGCGCTCGCGACATCGGCGGCGACGTAGTGGACGGCCGTGCCGTGCGTCCGCAGCGTGTCGAGCACGCCGGCGACCTCGTGTTCCCCCCTCATGCCGCAGATGACGAGCTCCCACGCGTCGCGCGCCAGGGCCGTCGCGATGCCAAGGCCGATCCCTCGCGTGCCGCCCGTGACGAGCGCAGTGCCCCGGCTCATACGGAGCCCGAGCCGAAAAACGTCAGGTAGGGTGCGCCCTCCGCGAGCCGCTTCACATACACCGCAGCCTCGCGGGCATGGTAGTCGCCCCACTGGCTCGACTCCCCGCGCGGCGTCTTGGCTCCAGGCGGGACGTAGTCCCAGCCGTTGGGCCAGTGATACACCGAGTGGAGCAGGAGCCCCTGATGCGCACCGTCGGTGCTGACGTAGGGTCCGCCCGGATCGAACAGCGTATCGAGAACGCGGAGTCCGGCCTGCTCGTATCGCTCGGCGCCGGACGCTCCGCTGCGACTCAGAATCCGCGCGAGACGCAGGAGCCCCTGGGCTGCGATCGCCGCCGCCGAACTGTCTACGGGCTCGTGTGGATTGAAGGGATCGGCAGGGCGCTCGCCCCAATCCTCCAGCGCCGCAAGCCCCGGCGCCCCGGCGTCCCAGTACGGCACGCCGTCCGCGGCCGCAATCTCGATGTAGTGATCGCAGGTCGCGCGGGCCGCCTCCAGCATCATCGCCTCGACATCGGCGCGTCCGCCGCAGGCCTCGAGCGCGGCATCCGGCAGGATGGCGAGGAACTCGATCTGCTCCGCGAAGCCGACCATCGCCCACGCAAGCCCGCGCGTCCACGTGCTGAACGGCGAGTACCCCTGCTGCGTGCTCGGCCCGCGATACGTGCCGTTCGCCGGGTTGAACAGGCTCTCGTGCGACGTGCGCCCGCGGACGTCGTACCTGTCGCGGCCCCGCCCGAAGTACACGTTGTACCGTGCTGTCGCCCGCGCGTGGTGCACAAGGCGTTCGAGCAGGCTCACACGCGCGTCCTGTTCTTCCATCAGCGGCTGCTCGAGCAGGTGCGCGAGCGCCAGGGCGCGGAGCGAGCGCATGGTGTCGATGAACAGCGAGTGTGCGCCGTTGAAGGAGTGGATGAACCCGCCGTCCTCCAGCCTCGTCCAGCGTCTCGCCTGAACCGCGCCGCTGACCTTCAGGGCGAGGTCGTAGAAGCGCCGCTCCCAGTCACCGGCGGCGATGCGCCCTTCCTGCGCGAGCCGGCGGAGGTTGCCGTACGTGCTGACGTTGTTGAATCCGTGATCGTGGACCCCGACATGCGTCAAATGAGACGCCATCCGTTCGATCGTCCGCGAACGCCCGAGATCGAGGAACTCCGCGTCGTTCGTGCCGTCGAACTGCAGGAGCGCCGAACCGAAGCGGAAGCCTTCGGTCCATTCCGTCCATCCCCGGGCCTGATAGCGGCCGCGGACGGTGAAGACCGGAGCCCCGTCGGACCCCTGCCAGGTGGCCTCGAGCGATCGGATCTTCTCGGCAGAGAGCGCAAAGAGATTATCGATGGCAGGCAGCAGGTCGCGTGACGACCGTGGACGATCCAGGTGAATCATCGCGCGCGACGGGCCAGCGGATCGAGGTGGGTCATCAACGAAAGCGCCCCATTATAAGCCCGAGTTCGCCGATGGACGGCTCGCGCTCGCCCGTCATCGTCGCGCAGCCACGAGGTACCCCCTGCGCAGCTGAAGCTGCGCGCTACGGACCGTACGTGGGCGCGCTACGTACGATCCCGCCCGCGCAGCTGAAGCTGCGCGCTACGTGCCTTACGTAGGGCGCTACGTACGTAGGGCGGCGCTTTAGCGCCGCCGGGAGGGCCCGCTATCACCGCCGGGATTATGTGTCCCTCGTACGTGGCGCCCGAACCGGTTTCCGCTCCGTGACGGCCGAATCGAAACGCGTGCCAAGCGCGGGGAACGCAGGTGTCGGCCCGGACCAGGCGAGCTCGTCAACCGACGCGAAGAGTGACAGATCGGTGCGCAGTGTCGCCAGATCGCGGAAGAGCAGCGCGAGACGCCGATCGCGATGGAGAGTGCGCGCCAGCGTGAGTGCCGAGGCCGCGTTCACGTGCCAGTCGCTGGCGTCATCCGGGATGTTTTCAAGGTGGGTGAACCGTGCGAGCACCGCAGCCGCCGACTTCGCTCCCCATCCGGGAAGGCCGGGATACCCGTCGGCCGAATCCCCGACGAGCGCGAGGTAGTCGGGGATGGATTCCGGCAGGACACCGAACCTCGCGACCACCCCCGCTTCGTCACGCACGACGTTGGTCCGCCGATTCAGCTGGACGATGCGGGCGCCGACGACCGACTGCGCAAGGTCCTTGTCGGGTGTGCAGATGAACACGCGCTCTACCCGGGGATCGCGTCCGGCCGCCATCGCCCCCGCCGCCAGCGCGTCGTCCGCCTCGAATTCGATCATCGGCCACACCACGATGCCCAGGGCGGCGACGGCTTCTTCGAGCAGCACGAACTGCGACAGGAGATCGGGCTCGATCCCCTCGCCGGTCTTGTAGCCGGGCCAGAGACGGTTCCGGAACGACTCGATGACGTGGTCGGTCGCGACCGCCACGTGCGTTGCGCCGCGGTTAATCATGCCGAGCAGCGACGCGAGCACCCCGCGAACGGCGCCGATTTCGGTGCCGTCGGGCAGCCGCGCGCGCGGGACCGCATGGTAGTGCCGGAACAGCTCGTATGTGCCGTCGACGAGATGGACATCCACGATGGGCAAGCGTACCCGGGGATCTGAGGCGAAGTAAACGGCAGTCCCGCACCTGAGCGCCGTCAGGCGTCAGCTCGGAGCTGAAAGCTGAAAGCTGAGAGCCGGAAGCGGGAAGCTGGAAGCGGGAAGCCGGAAGCGTGAAGTTGACAGCTGATAGCTGAACGCTGTTCAGTGAATCTCCGGTTCGGCGATGGCCGCGGTGCCCTCGAGGAAATCGAAATCGCACCCGCGATCCGCCTGGGTGACGTGCTGCGCGTACATACGGCCGAACCCCCGAGGGTACTGCACCTCGCGCTGCGTCCAGTTGGCGCGCCGCGCCGCGAGCTCCTCGTCTGACACCCGCAGCGTGAGCCGCCGCGCCGGGACGTCGAGCTCGATGATGTCGCCGTCGCGCACGAACGCGAGGGGGCCGCCCACGAACGATTCGGGGGCGACGTGCAGCACGCAGGTGCCGTAGCTCGTGCCGCTCATCCGTGCATCGGAGATCCGCACCATGTCGCGGACGCCCTGCGCGAGGAGCTTCTTGGGAATGGGCAGCATCCCCCATTCCGGCATGCCGGGCGCGCCGAGCGGTCCCGCGTCCTGCAGCACGAGGACCGAATCCGCGGTCACCGGCAGGAGCGGGTCGTCGATCCGCGCTTCCAGATCGTTGTAGTTGTGAAAGACCACCGCGGGGCCCGCGTGCTGCAGCAGGCGACGGTCGGCCGCGGTGTGCTTGATGACAGCGCCGCTCGGCGCGAGATTCCCGCGGAGGACCGCAACGCCGCCTTCCGGCCCCAGCGGCCGCTCACGCGTGGCGATCACCTCGTCATTGCACACAGGCGCGTCGTCCAGGTTCTCCCCGAGTGTCCGCCCGTTGACCGTCATGCAGTCGGTGTGCAGGCAATCGCGCAATCGGTGAAGCAGGCCGCGCAACCCGCCCGCGTAATAGAAGTCTTCCATCAGGAACTGCCCCGACGGGCGGATGTTCGCGAGAAACGGCGTGCGGCGCGACAGCGCATCGAAGCGATCGAGGTCGAGCAGGGCGCCGGCCCGGCCCGCCATGGCGATCAGGTGAATGATGGCGTTTGTCGATCCGCCCAGTGCCATCGCCGCCGTGACGGCGTTCTCGAACGCCTCGGTCGTCAGGATGCGCTTCGGCGTCAGGTCCTCCCAGACCATTTCGACGATGCGCCGGCCGCTGGCGCTGGCCATGCGCGCGTGTGACGAGTCCGGCGCAGGAATCGAGGACGCTCCCGGGAGCGTGAGCCCGAGTGCATCGACTGCAGCCGCCATGGTGGAGGCCGTGCCCATCGTCATGCAGGTGCCGTAGGACCGCGCGATCCCGTCCTCCATCTCCCGCCACGAGCACTCGTCCAGCGTGCCGGCCCGGCGCTCGGCCCAGTACTTCCACACGTCGCTGCCGGACCCGAGAATCTGGCCGCGCCAGTTGCCGCGGAGCATCGGGCCTGCGGGGACGAGCAGGGCCGGGAAATTCGCGCTCGTCGCGCCCATGACCAGGGCGGGAACGGTCTTGTCGCAGCCTGCCAGCAGAATGGCCCCGTCCGCCGGATACGAACGGAGCGCTTCCTCCGCCTCCATGGCCAGCAGGTTCCGATAGAGCATCGTGCTCGGCTTCATCAGCGTTTCGCCAAGCGTCAGTACCGGGATTTCCATCGGGAAGCCGCCCGCCTGCCAGATGCCACGCTTCACCTCCTCGGCGCGGATCCGGAAGTGTGCGTGACAGGGGTTCGCGTCGCTCCAGGTGTTGAGAATCGCAATGACAGGTTTGCCGGTGATGTCTTCGGCGCTGAAGCCGGATTGCTTCGCGCGCGACCGGTGTCCGAACGACCGCAAGTCGTCCTTGCCGAACCACCGGTAGCTGCGGAGATCGGTCGGCTGCAGACGCGGCGGCTTCATGCGTCCTCCCGGCGCAGCGCAACGGCGACCGGCGCCAGCTGTTGGAGCTGCCCGGCGCTCAGCATCGAGACGAACGGCGGGATCGGACCCGACGGCGCGATGCCGGCCAGCTCGGACGCATGATGGAGCACCCGCGCAGGCCCCCAGGCGTCGCGGAGATCTTCGAGCGGCATGAACGCTTCGCGGCACGCCTCGGCGCGTGTCCAGTCCTTCCGCGCGGCCGCCGCGTACAGTCCACTGCATCGACGCGGGGCCACGCATCCCGAGCCGGTGGTCAGGCCCCCCAGCTGGAAGTCGCGCAGGTGCACCACGGCAGGCCGCTCGCCCATTCCGCTGATGACGCGCCGCCTGTCTACGCGCCGCAGCAGCCCGGTCAGGTAGTCGTCCTTCCGTGCGTCGTCGCGCACGACGGCGTATTTGATCGCCACCGCAACGCCGTCGTCCACCAGCCGGCCCACCGCGTCGAGCCCGCGCTCCGTGTCGCTGCCGAAGCCGTCCTCGGACTTGAGGTACACGACGAGGGGCATCCCGCAGGCCTGGGAGATCTCGCGCAGCCCCGCTTCCATGCCGGCCGGATCCCGCGGATCGCCGCACGGGAGCATCATCACGCAGCGGAAGGAGTGCCGCCGCAGCACGCGGGCCTGATCGATTGCGCGCCCGAACGATGGGCCCACGCTTGGGATCGGCCACCGGGGAGCGGCGAACGTGGCCAGCCATGCCGCGAGCCCTTCGTACTCCTCGAGGGTGATGTGGTACAGGAACGCATTTCCGCCGTACAAGTAGCGCGTGATCCCCCCCGCCTGCACGTGCACGGCGACGGCCTCTGCGGCGTCGAGATCCAGTGTCCGTTTCGCGTCGCGCTTCCGCGGGAGTGGAGGCACCGCGTAAACGCCGTCGAGATCCTCGACCGTGATGGCGGTCGTCAACGGGCACCGCCGGCGGGGTACGTCTTCGTTTTGCTGTTCCGGGTGTTCGTCACGGTAAAGCTGCCGTCCTGCCGCGCGGACATCCTGATCATGTTGGATGTCGTCTCATCCAGATTGGCGATGAAGTCGTCCGGCGCGTTCGAATCGCGCCCGCCGGCCGTGGCAGTGTGAAGCTGCCAGAAGTCCTCGAGCCCCGGGGACTCGCGGACGATATGCCAGGCGGCGGGGGAGCCGCCCTTGTCCGCGCCGTTGTTCATGATGGCGACGCGCGGTTTCAGGGCGTGCACGAGTGCGGGCGGCCCGGACTGCTGGTTGCCGTGATGGGTCGTGAGGTAAAGATCGATTGGGCCGATCAGATTCGACGGGCACGCCAGGTCGTGTTCGACATTCCAGGTGAGGTCGCCCAGATCGAGCATCCGGAACCGGCCGAACGCAATCACCACGCCGACGGAACGGGCGTTCTCCGAGGCGTCTGCGGGCTGAGGCTTGTAGGCCGCACAGAGCGGATTCGATGCGCCGGCCCCGGGCAGCGGCGACTTGATTGTCTCGCCGTTCGAGGCCACCACCGTGACGTCGAGGCCGGCAACCGGAATCCTGTCACCCGGTTTGGCCTGAAGGTTCTTCCCACGCTTCCGGGCTTCGAGGTACGCCGTGTAGCCGGGATCCGTGCTGCTCTCGACCGTCGCGCCGTGATCGATGAACGTGCCAATCGGCACGCGTGCCGCGAGGGCCGCCACCCCCCCGACATGATCGGTGTGATAGTGGGTCACGAGGACGTAGTCGAGGCGCGACACGTGCGCCTGCTTCATCGCGGCTTCGATGCGGCCGGCGTCCCGTCCGGCGAAACCCGGCCAGCCGGCGTCAATGAGCATCGCCTGCCCTGCTGGCGACACGAGGAGGGTCGCCTGCCCACCTTCGACGTCGATGAAGTAGACGTCGAGAGGTTTGCTCGACGCCGTCTGAGTGTAGGCGCCCGGCGTCATCGTCAGCAGGATGAGGAGTAAACGTGAGAGGGTCTGCATGTGTGGACGTTTCCCAATTCGACGTAGCGCGGAGCCCCACGCGGATCCGGCGCAGCTAAAGCTGCGCCCTACGTACGCGCCCTACGTACGCGGAAGTGTATCGCCTCGCGGCAGGACGCTCAAACGCTGCCGACGGCCCCGGTGGCGACCTCGGGCCGCGGCAGACGAAGCAGGCTCACGCTGATCGCTTCGACGATCAGGACTGCGGCAAGGACGAGGAGCCCTCCGACATACCCGCCCGTGGCGTCGCGCAGCCATCCCATCATCGAAGGTCCTGCCGCGCCGCCCAGATTCCCGAGCGCGTTGATGAGGCCGATGCCGGCGGCTGCGCCCGTGCCGCCCAGGAACAGCGGTGGAATCGCCCAGAAGACGCTCATCACAGATCGCTGGCCCATCTGGGAGAGCGTGAAGCTGAGGACGAGCAGCCAGATGTTGTGCTGAGACGCCGCGGCCAGCAGCAGCCCGGCGGACGCCGTGATCGCGCACGCCGCCACATGGAACTTCCGCTCGCCGGTCCGGTCCGAGTGCCGCCCGACCAGCACCATGGCGACGAGGGCCGCGGTGAACGGGATCGCGGTCATCGCACTCAGGGCGAAGCCGCCCGTTCCCGATGTCTGGCGAAGCATCTTGGGGAGCCACAGGAAGATGCCGTAGGTCACCGACGTGTTCATGAAATACACCGCACAGAGGAGCCACACGCGACCGCTCGCCATCGTGCGGCGGAGCGACGCATGGCCGATGTGCGCGCGGGCCGCGTGTTCATCGTTCATGGTCCGTGTCAGCCATTCACGATCGGCGGCCGGCAGCCACGTCGCCTGCTCCGGCCGGTCGGTGAGCACGCGCAGGGCGAGAATCCCCAGGATCACGGCGGGGAGCCCCTCGAGCACGAACAGCCACTGCCAGCCGTGGAGGCCGATCCGGCCGTCGAGCGCGAGCAACGCCTCAGAAACAGGCGCGCCGAGGATGATGGAGACCGGTGCCGCCATCATGAACAACGCGCCGGTCCGCGCCCGATCCGCGGCGGGGATCCAGTACGTCAGATACAGGACGAAGCCCGGAAAGAATCCGGCTTCGGCAAGGCCGAGGAGGACGCGCGCGAAATAGAACGACCGCGGACCGGTCACGAACATCATCCCCATCGAGACGAGCCCCCAGCCGATCATGATCCTGGCGATCCAGCGCCGCGCGCCGACCCGTTCGAGGATCAGGTTGCTCGGGACTTCGAACAGGCAGTAGCCGAAGAAGAACAGGCCCGCGCCGAAGCCATACGCCGTGTCGCTCAAGTGCAGATCGCGCTGCAGCGCCTGCGCGGCAAAGCCCACGTTCACCCGATCGAGGTAGGCGACGACGTAGCAGAGAAAGGCAAATGGAATCACACGGCGGATGACGCGCGCGATCACGCGGCTGCGGCGCCCCCCGGCCGGCTCGACGGCAGGCGCCATGCCCACTAGTCCCACGCCTTACGGAGGAGCCGGATGAAATTGCCGTGCGCGATCCGCCCGACGTCGTCGTCGCTGTAGCCGCGAGCTTTCAGCAGGTTCGGAATGCCCGCGAGATCGGCAATCGTATGGACGTCGGACGGACATTGTTCCCGGCCGAACGCGCCGTCGAGATCGGAGCCGATTCCACAGTGCCGCGCGTTACCGGCGATCTGGCAGATGTGATCGATGTGATCCAGAACTGTGTTGAGAGTCACACCCGACCGCTCCGGCGTCGATTGTCCGCGGACCCATCCCGGCACCAGCATCCACGCGTCGAACGCCACGCCGATGACGGCATCCCGCTGCACGAGCTCGCGGATCTGGTCGTCCGAAAACTGCCGCTCGTGAGGCACGAGCGAGCGGCAATTCGAGTGGCTTGCCCACACGACGCCCGAAAAATGATCGAGCGCATCGCGCAGACTGTCGTCGCAGAGATGCGTGACGTCGAGGATGATTCCGAGTCGCTCCATCTCCCGCAGCAGCTCGTGACCTGGAGCGCCCATGGGGCCCGTCGCATTCGTTCCCTGCGCGTACACGCCGGGTCCGTAGTGGGCGGGGCCCACCGCGCGAAGGCCCTGCTCGTACGCGCGTTCGAGGTGCGCGAGCGTGACGATCGAGTCAGCCCCTTCGAGGCTGAGCACATAGCCGATCGGCGCGTCCGGTCCCGGCGTGCGCCAAGCCTGAAGGTGGGCATCGAGCGACGGGCCGTCGGCGATCTGCACAATCTCGCCGCGCTCTTCCATGGAGCGATACCACGCGAGCTGCCCCTGGGTCATCGCCCATGCCTGCTCCGGCGAATGCCAGCCCTGGAGAGGATTCCCCGGCGCCACGTACCGCGCGATGAGGGTGGCGACGCAGAGGCCGATACGCCCGCGGCGCATCTCGGGCAGCGACACGGTGCCGCGTCCCCGATCCGGCTTGTCCTGCCGGTCGCGCTCCCGCGCGCGGATCTCGTCGACCGGGCGCGAGAGATCGCGGTTCCACTCGAGGGCGTTCATGGCCAGGTCGAGATGTGCGTCGAGGATGAGCATGGTGCGAGAAGGTCTCCGGACCGCGTCCCCCGCGCTCCGCGGGGAAGCTTACTCCATTGGATAGTTCCGGGTTGACGACAAGGTCGAGGTCGCATACAAGGTCGCATGCAGCGTCCCTCTGTTTTTCCGGCGCCACTCGCGGCCGTGCTCGCCGTGCTCGCTGTCTCGCTCGGCCTGAGCGCGCAGGAGCAGGCACATACCCCTGCGCCCCTTGGGGTCCCGCTGCAACCGCTCGCCGTGCAGGCGCGCCGCATCGAGACCGCGCTCGCATATCTTGGCGAGCCCCTGTCGACGACGGACCGCGACGAGGTCAATGACGCCGTCGCCCTCCAGAACGAGGCCGAGGCCGTCGCGCGCATCCAGGCCGCGCTCGATCGACGCGTGCTCGCGACAGTGCACATCAACCCGGAGAGCCGCGTGAAGGTGGAGCAGGGGCTTGCCCGTCCGGAGCTCGTCCAGGGCGGCACGCGTATCTTCCTGGTCAAGGTGCTCAACGACGCCGGCGTCACCGCCCCGCTCGTGGTCCAGAGCGCGAACTCGGGACGTGTGTTCGTCCCGTCGCACGGCGGTGTCGGCGATCCGGAGCCGCGCATGACGCTCACAGAGGCGCAGGTTCGCGACCGATGGGCCGAGATGTCCATCTACACCGACCCGCCGATGCGGCCGCGCCTCTCAGGCCTTGCAGTCGAGTACGTGATCCTTCAAATCTACAGCCGCGATGTCGGCCAGAGGACCGCCTCCCTTGCGTTCAACGTTGGCCAGGGCACCCAGGACATCGGGTTCCGCAACGACGTCGACGTGTTGTTCACCATCGTCCCGTCGCACCCGGTGCGTGTGCGCGTGCTGGACGAAGCCGGAAAGCCGGCGACTGCGGCATTCCTGATTCAGGACGACGTCAAACGCCTCTACCCCAACGTGTCGAAACGGCTGGCGCCTGATTTTTACTTCCAGCCGCAGGTGTATCGATCGGACGGCGACACAATCAACCTTCCCGATGGCTCGTTCACCCTGACGGTGTCCAGGGGCCCCGAGTACGTCCCCGAGGTCAGGCACGTCGCGCTCGCCGGGCCGCAGGAGTGGCTCTTTCATCTCGTCCGCTGGATTGACCCCTCGCGGTACGGCTGGTACGGCGGTGATCACCACATCCATTCAGCGGGATGCTCCCACTACGAGAATCCGACAGAAGGCGTCCTGCCGAAAGACATGTGGCCGCAGATTACGGGAGAAGCATTGCGGGTCGCATCGGTGCTGACCTGGGGCCCTTCCTACTACTTCCAGAAGCAGTTCTTCAGCGGCGCGGATCATCCGATGTCGACGGCAGCGACGTTGATGCACTACGACCTCGAGGTCTCCGGCTTTCCGTCGAGCCACGCGGGTCACCTGGTGCTGCTCGGCCTCAAGGACCAGGACTACCCTGGAACCAGTCGCATCGAGGACTGGCCTACATGGACGATGCCCGTGCTTCGCTGGGCTCGCGGACAGAATGCCGTTGTCGGCTTCGCGCATTCGGGATGGGGCCTCGAAGTCCGCAGCAGGGAGCTTCCCAACTACGACCTGCCGGCCTTCGACGGCATCGGTGCGAACGAGTTCATCGTGGACGTCACGCACCCCGACACTGTGGATTTCATCTCGGCGGGAGACACGCCGTACGTCTGGGAGCTGAACATCTGGTATCACATCCTGAATGCCGGATTCCGAACGCGGATCAGCGGCGAAACGGACTTCCCGTGCATTACGGACGATCGCGTGGGGCAGGCCCGCTCGTACGCGAAAGTGGATGGGGCGCTCACGTACCGCAAGTGGATTGATGCCGTCCGCGCAGGCCGCAACTACGTGTCCGACGGGAAGAGTCACCTGATGGA
Organism: Acidobacteriota bacterium; assembly: GCA_039648985.1. Taxonomy (GTDB): domain Bacteria; phylum Acidobacteriota; class Vicinamibacteria; order Vicinamibacterales; family 2-12-FULL-66-21; genus JALZOC01. The sequence continues at coordinate 5,796 of JBBWZJ010000156.1, read as the reverse complement.
CCTCACCGTCGGCGGCGTCGAAGCCGGAGCCGGGGACAGCGAACTGAGACTCGGCGCGCCGGGCACGATCAAGGTGACCGTCATGGCCGCCGCGAATCTCGAGAGCACGCCGGTCGAGTCGATCCGTCAGGCGCGGTACGACGAGAAGCCGTACTGGGATCTGGAGCGCGCGAGAATCGGCAACACCCGGGAGGTCCCGGTGGAGATCGTCGTCAACGGCGCGGTTGTCTCGACGCAGAAGCTGCTCGCGGATGGAACGCTCCGAAAGCTGACATTCGATGTGCCGCTCGTCCGGAGCAGCTGGATCGCCGCCCGCATCCTGCCCTCGTCGCACACCAACCCGGTGTTTGCTGTCATCGGCGGCAAGCCGATTCGGGCCTCGCGCCAGAGCGCGCAGTGGTGCCTGAATGCCGTCAACCAGTGCTGGACGCAGAAAGCCGCGAAGATCAAGGCTGGCGAGATCGATGCCGCCCGTGCGGCGTACGATCATGCGGGGGACGTGTACCGGCAGCGGATCACTGAGACCGACTGACGGGCGCTCACCGCACGAACGGCAGGCCGTCCGGGCTGCACTCGCGCTTCGCGCGCTCGATCAGTTCGAGATTGCGCTCGTACGAGGCGGTGCCCGCGCCGGCGTCACGCGGCGGGTACTGATGACGGGCGTACACCGGATAGGCCTCGGTCCTGAGGTGCGCGAGCATGTGATGCCCCTGCCGTGTCGCCCGCTCGTGGCGGACCGCGCTGATGTCGATCGGGGCGACGACAATCCGTTCGCCGGGACCCGGAGACGCCTCTGCGAGCATCCGGCCATCGAAGTCCACCACCTGGCTGCCGCCAGGCCATGAGTACGGCGGGTAGTGCCGCAGACTCGCCCCCTGGTTCGCGGCGACGACGTAGGCGGTGTTCTCGAGGGCCCGGCACCGGTTGACAGTCGTCCACCAGTTCATGGGCTCCGTGGCGCCCCAGGGATCCATATAAGCCGACACGCGGAGCAGGACCTCGGCACCGTTGGCCGCGAGTTGTCGAATCGCCTCGGGAAAGAGCCAGTCGTAGCAGATGGCGCAGCCGATGCGGCCGATCGGCGTGTCCGCGACCGGAAATAGCGGATCGGTATAGCCCTCCAGCTCGTGGGGACTCGCGTGCACCTCGTACGGAATCCACGGGTTCACCTTGCGGTACTTGTAGAGGAGTCCCTCCGGGCCGATGAGGGACGTGGTGTTGAAGACGACACCCGGCCAGCCCGGATCGGCTTCGAGCATCGATCCACTCTGGATGTAGATGCCGTGCTCGCGCGCCTTGGCGTGGAGGCGGTCCGTGTGCTCATTCGGAATCGGCACCGCGAGCCTCGCGAGCAGCTCGGCGGCAGTGGGGAAGACCGGCGCGGCGTGCGCGAACTCGGGGAAGACCACCAGACGAACGGGCAGGAACGGTGCGCTGCCGGCGACCGCCGAATCGATCATCGACAGCATGCGGTCGGTGTTCGCGCGCATCTGCGAACGCTCGAGTGGATTCGGCAGATCCGTCTGACAGGCGGCGGCGGAATAGCGCAGCGTTGAGGTGTGATCCATGATGGCGACCGCCTCAGCGCCCCGCGATGGCGAGCGGCGGCAGCTCGCTGTGCACGACGCGGGTGTTGTACCGCGCCAGGTACTCCAGATGGCGAGCGGTCCGCGGATAGTGTTCGCTTGCGGAATAGGGATACTGCGTCATCGCGTGGAACGGCAGCGGCCCGGCATCGTGCGGGCTCGCGGAATTGATGTCCATCTCCTTGCTGAAGCCGTCCGCATAGAGCAGAAACGTGCGGGCCCAGCCGGTGGGGAGCGCCGGCAGCGCCGACGCATCGAACGACAGTGCGATTTCGTCGCCGGGCCGGGACACCACGAACATGTCGTCGGACGCACGGAGCAGCGGCCGGACATCCCCCTCCCGGGTATAACGTCCGGGCATCACCTTCCAGTTCGCGTCGCGACTCACCCGGTTGTAGTCATACAGGTAGGGCTCGCGGCCGTCCGGCGTGATCTCGGCCGAGAAGCCCCGCCAGTGGAGATCCGCAGACGCCGGATCGAGGCGGGTGATCTTGGTACTCTCGTTGATCCCCGAGGTGTCGACCAGGACCTGGTCCCAGTAAACCCGCATGTTCGTCACGACCCGTACCTCGCGCGCGCCGGCGAGCTTGCCGCGCAGATCGACGACGACGGTCTGCGGGCGGCCGACAGGTATCCCGATGTCTGCAACGACCGTGCGCCAGGTCCCGTCCGCGTTCTTCGCCTCGAGCGCCGGTGCCTTGAGAACGAGGCCCTGCTGAAATCCCGCGATGTTGTCGCTCGAGAAGGCATAGTCGGTCCAGCCGGTCATCAGCAGCACGGCACGATTCGCGTCCGGTCCGAGATCCAGCGTCAGCGTGTGCCGCTCGGCGTATCCGCGGGGCTGGATGAGCGGGAAATCGTCAGCGTAGACACGGTCCACCGCAGACAGCCGTGACCGCAGGTCGTGGCCGTGATCGTCGACTGCCGACACCGGCGGGTGCGCTCCACGCGTCGTCGTCAGCGTAAACGGCGGCAGCGGCGCTTCCTTGAGCCCTTCGTTCGGAAACACAGCGACGCCTTCGGGATGGTCAACGGCGACGAGCTGAATCTTGTCGACGAAGAGCGCCTCCTCGAGCTCGTTGGTGATCCGCAGATCGTACCGTCCGTCGTGGGCCCGCAACTGGTCCGCTCCGATGCGGACGTATTCGTCGGGATCGGGTGCCGCGTGCTCACCGGGCGCCAGCCAGTAGCCGAGCTCCCCGCCTCCCATGAAGTCGGTGACGAACTGGAAGGCGGATCCATTCCACGTGAAAAGGTACGGGCAGGAGGATGGTTTCCTGTTCAGTTCCGTGACCATCACTGTCGGCATGCCAGGCGCCTGTGGTGCCTGGGGCACTTCGGCCTGCACGGTCCCGGAGGGCCACAGGACGCGGACGACGTCGGCGCCGGGTCGTGTGCCCAGGCCGAATATGATGTCGGCCGGCGCTGCCGCCGGGACTGCCGCGGATGATTCGAAGCGCTGCCGCAGGCTGCCGGCGCGGATGTCAATCTTCGTCCCCGCACCGCTCCGGTTGCTCTGCTGCGCCTCGAGGCGCACCCGGAGCGAATGGAGTTTGTTTCCGCCCTCGTTCTTCCACACCCGCAGCGCACCGGTTGCAAGGCGCAGCAGCACATCGGTGTCGCCGTCGCCGTCCAGATCCCCGACCGCAGCGGCCTGGATCCCGCTCGACGCCGGCAGCTGGAGAGCCGGCGTGTCGAGCCCGGCGCGGCTCGTCATGTCGGCCCAGCGATCGCCGAGGTTACGGAACACGCGAGACCCGCCCCGCCGGATCACGAGCAGGTCGATGAGCCCGTCGTTGTCGTAGTCGATGAAGGCCGCCGCGACAGCTGCTGCCGATTCCGCAGGCGCGTCCCGGGTGACGAAGCGGCCGTGACCGTCGCTCATCGCGAAGACACCCGGAACATCGGGGCGCCCGAAGAAGAAATCGGTGAATCCGTCCTTGTTGATATCACCCGCCGCGACGGCGCTGTAGGCGGCGGCACCCGGGAGCCCCGCCTCCGTCGACGCATCGCGGAACGATCCATCGCGCACGTTCTGGAACAGCACGGGGCGGCCGTTCGATCGGACGAGCAGGAGATCGATGTCCCGGCGGTTGTCGAAGTCGGTGGGCACGACGGCAATTCCGCCGGCCGGTCCCGCGCCCACCTGCGCCTCAGTCGTGATGTCCGTGAACGTGCCGTTGCCGTTGTTGCGCAGCAGTTGATTGCGTGGAGCAGCCGCGGCGGTGTCCTGCGATGGTTCCCCGACAATATAGAGATCGAGATCGCCGTCGTGATCCACGTCCACGAAAGCGGCCGAGCGCGCTCGCTGGGGGAACGGCGCGAGCCCGGCTCCCGCCGCGTTCTCGAACGTGCCGTTCTCGCGCTGGTGGAGCAGGCGGTTTCCGCCAGCCGTCCCGACGAACAGGTCCGGACGTCCGTCGTTGTCGTAGTCTCCGGCGGCCGCGATCGACACCGGACCGGTGACAAGCGCGGCGAGGGCCCCTTCCGACGCGTCGGCGAACGAGCCCGCGGTGTTGCGAAACAGGTGCAGCCCGTCGGCCCCACCCTCGACGATGTCGAGATCGCCGTCGTTGTCGATATCCACGAGGACAACGCTGCCGGGCGCTGCGGCGGCAGCGGGGCGGGAGCCGCGCAGCGCGTCGTCCGTGGCATCCGCGAAGGTGACGGCCGGGGGCGCCGGGTCCACCAGGTCGGGTTCGGCGCCGGTCGAGGCGAGCGCTTCGGCGTACTGGCCCTGTTCGAGGTACGTCTGCGAGTACGTGCGCGCGTACGGCGTGCTGCGAAGCGCTTCGAAACGCTGCATCGCCGCCGGCCCGCCAGGGTCACCCGAGCGGGTGAGCGCCATCGCGAGGCCGTATGCCGCCGTCGCGTTATAGGGCTCGGTCGCGATGGCTTCGCGCAGCAGAGTGATGGCCTGCGCGTACTGCCGCTGCTGCGTGTACACCTGACCCAGATTGACCTTCGTACCGACGTCGGCGGGGTCGAGCTCGAGCGCCTTCCGAAATGCCCGCACGGCGTCCTCGGGCCGGTCCTGCGCCCGTGCGATGAGTCCGAGCAGGTAGTGCGGCTGCGGGAGCGACAGCTTCGCGGCCGCGGCTTCGGCTTCGATCCGGGCCGCGTCCGGCTTGCCGCCGTAGAAGAGCGCCAGTGCGAGGTCGAGGTGCGCCAGCGGCAGGTCGGGGGCGACGCGCAGCGCGTCCTGGAACGATGCAGCGGCCGCGTCGAAGTCGTATTGCTCGAGGCGTGCCACGCCGATGTTGACTGCCCGGTAGGCGGCCTCGCGGCTGGTGCCGGACGCCTGCGGCGCCGCGGGACCTCGGGCGAGCAGCGTGCGCGTCGCCAGGCCTTCGTGCCACCCGGCGAATCCGAGTGCCGCGGCCGTGATCACGGTGGCTAACGTCTTTCCACCCATTACGTGCTCCGCCGCAACGGCAGGTGCGCGACGACGCCTTTGCCTTCCTCGATGGTGATCGCCTCGTCTGCCCGCACGCCGGTGACGGTCTCCTTGCGCCCGGTCGGCCAGGTCACCTCGACCGCCTTGATCGTGGTTCGCGCGCCCAGCCCCACGGTGACGGGAAGCTCGCTCTGGGAACAGTAGCTCGACCCGGTCTTGACCATGCTGGAGATCGACGCGCCGCTATCGGTAAGGACCCGGATCCGCGCGCCGATGGCGTCGCGGTTCGAGGCCGTTCCCACCGCCCGGATGCGGATGCTGTGGTTCCTGTTGCCGCCGTCGTTGCGCAGCAGCCGCGCGGGACCGTTGTTCGTCGTCACGAGAACGTCGAGATCGCCGTCGTTGTCGTAGTCGGCGTACGCGGCGCCTCGCGCGACGACCGGCTGGCGAAGCGCGGCACCGGCTGTGGCCGTCACCTCCTCGAATTTCTTGCTCCCGAGGTTCCGGAACAGGTGAGCCGGCTCCGCGTACGTGACGCGCGGCTGCACGGTGCTGATGTCGTCGGCCACATGCCCGTTCGCCGCGAAGATGTCGAGCAGCCCGTCCATGTCGAAATCGAAGAAGAAGCACCCGAAGGTCAAGGTCAGGAGGGAAGCCTTCCCAATCGTGGATGTCGGGGCCTCGTCGATGAAGAGGCCCGTCCCTTCGTTCGAGTAGAGTGCCATCATCTCGTTCGAGAAGTTGCCGATGACGAGGCTCTGCCGTCCCGAGCCGTCGTAATCAGCGGCGTCGGCGCCCATCCCGGCCCGTGCG
>JBBWZJ010000150.1:0-7591 GCA_039648985.1 Acidobacteriota bacterium | reverse complement strand
GGACTCCACGAATCGCGTGGAACCCGGGTTTGGGCTCGGAGGCCCGATCGTCAGCAATCGGATGTGGTTTTTCGGCGCGTACCAGCCGGCGCTCACGTCATCGCATCGCGACGTGAATCCGTCGACGGCGGCCAATCCGAACGCCGGAACGTTTTCGACCGATCAGAAACAGCAGACGCAGTACGCGACGGCGAATGTCACCAGTCAGCTGTCGGACCGCCTCCGTGGGCGGGTCGCCTACAACAACAGCTGGAGCAAGACCAAGGGTCTGCTGCCCTCGCTTTCGGGTACGGACCGCTCGGATACTAACTACGGCAAGGAGTCCGTGTTTCCGAATTATTCCGTATCGGCCAATATCGACTGGACGGCGTCGCAGAGACTGTTCTTCGGCGTGCGCGGCGGCTACTACAGCTCAGACCAGCACGACTCGAAGGTCACGGAGCAGCCGCTCTTCCGCTGGCTGAGCACGAACAACATCGGGTTCCTCGACGTGCCGGCAAGCCTGCAGCACGCGACAGGCTTTACCTCGATCCCGTCGAACACCAAGGTCGAGCGCGACCAGCAGACACGTGCGAACTTCCAGGCGGACGGCACCTGGTATCTCAAGGCTGGCGGCGATCACCAGTTCAAGTTCGGCGTCCAGGCCGACCGGGTTGGCAACGACGTGCTGAGCGGCGAGTCACGCAACCGGGTGACGATCAACTGGGACAAGGCGCTGTCGAGCGGGTCGCCGGTCAAACGCGGCACCTACGGCTATTATTCGGTCCGAAGCAACGGCGTGGACCCGAAGCGAGGCTTCATTACCGAGGGACAGGTTCATACGACCAACATCGGGCTGTTCCTCCAGGATGCCTGGACGGTCGGCAGCCGGCTGACAATCAATGCCGGCCTCCGCACTGAGCACGAGCAGGTGCCGCTGTACGCCAAGGGCCCGGGGCTGCCCAAAAACGGGATTGACTTCAAGTTCAGCGACAAGCTGGCGCCGCGCGCCGGGTTCGCGTACGACATCAACGGCGACGGCAAGTGGAAGGCGTTCGGCTCGTGGGGCGTGTTCTACGACATCTTCAAACTCGAGCTGCCGCGGGGGTCGTTCGGCGGCGACAAATGGCTCGAGTACTACTACGCCCTCGACCAGCCAGACTACACCACGCTCGTGAGCGGCTCGGGCTGCCCGCCGGCGTGCGCAGGCACGCTCATCCGCGGACCGATCGACTTCCGCGCGGTCTCACTGGACTCCGATTCGATCGATCCGAACCTGAAGCCGATGAAGCAGCAGGAGGCAACGTTCGGACTCGACCACCAGCTGAGCAGTGTCGTGGCGCTTGGCGTCCACTACGTGCACAAGCAGCTCGACCGCGCCATCGACGACACCGGCTTCCTCACGCCCGACGGCAGTGAAGGGTACGTGATTGCGAACCCCGGTGAAAACCTCACCGCGCTCGCCTTCACCGATCCGAAAGTGGCGTTGCCGAAAGCGAAGCGGGACTACGACAGTGTCGAGCTCTCAGTGGAAAAGCGATTTGCGGACCGGTGGTATCTCCGCACCAGCTACCTGTGGAGCCGCCTGTATGGCAACTACTCCGGACTGTCGCAGTCGGACGAAAATGGCCGCACGGACCCGAACGTGGGACGTGGCTATGACTATCCGATGATGATGTTCCGCGACGGCGGAAAGGCCTCGTTCGGCCCGCTCGCTACGGATCGACCGAGCCAGTTCAAGACGCAGTTCATCTACCAGCTGCCCTTCGGCACCAGCATCGGGCTGAATGAATTCGTCGCGAGCGGCCTGCCGGTGACGCGCGAAATCGGCATCTTCCCAACGAGTAACTACCCAGTCCAGTACCTGGGACGCGGTAGCGATGGGCGCACGCCGGTCTACTCGCAGACCGACGTTTCGATCCAGCACTCCTTCAACGCGGGCGGCGCCCGGCGCCTCCAGATCGGCCTCAACGTGCTGAATCTGTTCAACCAGAGCACGGCGGTCGGCCGGTTCTCGACGTATCAGAAGGTCGACGGCGTCACGCCGGACGAGGCGCTCTTCTACTCGGGCCGTCAGACGCTGGCGTCGCTCATCGCGGCGGAGGGAATCGAGAAGGATCCGCGATTCCTGATGGACAACCAGTTCCAGATTCCAATACAGGCACGTATCGGCGTGAAGTTCCTGTTCTAACCGGCGTTCGCGGTTCCGGCTCTCACGCGCCCCGCGGGCTTTGGCCCGCGGGGCCTTTTTTTCAGGCCTCATCGATCGGAGGAACACCATGCGCCTGACGCTCGCCTGGCTGATCGCCCTCATCCTCTGTTCCGGGAGCATCGCGTTCGCGCAACAGCAACGCAATCAGGACCGTGGCCGCGCCATGCCGCACTACAAACTCGGCTTGGAGGAGTTGCGCTCGGAGCAGTGGGAGAAGGCCGCGGCCGCATTCAGCCGTGCGCTCGAGATTGACCCAACGTTCGAGATGGCATACTACGCGCTTGGCCGCGCGTACATGCCCCAGAAGAAATACGCCGAGGCCGCCGCTGCGCTCACGAAATGCCGCGACCTCTATCAAACCGATGCGGGCAGACTGTTCTCGAATGCGCAGGATGCGCAGCAGCACCGCCGCGACCGTGTCACCGAACTGGACGAGTTGATTCGGCAGTATCAGTCCGGCCCGCAGACCGTGCAGAGTGGCGAAACACTTCGGCAGTTGTACGAAACGCGGCGGCAGATGCAGGACAATATCCAGCGCGGCACGAATATGTCGATCGACGTATCCGTCCCTTCCTACGTCTCGCTCGCGCTCGGAAGCGCCTTGTTCAGGCTCGGCCGACTCGCGGACGCGGAACGCGAATACAAGGCGGCCCTCGCGGCGGACCCCAAGATCGGCGAGGCACACAGCAACCTGGCGGTGGTCTACCTCCAGACCGGGCGCTTCGAGGATGCCGAACGGAGCGTCAAGGCCGCCGAAAAGGCGGGGTTCAAAGTGAACCCGATGTTGAAGGACGATATCGCGGCGAGGAAGAAAGCGGGACAGTAGCTGAGTGCTGACAGCTATCAGCCATCAGCTATCGGTTCCAGGGTCAGCAGGCCGTTCAGGCGCATGCGCTCGATTTCCGCTGGACGCGAGCAATGCCGCCGGCGACGACGCCCAAGCGGAAGCCGGAGAGCCGCGGAAGCCGGAAGCGGCAAGCCAGGAGCTGAGAGCTGGAGCTAGGCAACGACCTCCTCGAGCCCCAGCGACGTGAGCACGGCCTGCAGATCCGCCGCGGTGAACGGCTTGATCAACACAGGCACATCGCGAAGGCGCTCGTCGGCGTCAATCGCCGAACGATCGCCCGTGATGAACACGAACGCGCGCTCGAACTCCGGATGCCGCACCAGGAGCATCCGGTGCAGCTCCCTTCCGTCCACCCCCGGCAGCCGCACATCACAGAGCACCAGCGCGAGCGCAGCTCCGTCGGCGACCGCGAGCGCCGCATCCGCGGTGTTGGCTTCGAGCACGTCGAATCCGCGCCGTTCGAGCAGGCGTGCAAGCAGCTTCCGGATCGGCGCCTCGTCATCCACGATGAGCGCACGCCGCGACGCGACTGCGGGCAGCGGCACATCGGCTGGACGCGACACCGGCTCGAGCGCGGGCAGGGTCAACCTGAAGCAGGCGCCGGTGCCGCCGTGGCAGAGCGTCAGCGATCCGCCGTGCGCGGAAGCGATCCCGTGCGAAATCGACAAGCCCAGACCCGTGCCCTGCCCGACGTCCTTGGTCGTGAAGAACGGTTCGAAGATACGCCCGCGCATCTCTCCGCTCACACCCGGCCCGTCGTCTGCCACCTCCACGATGTGACTGCTGCCTTCGGACAGGGACCGGATGGTGATCGTGCTGCCCCGGCCGGCGGCGAGCATCGCCTGCTCCGCGTTCAGCATCAGGTTGAGGATGATCTGCTGAATCTCCTCCCGGTTGACGAGAACGGGCGATGCCGCGCTCTGCAGGTCGGTCGCCAGCGTGATGTTGCGCTGCTGCAGGTGATAGCCCCTGAGCTCCACGACCGATCGGACGATGTCGTTGAGATCGGCGCTGGCACGATCCGGGGCGCTCCGGCGCACGAAAGAGAGCAGGTTGCGGACGATCTGCCCCGCGCGCGCCGCTTCCCGCCGGACGACCTCCAGGTCGTGCCGGGCCCCGGTGTCGGCCCGGTCCTCGAGGAGCAGTTCCACGGACCCGATAATCGTCTGCAGCGGATTGTTGATCTCGTGCGCCACGCCGGCGACGAGCTCGCCGATCGCCGACAGCCGCTCGCTGTGCACCAGCTGATCCCGCAGCTTCAGTTCCTGCCCGATGTCGCGTTCCGAGCCCACGAAGTGCGTGATGCGGCCCGCCGCGTCGCGCAGCGCCACGACGGTGCACGCCGCCGGGAAAGTGGTTCCGTCCTTCCGCTGCCGCAGCAGCGTTCCGCGCCACACGCCTCGTGCCCGGACCTCGGAGCTGATGTGCGACGCGAGCGATCCTGATCCGCGTTCGACGAGATCGGCGAAGCCGAGACCTGTCAGTTCCCCCCGCGAATAACCAAGAGCACGGACGAATGCGTCGTTCGCGAGCTCGAAGCCGCCGTCGGCACGCGTGATGAGAATGAGATCGCCTGTCTGCTCGGTGGCGGCTGCCAGGAGTCGCATGCGCGCGTCAGCGCGCTGCAGCTCTCCCCCCTGGGCGGCGAGACGAAGCGTCAGCACGCCGAGGCCGGCGACCGTCATCAGTCCCGTCAGCAGCGCGCGGAACGAATCGCCCGCGCCTCCGAGGGGCTGGATGTAGAGGGCACTGTACCCCACGAGAGGGATCAGAAAGACAGGCAACGCGGCGAGCACCGTGTGCGCGGTGGTCGAGTGGGTCTCGACCCGGTCCGGCCCGCGCGGCGAGTCGGGCGCCGACACCGCGGCCCCTGCGTAGAACAGGAAGGGCGCAATCCAGGCAAGGTCGTACAGCGTGCCCGTCTGGTACCTGCCGTCCATGATCGCCAGGCTCGTGATGATCCGCAGGACGAAACCGATTCCCGTCCCTGCGGCGAGATAGGCGTAGGGCCGGCGCCATTCAGTGCGGCGACCGACGATGAGCGCCGCCACCATGCCGAAGAAGAGCAGCGCCCGGTTCACCTGAACGAGCTTCAGCAGCGTCGCTTGAGGATTGGTCGTACCCGGCACAAGGCTCGGCACGAGCACGAAGTACGTGTAGATGAAAACGGCGAGCAGGCCGTAACTGCCCACGACCAGTGTGGCCGGCGCCACCGCCGCCCGGCGTACGCCTGTGTGCGGCCTGGCAAACAAGGCAATCAGCGGACCGATGCCGCCGCAAAGGCTGAAGAGCGTGTGCCACTGCAGCCAGGACTCGCGGCGGAGCACGATCGCCTCGAACGCCCATCCCAGATGGCCGATGATCCACAGGGCGACCCCGATCGCGAACGTGTCCCAGAACAGCCGCTGGCATCCTGCCCAGTGCCGGCGCCTGTGCGCGATCGTCGCGCAGACCGCAAGCGGCGGCACGATGAGCCCGACCGTGCCGAACAGCGGCAGGAGCAGCGCATGGCCGCGCAGCGCCCACCCGAGCGCGGCGTACGTCAGCACATAGCCGAGGCCAATCGCGAGATGGAGCACGGTACCTGCCACGCGGAGGTCGGTTGCCCGACCTCGGTCAAGTTGGGGAATGAGAGGACTTTACCACAATGTAGCTGGCTCCCAGGTGCCGGCTCCCGAACGCGAACTCTGAACCTCGAACCCGGAACCTCGAACCCGAAACCCCGAACCCCGAACCCCGAACCCCGAACCCGGAACCCGGAACCCCGAACCCCGAACCCCGAACCCGGAACCCCGAACCTTGCTTACTCAGTATCAATCTGCGCGCGCTGCAGCTTGCCGCTGAAGTCGATGTAGATCGACTTCCATTCGGAGAACACGTCCAGGGCCGCGACGCCCGCCTCGCGGTGCCCGTTGCCCGTGTTCTTCGTGCCGCCGAACGGCAGGTGGACCTCGGCGCCGATTGTCGGCGCATTCACGTAGAAGATGCCGGTATACAGATCGCGCATGGCCGCAAACGCCCGGTTGATGTCCTGCGTGTAGATGGAGGCCGAAAGTCCGTACTCCACGTTGTTGCCGATCGCGACTGCCTCCTCCAGGGACCCGCAGGGCATCACGGACACCACAGGTCCGAAAATCTCCTCCTGCGCGATCCGCATGGTCGGCCTGACATCGGTGAAAATCGTCGGCTCGTGGAAGTAGCCGCGCGACAACAGCCCCTGATCCAGCCGATGGCCGCCGCAGGCGAGCGTGGCGCCTTCCTCGCGGCCGATGCGCACGTATTTCATGACCGTATTCAGCTGAGCCTCGCTGTTCGAGGGCCCGACCTGCGTCCGTTCGTCCAGCCCGTCGCCGACGACGAGCGCCCGCGCACGCGCGACGAACTGTTCGACGAACGCCTTGTAGACCTTTTGGTGGACGACGACCCGGCTCGCCGCCGTGCATCGCTGCCCCGCCGTCCCGAACCCGCCCCAGAGGCAGCCGTCGACCGCCAGCTCGAGGTTCGCGTCCTCCATGATCATGATGACGTTCTTGCCGCCCATCTCGAGATGGACCTTCTTGAACGTCGGCGCAGCGGCCTGGTTCACGATCCGCCCGACGTGCGTGGAGCCCGTGAACGACACAACGCGGACTGAGGGCCTCGTCGTGAGAGGCGTCCCGACCTTGTCGCCGTCCCCCGTCACCATGTTGACTACCCCCGGCGGCAGGCCGGCGTCCTCCAACACCTTGACGAAGTTCAGCGCGGACAAGGGCGTCTGCGACGCCGGCTTGAAGACCACCGTGTTGCCGCACACGAGCGCGGGGATGATCTTCCAGGAGGGGATCGCCATCGGGAAGTTCCAGGGCGTGATGATCGAGCACACGCCCAGGGGCTGCCGCACCGACATCGCGAATTTGTTACGCAGCTCCGAGGGGACCGTCTGGCCGAACATGCGGCGCCCCTCGCCCGCCATGTAGAAGGTCATGTCGATGGCCTCCTGCACGTCACCGCGGGTCTCGCTGAGGACCTTGCCCATCTCGCGCGTCATATCGCGCGCGTACTGTTCCTTGCGGTCGACGATCAACTGCGCCGCTCTGAACAGCATCTCCGCGCGGACCGGCGCAGGGACGAGCCGCCACGTCTCGTAGGCCCTGGCGGCGGCGGCGAGTGCGGCCTCGACGTCCTCCCCCGCCGAATCCTGGAAGAGCCCGATCAGATCGTCACTGTTCGCCGGGTTGCGGTTTTCGAACGTGCGTCCCGTCGCCGAAGGGACCCAACGTCCGTCAATGAAGTTGGTGTAGGTGGGGGCAGCCGGAGGAGCCATGGCGGACAAGTATAGCGTCGGCGCAGCGGGTAACGCGGACCGTGGCGACGCACGTAGCGCGGAGCTTCAGCTCCGCGGACGCGAGAGGTACGTAGGGCGGAGCTTTAGCTCCGCGAACGAGAGGCTATTCCGCGAGCTCGCCGTCGATGATCGGCGCAGCCGCGTGCGCCGCGAGCTTCTGGCGCTCGATGAACGCCCGGATCGCGGCCATGGCGTGATCGGAGGGCTCGATGAATTCGACCCCCGTGCG
>JBBWZJ010000137.1:0-8169 GCA_039648985.1 Acidobacteriota bacterium | reverse complement strand
CACCGAGGGGCGCAGGTTCGAGTTCGCGTTGATGTCGTAGAACACCCGTCGTCCGTCGCCGGTCTCGAGGTACTCGATGCCGCCGACGTCCAGTCCGGCCGCACTCACGATCCGCCGGGCTGTCGCGACCGCCTCGGGCGGCACGTCGGGGAACGGGTGAAACTCCACCGCAGGCGCGTCGATTGGCGCCTCCGCAGGCACGTCACACGCGCCGGTGCCCTCGTCCGGGTTGCACACCGGAGACGGGCAGAGATTGAAGCGTCCGTGCGTCACCACGCGCATGGCGTAGAGCAGCTGGCCTCCGAGAAACTCCAGCCGGACGATGCCGCGATTGGGGTCGTGCGGCAGGTATTCCTGCAGGAGGAACAGGTTGTCTGGCAGCCAGACGCCCGGATCCCGCGCGAAGAGCGCATCGACCTTATCGAGCGAGTTGACGACCTGGATCCGCGCGCCGCTGCCCCCTTGATCGGGCTTCAGCAGCGCCGGCCAGCGGATCTCCGATTCGTAAGCGCGCAGCGCACGGGTGTCGTTGAACGTAATCGACCGCGGGCAGTCGATGTCGAGCGTCCGCAGGAGCGTGGCCTGCGCGCTCTTGCTCAACTCGAGGGCGAAGACATCCGCGCCATTGAGCACGCGGGCGCCGCGAAGCTCGAGCGAACGCATGTACGCAAGCGCCAGCGGCACAGCGCGGGTGTTGCCGCGGATGTAGGCGCTCGGACTTGCCTGGTTGAAGTAGAGACGCGACCGCAACGGTTCGACGTCGGCGAACGCCGCGCGCGTCACGTCGAAGGGCTCGAAGGCGATGCCGCGCCGCGAGAGGGCGGCAAAGAGCGGCTTCTGCCATTCGGGGTGTTCGTGCAGAACGATCAGATCGGGTGTGGACGGCATGTCGTCACTTTCGAGCGTCAGCTTCTCGGTTTCAGCTCTCGGCCGCACCTGTTGAGACGCCGGAGGCAGGCCCGCGGATCCTGGACCTCGCCAGTCCCTTCGACACCTGCGTCGAGCCATCGCCCTCAGCTGAACGGCACGCCTGAGGGCTGACGACATCGTGCCATGGAATCTGTCCGCGTTCGCGCCGCCCAGATCCTCGTGGCCGGCCGCGGACAGTCCCGTTCGGCATGTCCCGGGGGATAATCGGATCCTCCCTTTTTTAGAGACGCCTGATGCCGATTTTCCGGACCGTTCTCGTCGCGGCCCTCCTGGCAGCGCCCGGCTTTGCCGGCGTCGTCCGCCGCGTGCAGGACGCTCCGAGCTACCACGAGAGTGACTTTCTGACGCGCGTCCGACGCCTCACAATCGAGGGTCGTCGAGCGGGGGAGGGCTACTGGTCGCCTGATGGGAAGCGGCTGGTCTTCCAGAGCGAGCGCGAACCCGGCAACCCCTTCTACCAGATCTATGTGCTGGACCTGCTGAGCGGCGAGACGCGTCGCATCTCCAACGGCGTCGGCAAGACGACCTGCGCATTCTTCCGGCCGGGGACCGACGAGATCGAGTTCGCCTCGACCCATGCGGATCCGAAATCGAAGGAGTACCAGGAACAGGAGCTCGGGTTCCGGGCGTCAGGGAAGGAGCGCCGGTACTCGTGGGACTACGACCCGGCGATGGACATCTACGCCGCTGATCAGAAGACCGGTTCCTTGCGGCGGCTCACGAACGAGAAGGGCTACGACGCCGAGGGCAGCTATTCCCCGGATGGCCAGTGGATCGTGTTTTCGTCCATGCGCGGCGCCTACGACCACCCGCTCACCGATCGCGAGAAGAAGTGGCTTGCCGAGAATCCAAGCAACTTCGGAGAAATCTACATCATGCGCGCCGATGGCTCTGACCAGGCACGACTCACGAGCGCGCCCGGCTACGACGGCGGTCCGTTCTTCACGCCTGACGGCACGAAGATCGTCTGGCGCCGCTTCGACGAGCAGGGGCTCATCGCGGATGTCTGGACGATGAACCGGGATGGCAGCAACCAGAAGCAGATTACGGATTTCGGGTCGATGAGCTGGGCGCCCTACATGCACCCGTCCGGCGAGTACATCCTCTTTGCGTCCAACAAGCTCGGATTCGACAACTTCGAAGTGTTCATCGTGGACGCGGCAGGTGCGAAGGAGCCCGTCCGCGTCACGTATTCGCCAGGCTTCGACGGCCTGCCCGTGCCCTCGCCGGACGGCCGCACCCTCGCGTGGACCTCGAGCCGCGCCGGCGGCTCGGCCGGTCAGCTGTTCCTCGGACAGTGGAATCACGAGCGGGCGCTCGAGGCACTGCGGAACGCGCCGCTCCGGCATCAGACGGGAAAATCATGACAGGACCTCTGCTCCGGCGCCGCGCCGCCTGCGTGTTGATCGCGGTCGTGGCACTCGCCGCAGGACCCGCCGCTCAGGGATCGAGGACCCGCTCGCACGTGGAAGCGCTCGCCTCGCCGCGTCTCGAGGGCCGGCTGGCTGGTTCCAATGGCGAGCGCCTGGCCAGCGATTACATCGTCGGCGAGCTTCAGAAGATCGGCGCGAAGCCGCTGCCCGGACGGAATGACTTCCGGCTGCCGTTCGAGTTCACGGCTGGAACGAAGGACGGCGGCTCAACGGTCACGGTTGGAAGCGCGGTGTTCGGCAGGGACAAGGTGCGCGCGCTGTCGTTCTCCGACAACGGCGACGTGAGTGGCCCCGCCGTGTTCGCCGGCTACGGCATCGTGGTGCCCGCGACCCAGGGGCCCGCCTACGACAGCTATGCGACGCTCGACGTCAAGGACAAGATCGTCGTCGTGCTGCGCTACTTCCCCGAAGATGCGGACGCGAAGACGCGGGGCGTTCTCGCGCGCTACGCGGATCTGCGCTACAAGGCGCTGGCCGCCAGGCAGCACGGCGCGAGGGCGCTGGTCGTTGTCACCGGGCCACACTCGCCGAATGCAGGCCAGCTCGCGCCGATGACCTTCGACACCGCGATCGCCGGATCCGGGATCCTGGCAGTCAGCATCACGGCGGAGGTCGCGGCTGCCATCTTCACCGCGGCGCCCGACAAGCCGCTCGATGCCACACAGAAGTCTCTCGACGACGCCAATCCTCACGTGACGGGGTTCCCGTTGCCAGGCGTGACCCTGACGGTGCATGCCGCCGTGGAACGCGAGAAGCGTACCGGCCATAACGTCGTCGGATACCTTCCCGCGACGACCAACCCCGGACCGGGGCCGAAATCCTGGGTCGCCATAGGTGCCCATTACGATCACCTCGGCCACGGTGAAGCGGGCAACACGCTTGCGGCCAAGGAGGACTCGGGGAAGGTCCACGCGGGCGCTGACGACAATGCGTCGGGGTCGGCGGCCGTTCTCGCAATCGCTGCGGAGCTCGCGACCGAGCCGCGCCACCGCAATGTTCTCGTGGGGTTCTGGTCGGGCGAAGAGCTCGGCCTTCTCGGCTCGACCGCGTTCGCGACATCGCCCCCGATCCCGCTCGCGTCGATTGCCGCGTACCTGAACTTCGACATGGTTGGCCGCATGCAGGAGAACAAGCTCACGGTCCAGGCGACGGGCTCGAGCCCGGCGTGGGGCCGGATGCTCGAGCAGGCCAATGTCGCCGCGGGATTCGATCTGGCAGTGCAGGAGGATCCCTATCAGCCCACCGACGTCGCCACGTTCAACGGCGCGAGCATCCCCTCCCTCAGCTTTTTCACGGGCACTCACGCCGACTACCACAAGCCGTCCGACACGCCGGACAAGATCGATTACGAGGATCTCGATCGGGTCGTGGAATTTGCGGCGGCCATCGTGCGGCGGATCGAAAACACTGCCGAGGCCCCGGCGTTCACGAAGGTCGATCAGCAGCTCCAGCCTGGCGGGGGGCGCGCCGGCGTGCGCGTCTTCACGGGGACGATTCCCGACTATTCGTCGGACGCGAAGGGGTTGCTCCTCGGAGGCGTCGTGGGAGGCGGGCCGGCCGAACAGGCCGGGCTGCGCAAAGGAGACATCATCGTCGAGATCGCCGGCCAGACGATCGCGAACATCTACGACTACACCTACGCCCTCGATGTGCTGAAGATCGGAGAGCCGGCGAAAGTGGTGTACGTGCGCGATGGGCGCAAGCTCGAGACGACAATCACACCGGCGGCACGGAAGTAGTACGGCTCGTCTGCGCCGACGATCATTCGCCCGTCGAGCTTTGCAAACCAGAGTGCGGGAGGGATAATTGCGGGATGCGGGTGCAGCGCTCGGTCGCTGCGATGATGGCTACTGATGTATCCCGGCTTCCGATCCCTCGCGCGGCAGTTGCTCAAGATCCGCCTTCTCGCGCCCGCGGCCACCGGGGCCACGCCGGTGGCGGGCACCGAATCATCTGAGCCGGCTGCGTCGACCATTTCCGCACCCCCGGCCGTCGCCGTCGCGCCGACGAACCGCATCCAGCCCGACGACGAGCACGTGCAGCAGTGGAAAGGCAGCTGGGTCAGGGGGGCGGAAAGCCGGTGGGCCGGGACCTCGGTGCTCGCGAATCCTCACAAGTCAGGCTCGAGCCGGGCGGCTGCGTGGCGCGCCGGCTGGCACTGGGCCGATCGGCAGCCCGACCGCCGGCAGGCGGGAAACGTGCGGTTCGCACACGCGCACAGGCGCAGGACGGATCGGTCGTCGCCGCTCGTACGCCGCGCGCAGGCGGGCGCCGTCGGTTTGTCGATGCTGACAATCGCCGGCTGGCTGTGGCAGATCCGGCGGCAGCGGCGCGCGCGCCGCGCGCAGGACGTCGACCCGGGGAAGTGAACCGTCCGGGGGACGTCCGTCGCTGAGGGCCCGCCGAAGACGTATACTCGATCAGTGGCAGTCTCGTGGCATCGCCGGCTCGGTGTGATCCTCAAGCTCGTCGTGGCGGCGTACCTGCTCGCCGCGGCGGCGCTGCCATTCGCCCATCACGACCTCCTGTGCCACTTCACATCCCATACGCACTGCGCGAGCTGTCAGGTCGGGACCTCCGGCGAGGACAGCAGCGCGCAGTCCGGCCTGCCGCGCGTGCGTTTGACCGACGCCGGCGTGGCCGGCGAGTTCTTCTGCCCCGAGTGGGTGACTCCCGCCACCACTGTCGCGTCCGGGCGCGCGCCGCCGTCGACTCCTCCGTCCGCTTAGTCATCCACGATTGAGTCGCTGGAGCGTTTCCGTTCACTGAACGGCGACGCGGGTCCGTCCGTGCCGTCGGCACGCACGGCGAGGAGGGCATTGTGTTCCATTGGTTCAGGATTGGTTGTCGCGGCTGCCTGGGAGGACTCGTCCTCTCAATCGCGGCCCCGTCGTTTGCGCAGGGAGGTGCGGCAGCGCCGCCGCGGCCCGCGGCGGAGGCGCAGGATCCGCAGGCCGCGCTGCAGGCCCAGATCGAGGCACTCCGTCAGCAGCTCGAGGCGCTCCAGCAGAAGGTCGCGGCGCTCGAGGCGGCGGGCGCGACGACGCCCGCGCCTTCGCCCGCTGCTCCACCGCCAGCCGCGCCTCCTGCAGCAGGTCAGCCCGCAGCAGGCCAGCCCGCGGCCGCGGCACCGGCCCCCCCGGCGCCTCCAGGCGGCGGTGTCGAGGTACCGGCGGGCGCGCAGGGCGCAGGCGGACCCTCGGGGTCGCTGCCCGTTTATGGGAGCTCGTCCGCCATGTCGAAGATTTTCAATCCGGACATGGCCGTCATTGGCAACTTCGTCGGAGCGGCGGGCACCAACGCCGTCGCGCCGATACCGGCGCTGCGCCTGAATGAAGCGGAGATGAGCTTCCAGGCGATCGTCGATCCGTACGCGCGCGCCGATTTCTTCCTGTCGGCTTCGCCCGAAGGCTTGTCGGTCGAGGAGGGATTTCTCACGTTCCCGACGCTCCCCGGCGGCCTGCTGCTGAAAGTCGGGAAGATGAAGGCGCAGTTCGGCAAGGTCAACACGATGCACAGCCATGTGCTGCCGTGGGTCGACGTGCCGCTTGCGCAGACGAACCTGCTCGGAGGCGAAGAGGGGCTGAACGACTCGGGCCTCTCGGTCTCGAAGCTGATTCTCAACCCGATCATGTTCCTCGAGGCGACGGGGGAGGTCTACGGCGGCGACGACAGCCTCTTCAAGAGCTCCAGGCGAAGCGACCTCGGCTACGTCGGCCGTCTGCGGGGCTACCGTGACGTGACCGAAGGGACCAACCTCGATCTCGGTACTTCGATCGCGTATGGGCACAACGATGCGGGCGCCGACTCCACGACGCGGGTGTTCGGCGTCGACGCCACGATTCGGTATCGCCCCCTGCGGCGCGCGATCTACCGCCGTTTCATCGGACGGACGGAGCTCTTCTGGAGCCGGCGCGGGCAGCCCGTTGGGGATGCCCGGGCTTTCGGCGCCTACGCGAGCGCGGAGTACCAGTTCGCGCAGCGCTGGTTCGCCGGCGGGCGCTACGACTATTCAGAGCGGGCCATCAATCCCTCGCTCAACGACAAGGCGGGCTCGTTCCTCGTGACGTACTGGCCGAGCGAGTTCAGCCAGGTTCGTGGCCAGTTTCGGCGCACGACATATGCGGAGGGGCCGGTCGCGAACGAGCTCCTGTTCCAGTTCCTGTTTTCCATCGGCGCGCACGGCGCGCATGTCTTTTAAGAGGCTGTCATGAAAAAACCCATCACCATAGCCATCGCGCTGTCCGCGCTGCTCCTGAGCGCCGCGATCGCACGCGCCGGCGCGCTCACCGTCGTCACCGCCACGCAGGACCTGGCGTCGATCGCCCAGGAGGTGGGTGGCGACAAGATCAAGATCACCTCGCTCGCGAAAGGCTACCAGGATCCGCATTTCGTCGAGGCGAAGCCCAGCTTCGTGCTGCTGCTCAACAAAGCGGACCTCCTGATCGTGGTCGGGCGCGATCTGGAGATCGGCTGGCTGCCGCCGCTCATCACCCAGAGCCGCAACGCGAAGATCCAGCCGGGCGGGGCCGGTTACCTGGATCCGTCGCAGACGGCGAAGATCCTCGAAATGCCCGCCGGGAACCTGACCCGAGCCGAGGGCGATGTCCATCCGCTCGGGAACCCGCACTACTGGCTCGACCCCGAGAACGGCCGCCGGATCGCCAAAGCCATCCAGAAGAAGCTGTCAGAGCTGGACGCCGCGAATGCCGCGACCTACGCCCAGCGCGAGGAGGATTTCGAGAAGCGGCTCACCGTCGCCGAGCAGCGGTGGAAGGCCGAGATGGCTCCCTACAAGGGGCTGAAGGTCGTCACGTATCACCGCTCGTGGCCCAACTTCGCTGATGCGTTCGGACTCGACGTCATCGGCTACGTGGAACCGAAGCCCGGCATCCCGCCCACCCCGCAACACACGCTCGACGTGATCAATGCGATGAAGGCGCAGAACGTGAAGATCATCATGGTCGAACCGTACTTCGACTCGAAGACGCCGAACTCGATCGCCTCGAACGTCGGGGGCAAGGTGCTGATCATGCCCCCGTCTGTCGGTGGCGTGCCGCAGGCAGCGGACTACTTCAAGCTGTTCGATACGGACATCGCGATGTTGATCGACGCCATCAAGGCGACGGGGACGAAGTAGCGCCATGGACGTTTCCATCATTCAGTTCCTGGCGGCGCCGTTTGTCGCCAGTCTCATCCTGACGGGCATCCACGCCTATCTTGGTGTCCACGTTGTCGAGCGGGGGGTGATCTTCGTCGATCTCTCGCTCGCCCAGATCGCGGCGCTTGGCGCGACGATCGCGCTGCTGATGCCGTTCTCCGGGGGCGACCCCCACTCGCCTCAGGTCTACTGGGTGAGCCTGGCGTTCACCTTCATGGGTGCGTTCATCTTCTCGATGATCCGGGTGAAGCGCGCCAGGATCCCGCAGGAGGCCATCATCGGCATTTGTTACGCGGTCGCGTCGGCGGCGGCGATCCTGGCGATGAGCAAGGCGACGTCGGAGTCCGAGCACCTGAAGGACATGCTGGTCGGCAACATCCTGGCGGTCTCGTGGCACGAGGTCGCGAAGACCGCCATCCTCTATGGCTGCATCGGGCTCTTCCACTACGTCTTCAGGAAGCAGTTCCTCACCATTTCCCGCAGCCACAACAATCCCGAATCGACAGGTCTGAACTATCGGCTGTGGGACTTCCTGTTCTATGCGTCCTTCGGGTTCGTCGTCACCTCCTCGGTGGCGATCGCCGGCGTGCTGCTGGTCTTCTGCTATCTGATCGTGCCGTCGGTCGCGGCCATGCTCTACGCCGA
>JBBWZJ010000098.1:0-27360 GCA_039648985.1 Acidobacteriota bacterium | reverse complement strand
CGGCGGTGCTCTTGAGGACGTTGTCTTCGAAGAGGACGTTGTCGATCTTCTTGGAATCCTTCGCCGTCATCAGCACGGCGTAGCCTGGCTGCGAGGGGGGCCAGTTGTACTCCAGGTAGTTGCGACGGATGATTACGTTGACGCCTTCCTTCAGCTCCAGGATGTTCTTGACGTTGTAGGTCGGCCCGGCGAGGGCTTTCCACGCCAGCGGGCGGGTCAGGACGTTGTCTTCGATGATGATGTCCTCGGCCACCGTGTGCGCGGGAGACGCGGCGCCGCCGAACAGGATCACTTCCGTGCCGGCCTCCATCCAGTTGTGCTGAATCCGGTAGGTCTTCCCGCAGTTGTAACAGCCGAATCCGCTGGTGTCCTGACCGTTGCGGAATATCGTGCGCACGTCGCTGAACTTGAGCGTGATGTCGTGGCCGTTCCCGAGAACGCCGCGCTTGGCTCCGTACGTGGCGTCACCCCGGATGAGGACCCGGTCGAACACGAAATGGGCCGGCAGGAGCGCCGCGTCGGTTTCGGTGCCGTCGCCGACGGCGACGATATCGCGTGTTGTGTCGAGACTGCTCGCCACCCCCTCGACCCCGCGAAAGACCACGCCGACGAAGCGGTAGAAATTGGCGCCCGTTCGCGCCTGCACGGCGGGAAACCCATTGGGCGACTGGATCGTGGCGAGCAGCCCGAGCAGGCTCGGGGACACGCGCGTACTGGCCGCCGGCACATTCGCCTCCGACGTCACTGTGATGTACCCGGGCCCGTCGTTCGGCGGCAGGTCGAAATTCCCCACGTAGCGCGCGCCGGATGCGAGCATCAGCGTGTCGCCGGGCCTGGCGGCGTTCAGGGCCGCCTGGAGGTCGGCACCCGCCGGCACGTGGATGGTTGTCGTCATGTTCGACACCGTGAGCACCGTCTGGTCGTTCTTCGTCAGCCCCGGCGATTTGCGGAAGTAGGTGGAGGACGACAGGACGATCTGGTCCAGAACGAAACCGTCCTCGCGGTTCTGAATGCGGATGCGCTGCGTGCCGGGCTGCGCGAACACGATGTCGGGACCCATGACCCCGCTCCCGTAGCCGTTGTCCTGCCACCCGTAGCCGGACACGCCGACGCTGCTCGCTTCCTCCAGGTTCACGACATACGAAGCGGTTGTGCCGATGCCGGCCGCCGCAACATTCGTGAACTGGACGTGGACCGAGTCGTTCGCGTAAGTATTGCCCTGGGCGCGCATCCGCACCCAGAGGTGATACGGCGTGTTCGCAAGGGCGTTGAACGTGAGCTCGAGATAGTCGGCCGGCGCCGCGACCGCGGTGATCACCTTCGTCCGCGCGAGGTTGGGAAGCGTGACCGTCGTCCCTGTCGCGGAGGCGCTGTCGCTCAGCAGTACGAAGGCGCCCACCAGGCGTCCGCTCGCCGCATTGAGGATCACGTCGTCGGCATCAGCGCGCGTTGCGCATACGGCGCCCAGCATCAGGATGGCGGCCGCGATGCGGCCGATACGGCGGGCATGACGAGCGGAGACGGCGAGTGCGATCGCACGGAGGTACAGGGGTGTCGGCATCGGAGACTCCCTTGGTTCGCGGCGGCGGGGTCTCTCACCCGCGACGCGACGATTCAGTTGTGGACAAAGAGGGCCGGTGATCGGCGAACGCGGGTTCGCGCGGCCACAGTCGAGTCGGCAAGGCGGGTGCCACAGCCGTTCTGCCGGGGATTAGGAAATCTCTGCCGTTTCTACGGCAGAGCTGTGGAAATCGGTGGTGCGGGCGTGTGCAAAACCGTCACAGCAATTACAGTTTCGAAATGATGGGCTCCTGGCTTGGAGCGATACCAGACACGCGACACAGCACGCGTCAGAGCAGAGTTATGAATTCAGGGATGAAATCTGTAAAGGTGTAAAAGTTACAAACGGTAGAGTATCAAAAAGCTGCAGTTTACGGGGGTCAGTGCATGTGACAAGAACGTAAGTCCTTTCTGACGTTTGTGTTGACTCCGATGGCCGGTCGGTTGCGGACGGCTGACGTACAACCTGCGCCTTAGTGGAGTCCGTCGTGCGAATCCGTCTCGCTCTCGTGATCTGTGCCCTGCTGTGCGCCGCCGCGGCAGAGGCCGCGACGCTGAAGGTGTGTGCCAGCGGCTGCACCTACGCCACCCTCCAGCCGGCGCTCGACGCCGCCTCGCCCGGTGACACGATTCTGCTGCGAGCCGGAGAGACGTTCGTCGGTCCCTTCGTCCTGCGCGCCAAGCCGGCGTCCTCGTCCTGGATCACCGTCCGATCGGACGCAGCGGACTCACTGCTGCCGTCGAACGGCGTTCGGCTGGTGCCCTCCGGCCGCGCCGGCGCGAACACCTCGCGCGCACTCCTCGCGCGGCTCATCGGCCAGGGCGGCGCGCTGAAGACGACTCCCGTGCTGCGGACGGCATCGGGCGCCAGCCACTACATCCTGAAATTCCTGGAGATCGACGGCGCCGCGAATCTCGGGTTCGAAACGCTGATCGCGCTCGGGGACGATACGGCGACGACGAACGCCTCTGACATCGTCATCGACAGGGTCTACGCCCACGGCGACGCGTACAAGGGGATGAAGCGGGGCATTTCGCTGAACAGCATCCGTACCGACATCCTCAACAGCTACATCTCGGATGTGAAGGCGGTCAACGCCGACTCGCAGGCGATTGCCGGATACAACGGCGCCGGCCCGTTCCGGATCATCAACAACTACCTGGAAGCCGCAGGCGAGAACGTCCTCTTCGGCGGCTCCGATCCCGCGGTCCTCAACCTGGTGCCCTCGAACATCGAGCTGCGCCAGAACCTGATCACGAAACCGCTCGCATGGCAGAGTGCGATCCTGGCGCCTCCCGGTTCCGTCTGGGCGGCCTCGTCCACGTCCGCCGGCAGCCTCGCGGCGGGCACGCACTACTTCAAGGTTGTTGGAGTGATGAATACGGACACCGTCTACGCGCTCTCGGGGAGCTCGGCCGAGGTGAGCGCCAGCCAGGCGGTGTCGGGCCAATCCGTGACCGTCAGCTGGAGCGCCGTGCCCGGCGTGGACCGCTACCGCATCTACCGCGGAACTTCTTCCGGCGGCGAGGCGCAGTACATGGAGACCACGGGGCCCGTGACGTCGTTCACCTATACGGGGACCTCCGAGAAGTCCGGCGCTCCCGCCTCGAGCGGCACGAAGTGGACGGTCAAGAACATCGTGGAGCTCAAGAACGCGCAGCAGGTCACGATCGACGGCAACGTGATCGAATATATCTGGGCGGCAGGCCAGTATGGCTACGCCGTCCTGCTGACGCCCCGCAACCAGTCGGGCGGCGCCTCGTGGGTGCGCGTGCGGGACGTGACAATCTCGAACAACATCATCCGGCACGCCTCGGGCGTCCTGCAGCTCTCCGGCACCGATGCCACGCACCCGAGCCAGCAGACGCAGCGCATCGCGCTCCGCAATAATCTCTGCTACGACATCGATCCCAATAAGTGGGGCGGCCTTGCGAAGGTGTTCCTGATGGGCGAGGCCCCGGCGGGGGTGGTGCTCGACCACAACACGGTCGTCCATACGAACAGCTCGGTCGTTTATGCGTATGGCACGCAGACCGTCACCGGCTTCGTCTACACGAACAACATTTCGCTTCACAACACATACGGGATCATGGGGGATGGCGGCCGGCCGGGCCAGTACACGATCGACTTGTTCTTTCCGGGCAGCACCATCACGAACAACGTGCTCGCCGGCGGGCCCGCATCGGCGTATCCCACTCCCAATTCGTTTCCGACCGTCGCACAGTGGAACGCGTCATTCGTCAACGCTGCCGCGGCAAACTACCAGCTGCTGTCCTCGAGCGTGTTCTACGCCGCGGGCGCCGGGGGCAGTGTGCCGGGTGTGAACTTCACGACGCTCAATGCGGCGCTCGCGGGCAACATCGCGACCGACCCGCCGCCGGTCGTGCAGCCGCCGTCCAGCAACATCGCGCCGATTTCGAATCCAGGAGGGCCATACACGGGCGTGAAGGCGACGCTCATGACGGCGGACGGCAGCGGGTCTTCGGATGCCGACGGCACCATCGCCGGCTATCGCTGGACCTGGGGGGACGAGATCGTCGTCGATGCGGCGGACACCACCGCGACCACGATCGTTGGGAGCCGATGGGCGCGCGTGAGCGCTACGGGCGCGGCGCAGGGCGTGGCCCTGCAGAACCCCGACACGGGTGCGGCCAAGGTCACCTCAGCGGCGGCGACCCCGTCCAGTTACGTCGACATCCGCTTCTACGCGGCGGCGGGTGTGCCGTACCACGTCTGGTTCCGCATGCGCGCGCAGGGGGATTCCTACACGAACGACTCGATGTTCGTGCAGTTCAGCGGCGCCGTGACGGCGACCGGCACCGCGGTGAACCGCACGAATACCACCAATGCCGCTGTCGTGATCCTCGAGGAGGGTCAGGGCGCGGGCATCTCCGGGTGGGGCTGGAACGACGAGGCCTACGGAACGCTGGCGGCGCCGGTCTACTTCGCCACGTCCGGCCTGCAGACGATCCGCGTGCAGCAACGGGAAGACGGGCTGATGTGGGATCAACTCGTGGTGAGCGCGGGTAAGTATCTGTCGACGCGGCCAGGACTGACGCGGTCGGACAATACGGTCATTGCCGCACCTGGCGGATCCGGTATTGTTTCGTCGCATGCATACCCGGCGGCCGGTCAGTACCCGGTACGGTTGACCGTTACCGACAACGGCGGCGCCGCGTCGACCGCCGCGACCACCGCCACGATCAAGTAGCTGCTGGCTGGGAGCTTTCTTTCCCGAGGCGTCCGCCGTCGGGCGGACGCTGCGGTCCGCCGCGCCTCACCGGGGGCAAGGCGATCGCCGCACCGGCCTTGACGCCGTCCCCCGGCGACCACACCTGGCCGCCATGCGCCTCCAGGATCCGGCGGGCGATCGCGAGATTGAGGCCGCACCCTCCGCGCCACTCCTCGAACGACTTGAGCGTGTCCGGACCGGCGGCCGCGAGCCGGTCGATCTGATCGGCGTCTCCAATCGCAATCCACGACGCGGGTCGCCCGTCGAGAAGGCGCTGGGTTTCCCGAACGAACAGCGTAGGGCTTGTCACCAGTTCGCGACGAAGCCCGAAGAGGATCGACGTAAAGGCGGTCCTGAGCCGGGTGGAGTCCCCCTCGAACACGCCTGGCTGACCGCTCGTGGCCACGTTGACGGTGACCCTGCGATCCTCCACGGGCGGAAGCGCCGCGACCGCCTCCGCGAGCACCTTCCCGATGTCCACCGGCTCGGTTCGCAATGTGACCTCGCCGGCCTCGAGCCGCGCCAGCTCGCTCATCTCGTCCGCGATCGTCCTGATCCGCCCGAGCGCCTTCTGCGATTCCGCCACGAATTGCCGCTGGCGGGCCGTCAAGGGCCCGTCTGAGCTGGACAGGATGAAGCCGAGATATCCAAGGCCGACACCGAGCGGCGTCCGGAGCTCGTGAGCCGCGTGGCGCAGAAGGCGGGGCCACTCGGCCTCAGAGTCGCTGCTCATTGGTGCATTCTCCGTTATTGCGCAGGGAGTGTCGAGGGAAGCCCCGGCGGCCCTGCGGTGTTTCACCATGTGGGGAAGGGCTCGGGTGCGGCCTGCATCCCGCCCGTGACCGTCCGGTACAATGGTGGTGCAGTGCGGACGCTTCCCGCGCGTGATGTCCCGCTGTGAAAGGCTCGAGCATGCTGATCAGGAAAAGCGGCGTGATTCCCTCGTCCGAGATCACGGACGAGCAGATTTATCTTCGTCGCCGTGAGTTCCTTCGGCTGGCGGGGAGCTCGGCGATCGCCGTGGCTGCCGCTCCGTGGCTCGCAGACTGTTCGGGCGCGTCCGCTGCCGCCGAGCCGCAGGGAGGCGGCGGCACGTTCGGCGCCGCGCAGACGCCGCTGACTGGCTACAAGGCGCGGGCGGTAGCGACCGACGAGCCGCTGAACACCTTCGAGGAGATCACCAGCTATAACAACTTCTACGAATTCGGCACGGGTAAGAGTGATCCCAAACGTTACGCGGGAAGGCTGAAGACCAGTCCGTGGACGGTCAAGATGGACGGCCATTGCAGTAAACCTGCCGATTATCACCTCGAGGACCTGATCAAACCGATCGCGCTCGAGGAGCGGATCTACCGGTTCCGCTGCGTCGAAGCGTGGTCGATGGTGATCCCGTGGATCGGCGTGCCGCTGGCCGAAGTCATCAAACGGGCGGAGCCAACGTCGAAAGCCACGTTCGTCGAATTCACGACGCTCCTGCGCCCCTCCGAGATGCCCGGGCAGCAGACCTCGAGTCTCGACTGGCCCTACAAAGAAGGATTGCGCATGGACGAAGCCATGCACCCGCTCGCGATTCTGGCCGTCGGCGTGTACGGGAAAACGCTGACGAACCAGCAGGGCGCACCCATCCGACTCGTGGTGCCCTGGAAGTACGGCTTCAAGAGCATCAAATCCATCGTCCGGATCCGCTTCGTCGACCGGCAGCCCAGCACAGCCTGGCAGGTCGCCAACCCGCAGGAGTACGGTTTCTATTCGAACGTGAATCCGGAGGTCGATCATCCGCGGTGGAGCCAGGCGACGGAGCGGCGGATTCCCGGGTACTTCAAGAATCACAAGACGTTGATGTTCAACGGCTACGGCGATCAGGTCGCGTCGCTCTACGCCGGTCTGGATCTGCGGAAGAACTACTGACCGGCAGATGCACAAGTGGGTCAAGCGGCTGGTCTTTGCGCTTGCGCTCGTGCCGGCGCTGTCCCTTGTGTATCTGGGGTTCACCAACGGGCTCGGCGTCAACCCCGCCGAGACGCTGCAGCTCGAAACCGGGACATGGGCCCTGCGCTTTCTCGTGGCCACGCTCGCGATTACGCCACTGCGGCGCCTGACGGGATGGAACCGCGCCGTTCAGTATCGCCGCATGCTCGGCCTGTACGCGTTCTTCTACGCCTTCGCGCACTTCCTCACGTATCTCGTCCTGGACCAG
Organism: Acidobacteriota bacterium; assembly: GCA_039648985.1. Lineage (GTDB taxonomy): Bacteria > Acidobacteriota > Vicinamibacteria > Vicinamibacterales > 2-12-FULL-66-21 > JALZOC01. The sequence continues at coordinate 20,370 of JBBWZJ010000098.1, read as the reverse complement.
TCGCTGGCGTTCGGGCAGATGCTGGCCGACGTGGCCAAGCGGCCCTTCATCACCATGGGATTCATCGCCTTCGTTCTGATGATCCCGCTTGCCATCACCTCGACCAGGGGATGGATCCGGCGGCTGGGCCGCCAGTGGCAGATGCTGCATCGGCTCATTTACGTGAGCGGGATTGCCGCGTCGGTTCATTACATCTGGAAAGTCAAGGTCGCGCTTGGTCCGCCGGTGTATTACGCGGTGGGGGTCGCGCTGCTGCTGGGCTTCCGGGTCGCCTGGCAGCTTCGATCCGCTAAGTCCATACGAACTCAGCACGTTAAGGCCTGACATCGGACCGCGCTGACTCTCCGGATCCCGCCAATTTGCGGCCTGTGACGCCCGTTCACCCGGAAAATCGCCCGTCCGGCTGAATTCGCTCCCCCCCACCGGGGCTCGGCCGATAATCTCCCTATGGATTGGTGTGCGGGGCTCCGGTGCCCCCGCCCACATCGCTCGCGGAGATTTGCGGAGGCATATGCACAAGCCGATCAAGTACGTCGAGAAGGGGTTCACCGTCGCGGCCAAAGGTGTGTGGGGCGTGTTCGATGCGTTCAACTCGATGAAGCGCGCGGAACCCTTCACACCGAAATGGTCCGACAAGCCCATTCAGAAATCGTGGCAGAAGGTGAAGCCGCCGCTCGGCTGGCCGCGCGAGACCGACTCGCTCTGCCCGACGTGCGTCCGCGAAGCGCGCCAGGAAATCCTCGACGGCAAGCGGGATTACAAGGTCCTGCTGAACGAGAAGATTGGCGAGATCAAGGCCACCATCATCGAGCGCGACGGCAAGATCCTCATGGTCAAGGACTGCCCCCTGCACGGGCACTTCGAAGACGTCATGGCGATGGACACGGCGTTCTTCAAGCATCTCGAGGACTCGTATCCCGGCAGCGACATCCGCGCGCACAACGACGAGAAGCTCCACAACCACGGGACGAGCACGATCAAGTACGGCCGTGGCGCGGTGCTCACGATCGACCTGACGAACCGCTGCAACATGATGTGCGACCCGTGCTTCATGGACGCCAACCAGGTCGGCTTCGTCCACGAGCTCTCCTGGGAAGACATCCAGACGCTGCTCGACAACGCGATCTCGATCAAGCCGAAGCGCCAGATGTCGGTCCAGTTCTCCGGCGGCGAACCGACCATGTCGCCGTATTTCCTGGACGCGGTGCGCTATGCGAAGAAGGTCGGGTACAGCAGCGTGCAGGCGGCGACCAACGGCATCGAGTTCGCCAAGAGCCCTGATTTCGCCCGCGCGGCCTTCGAGGCCGGTCTCCGCTACGCGTACCTGCAGTTCGACGGGATCGGCAACGCCGCGAACTCGCACCGCCTTGTCGGCAACCTGTTCGACGTCAAGCTGCGGGCGATCGAGAACCTGCATTCGGCCGGCGTCGATATCGTGCCGGTCACCACGATCGTGAACGGCGTCAACAACGAGCAGGTCGGCCGGATCATCCAGTTCGCGCTCGACAACCCGAAGAAGATCAACTTCCTCTCGTTCCAGCCGGTGTCCTTCACAGGCCGCGACGAGGAGATCACGGACGAGCGCCGCGAGGCGCAGCGCTACACGCTCTCGCACCTCGCCCATGACGTGAAGAACCAGATCGGGCTCGGCGAACCGGTCCGCGACTGGTTCCCGATTTCGTTCATCGGCACGTTCACCGACTGGGCCGACCTGGTCCACGGCCCCAGCGCGGAGTGGGGCAACCTGACCTGCGGCTGCCATCCCAACTGCGGCATCGGCATGGCGGTGATGATCGACAAGGAAACGAAGGAATCGGTGCCCGTGACCGCGTTCCTCCACGCTGAGCAGATGGCCACCGACCTCAAGCGCGTCAACGACGCGGGCCGCGGCAAGTTCCTGTCGTCGGTCGGCATGGCGCTCGCGCTCATGAAGAATTACGACCCTTTCAAGGCGCCGACGCACTTCAAGCTCACGGACCTGATGAAGAAGTTCGACAAGACGTTCGGCGCGACCGGAAAGGACTACGGAAAGGTGGGCGCCGACCGTACGAAGCACGACATCGAGCGCCGCCGCGCGGATCGCTGGAACTTCCTGTTCATCGCCGGCATGTGGTTCCAGGATCTGTTCAACTACGACTTCCGCCGGACGGAACGCTGCATCATTCCCTACGCCACCCAGGAAGGGGAGATCTCCTTCTGCGCCTACAACACGGGCATCGGCTGGCGGAACATCATCGAGAAGATGCACATGACCGCCACGCTGACGAAGTGGTACGAAGAGCACGGACGCCACGAGATCATCGCGGGCGGCAAGAGCGTGGCACTCCCGACCACCGCGCACTCGCTGGTGCTCGACGCCGAGGCGGTTGCCGTCGGGATTCAGCACGACCTCGACGACCAGGGCATCGCCAAGACGGCGCGCGAAGAGAAGATGCGCGCCAAGGCCGAGGCCCGCAAGAAGGCCGAAGAGAACGAGCGCATGGCCGCGCTCTACCGCCAGCACGTCCTCAAGGAGGAGCCGGCCGGCCCGGTCATCCAGATTCAGGGCCTGGGCGCGAAGAAGAAGGATCCGGTCCAGGAAGTTCTGCACAAGGATCAGCAGTAGGCGGAGCCGGGCGGAGTGGCGGAGCTAAAGCTCCGCCCTACGTACCGTCGCAGCGACTTGGAAAGCGGCCGCGCGGGAGAATCGCGCGGCCGTTTTCTTTTTCGCTTACAATCCGCGGGCATGATCCCCACACCCCTCCGTCCGTTGGTCCGCGCTGCGGCAGCGGCCCTCACGTTCGTGGCTGCGATTGCCGCGTCGAGCCCGGCGCTCGCGCAGGCACCGCCGACCCGGCTCCGCACGCGCTGGGCGGCGGACGTTACAGCCGCGCGTGTGCTGCCCGAGTATCCGCGGCCGCAGATGGTGCGTCCCGCCTGGCAGAATCTGAACGGCCAATGGGAATACGCGGTCCTCGATGCCGCGGCCCCGGAGCCGCAGGCGTTCACCGGCCACATCCTCGTCCCGTTCGCGATTCAGTCGCAGTTGAGCGGCGTGGCAGCCCCGGTCAGCGACACCCAGCGGCTGTGGTACCGGCGGACCTTTCGCGCACCCGCGCTCGCGCGTGGGTCGCGGCTGCTGCTGCACTTCGGCGCCGTGGACTGGGACACGAAGGTCACCGTCAACGCCAGGCCCGTCGGAGGCCACACCGGCGGCTACGATCCGTTCTCGTTCGACATTACCGATTCACTCAAACCGTCCGGGGATCAGGTCCTCGTCGTCAGCGTGACCGATCCGACCGACCGCGGAACGCAGCCGCGCGGCAAGCAGGTGCTCGAACCGAAGAGCATCTGGTATACGGCGGTCACGGGTATCTGGCAGACGGTGTGGCTCGAGCCGGTGCCGGCGGCGTATATCAGCGGCCTGGAACTTGTACCGGATGCGACGACAGGCAGCGTCACCGTTCGCGTCCTGCCGTCCGCCCCGGGCGCCGGTGTCACGCGCGTCTCAGCGCTCGAGGGGAGCCGGGTCGTGGCGGACGCCAGCGGGCAGGCCGGAGAACCCCTGGTGCTCCGGATTCCACAGGCGAAACTCTGGTCGCCCGACAACCCGTTCCTGTACGACTTACGGGTGCGCCTCGGGCGCGACGAGGTCCGCAGCTACGTCGGAATTCGCACGATTGCAGTCGCGCGAGACACAGCCGGCGTCAACCGCCTGTTCCTCAATGGCAAGCCGCTGTTCGAATACGGTCTCCTCGACCAGGGTTGGTGGCCCGACGGTCTGTACACCGCGCCCACGGACGAAGCGCTCCGGTCCGACATCGAACGATCGAAGGCCGCCGGCTTCAATCTGATACGGAAACACGTCAAGGTCGAGCCCGCCCGCTGGTACTACCATTGTGACCGCCTCGGCATGCTGGTCTGGCAGGACATGCCGAGCGGCCCCTCCAAACCGGCAGAGAACCGCGCCGCGTTCGCGCCGGAGCTGGAACACGTGGTGGACGCGTTGCGGAGCTACACGTCGATCATCATGTGGGTCCCTTTCAACGAGGGCTGGGGTCAACACCAGACAGAACAGTACGTCGCATGGCTGAAGGAGCGTGACCCGAGCCGGCTCGTGAACAACACGAGCGGCTGGACGGACACCGGTGTGGGCGACGTGTCGGACGTGCATTCGTATCCCGGCCCCGCGATGCCGCTCCTCGAGGAGAAGCGGGCGGCGGTGCTCGGCGAATTCGGGGGCCTCGGACTGCCGCTCGAAGGCCACACGTGGATCGACAAAGGGAACTGGGGCTACCGCAGCTACAAGACCACGGCCGAGCTCGGACAGGCGTACCGTGATTTGATGTACCAGCTCCGCATCATGGTGGGACAGGGGCTCGCGGCGGCCATCTACACGCAGACCACCGACGTCGAAATCGAGGTCAACGGCATGATGACCTACGACCGCGCCGTCGTGAAGCTCCCCGAGGACGCCAAAGCCCTCCATGCCGCGCTTGCCTCACCGCCACTCGTCCGCGACGTCCTGGCCGCATCCGACCGCGCGCCGCAGCAGTGGCGCTACACCACCAGCGCCCCGGCCGCGAGCTGGTCCGACGCGGCGTTCGACGATGGAGGATGGGAGAAGGGGAACGGTGGATTCGGCGCGCCGGACACTCAGAGAGCGAAAGTCGGGACGCCGTGGCTCACTTCCGACATCTGGATCCGCCGCACCTTCGACGTGCCCTCCCGGGCCCTCGTCCATCCCCACCTGCGGATCTACCACGACGATGACGCGGAGGTGTACGTCAACGGGGCGCGCGTCGCCACTCTGACCGGCGCCGTTGGCGGATACGCCTACGTCCCTCTCGATGCGGCCGCCACCGCGCAGCTCCACGGCGGCGTGTCGAACGTACTCGCCATCCACGCAAAACAGGTGCGCGGCGGCCAGTTCATCGACGCGGGCATCGTCGAGGTCATCGACAAATAGAGAAGCAGAGATGATTGTCAGCGGCATTCGCGCAGCTGAAGCTGGGGGCTACGTCGGAGGGAGTACGTAGGGCGGAGCTTCAGCTCCGCCGCCCATGATCGGAGAAGAACCGGATGAGAGTCGTGCACTTATCGATGCTTCTGATTGGGGCAGCCGCCGTCGTCGCGCAGCCGTTGATGGCAATCGAGGGCGGCCAGGGTCCGGGCGCGCCTGCGACGAAGCGTGGAGTGGCCCATGCGCCCTGGGGCAAGACTCAGGACAGCACGCCCGTCGAGTTGTACACGCTGACGAACAGCCACGGCATCGAAGTGCGCGCGATGACCTACGGGGGGATCATCACCAGCATCCGCGTGCCCGACCGCTCGGCCAAAATCGCCGACGTGGTTCTCGGCTTCGACACGCTCGACGGGTACCTCCGGGATTCTCCCTATTTTGGCGCCATTGTCGGCCGTTACGGCAACCGGATCGCGAAGGGGCAGTTCACGCTGGACGGCCGGACCTACAAGCTCGCAGTCAACAATGGCCCGAACCACCTGCACGGCGGCATGAGGGGGTTCGACAAGCAGGTCTGGACCGCCCGTCCGGTAGACGGACCTGCCGGCGTCGGCGTCGCATTTTCGCGCGTCAGCCCCGATGGCGAAGAAGGTTACCCCGGCAACCTGACCGCAACCGTCACCTACACGCTCACCGATACGAACCAGCTGATCGTGCGATACGAGGCGACGACGGACAAGGCCACTCCGGTGAACCTGACGCAGCATACGTACTTCAACCTGGCGGGAACCGGCGACATCCTCGGGCACGTGCTCACCATCAACGCGGACCGCTACACGCCAGTGGATGCGACATTGATCCCGACCGGGGAGCTCGCACCGGTGGACGGCACGCCGTTCGACTTCCGCAAGCCGACGCCGATCGGCGCGCGCATCTCGCAGCCGGATCCGCAGCTGAAGAACGGGAATGGATACGATCACAACTGGGTGCTCAACCGGACCGGCGAGGGCCTGCAGCTCGCCGCGCGTGTTCTCGAGCCCGGCACGGGGCGCACGCTCGAAGTGTCCACCACGCAGCCCGGCGTACAGTTCTACTCCGGGAACTTCCTCGATGGCACGTTGAAGGGCAAACAGGGCGCCGTCTACAAGTTCCGCAGTGGATTCTGTCTCGAGACCCAGCACTACCCGGATTCGCCGAATCACCCCGCCTTTCCCACGACCATTGTGAAACCCGGGGAGCCGTACTCCTCGGAGACCGTCTTCGCGTTTGGCGTTCAGCAGTAACGTGTCCGCCACTCTGTCCGGATGGTCGCCCGCTCTGCTCGCCGCTCTGCTCGCCGCACTGCTCGCCGCGGGCCTCCCCGGCTCCGAGATCGGCGCGCAGGATCCCGCCGTCAGGATTCGGGTGGATGCTGCCGCACCGAGCGGCCCGATGACGCCGATGTGGGCATTCTTCGGGTATGACGAGCCGAATTACACCTACATGAAAGATGGCCGCAAGCTGCTGTCGGAGCTCGCCGCGCTCAGCCCCACACCCGTGTTCGTCCGCACGCACAACCTGCTGACGAGCGGGGACGGCACTCCGGCGTTGAAATGGGGATCCACCAACGCGTATACCGAAGGGCCCGACGGACGGCCGAAGTACGACTGGACCATCGTCGATCGCATCTTCGACACGTTCGTCGAACGGCGGATGAAGCCGCTCGTCGAAATCGGCTTCATGCCGGAAGCGCTGTCGACCGCGCCCGTGCCTTACAGGCACGACTGGGCGCCGGGCGTCGACTACAACCGCATTTACACCGGGTGGGCCTATCCGCCGAAAGACTACGACAAGTGGCGCGAGCTCGTGTTCCAGTGGGGCCGGCACTCAGTGGATCGGTACGGTGCGCGCGAGGTGGAGAGCTGGTACTGGGAAGTCTGGAACGAGCCCGACATCGGGTACTGGCATGGCACGCCCGAGGAGTACCAGAAGCTGTACGACTTCGCAGCCGACGGCCTGAAGCGCGCCGTCCCCGGCGCGCGCATCGGAGGGCCGACGGTTACGGGGCCGAACGGCGCGCGCACGCAGCAGTTTCTCCGCAGCTTCCTCGAGCACTGCCTTCGCGGAACGAATTTCGCGACCGGCACGCGGGGCGCTCCCCTCGACTACATCACCTTTCATGCGAAAGGGGCTCCACGAGTCGTGGAGGGGCACGTGCGGATGGGCATCGGCAATCAGCTCACGGCCATTTCCAACGGGTTCGACATCGTCGCCTCGTACCCGGAACTGCGCGACACGCCGATCATCCTCGGGGAATCGGATCCGGAAGGCTGCGCGGCGTGTTCCGTGCGCACCAATCCAGAGAACGCGTATCGAAACGGCACGATGTATTCGAGCTACACGGCCGCGCAGATGGCCCGGACGTACGAGCTGGCAGACCTGTACCACGTGAACCTGCGGGGAGCCGTCACGTGGGCGTTCGAGTTCGAAGATCAGCCCTACTTCGCCGGGTTCCGTGATCTCGCGACGAACGGCGTCGACAAACCCGTCCTGAACGTATTCCGGATGCTTGGCCTGATGCACGGGGATCGTCTCCACGTCGAGAGCTCCAGCGCCGCACCGGTGCGGGAGATTCGGGATCGCGGCGTGCGCGGCGCTCCGGATGTCTACGCGCTGGCGGCGCGCGGCGACCGGGACGTGTCGATTCTGGTCTGGAATTATCACGACGATGACGTGCCTGCCGCCGCCGCGCCGGTGCACGTGACGGTGGAGGGATTGCCGGGCGGAGCGCCGCTCGTGACGGAGTATCGGGTGGACGCGGATCACAGTAACGCCTACGAGGCGTGGAAAAAGGCCGGGTCCCCACAAAAGCCGGATGCCGCCCAGTACCGCGAGCTCGAGCGCGCGGGGCACCTCCAGGTACTCGGCACTCCCACACGATCGCAGGTCACCGCGGGACGGCTGTCGCTGACCCTGACGTTGCCGCGGCAGGCGGTCTCACTCCTCACGATCGCGTACTGAAGCCACACTTCGCCATCATGAGCGGCACCTTCGGGCGGATTCTCGGCTCCGCACTCCTCGTGGACTGGTCCCAGTTCGAAGGAACCGCGGCGCTGAGGTGCACGCTCGGCGTCGCGATTCCGTTAATCGTCGGACTCGTGTCCGGTCAGCCGGCTGTTGCGGTGTTCGGGGCGGTCGGAGCGGTGTCCGTCGGCTTCGGATCGTTCCAGGGTGCCTACCGGAGCCGCGCCGCGGTGATGCTGTTCGCAGCGGCGGGCATGGCGCTCTCGATCCTGTTGGGCTCGCTCGCGGGGCATTCGAACGTGGCGGCCATTGCCGCGGCGGCGGCGTGGGGATTCGGCGGCGGTCTGATCGTCGCGCTGGGTGCCTCCGCTTCCTTCGTGGGGCTGCAGTCGGTGGTTGCGGTGTTGATCGCCGGCGGATTCCCGTCGGATCTGCGGGGCGCGCTGCTGCGCGCGGCCCTGGTCCTCGCCGGCGGGCTCGTGCAGACGCTCCTTGTCGTCATGATCTGGCCGCTGCGCCGGTTCTCGGCGGAGCGGCGGAGCCTGGCGGCGGCCTATCGGAGTCTCGCGAGTTACGCGGCGGCCATCCCCGATGCGATTTCGGTGGCTCCCGAGCCGCATACGTTCGCCGGGACGCCGTCCCCGCTGGCGGACCCGCAGCCGTTCGGGAAGGCCCAGGACGTGCTCGTCTTCCAGGCGCTGCTCGACGAAGGGGAGCGGATCAGGGCGAGTCTTGCCAGTCTTGCCACCCAGCAGCGGCGTCTCGGGGAAGCCGACCCGGTATGCGCGGCGAAGATGCCCCACATGCTGCGCGTCGCACTCACCGAAATCGCGGGGGCGCTCGAGGACGGGCGCGAGCCGCGCGAGCCGCCGGAGCTCTGGGGGACGCTCGACGCCTGCGCGAGGCAGCTGTCGTCCTTTACCGCGATCGAGCCGCTTCTGGGCCAGGTGCGAGCGGCGTGGCGGACAGCCGGCGTGTTTGCCGCGCCGTCCCGGCCGGACCCCTCCTTGCCGCGGATCACTCGCGTCGTCCCGCTGCGTCGTCGCCCGCCGGTCCGCGATGCGCTCCTCACGCTCAAGTCGAATCTCACGCGCGAATCCACGGCGTGCCGCCACGCGCTGCGGCTCTCGGCGACCGTGGCGCTCGCGACCGCCATTTATCGTGTGTTCCAGCTGCCTCGCGGATATTGGCTGCCGCTCACCGCCGTGCTCGTCCTGAAACCGGAGTTTCACGACACCTTTGCCCGGGGGATCGCGCGTATCGCCGGCACGCTCCTCGGCGCGGGATTCGCGACGGTCATTGCCCGCACCATGGCGCCCGGTCCGCACGCGCTGACCGCGCTCGTGCTCGGCTTCGTCTGGGCGGGGTACGCGCTGGTGCGCACGAGCTACGCGCTCTTCACAATCTGCATCACGGGGTACGTCGTGTTCCTGCTGATGGTGGCTGGCGTATCCGAGCTGACCGCCGCAATGTACCGAGTGGAGTACACGGCAGCCGGGGGCCTGCTCGCGCTGACGGTCTATGGGGTCTGGCCGACATGGACCAGCACGGAAGCCCGCCCGGCGCTCGCGGCGCTTCTCGAGGCGCACAGTCGCTACGTGCGGGCGCTCCTGACCGCGTACGTCGATCCACATCGTGCCGATTTGCACTCGCTCGGGGCGAGTCGCGCGTCCGCCCGTCTCGTCCGGTCCAACGCCGAGGCGATCGTCGAGCGCATGCTGGCCGAGCCTGCCGGTCGGCACGCGATGCCCGCGCCGGTGGCGCTCGGCCTGCTCGCCGGCATCAGGCGTCATGCGCTTGCCGCCCTCGCGCTTCATGCGGGGCTGGAGAACGGCGTCGCGCAGCCGGTGCGCGGCATCGAGGAGCTCTCCGCACACATGGCGTCGAGTCTTGCCCTGCTCGCGGCGGCGATCCGAGGCGGCACGCGACCGCCGCCGTTGCCGCCGCTGCGACAGACGCAGCGCGCGCTGAACACGGCAACCAACGACCTGGTGCGCGACGAAACCGACCTGATGGTCGACAGCGTGAACACGATCGCCTCGCTGCTCGGCCGGGACGCGGACGCGCGGGAGTCCGTCCGGTGACCGTGCTCGCGGTCTCGAACCTGCGCAAGTCGTACGGCGCGACGACGGCCGTCGATGGCCTGTCGTTCCAAATCGCGCGCGGCGAAATCGTCGGGCTGCTCGGGCCGAACGGGGCAGGCAAGACGACGACAATCAACATGCTGCTCGGCGTGCTCGAGCCAAGCGCGGGGTCGATCAGCATCGACGGGCGAAATCTCGCGACGGAGCGGGCGGCCGCGCTGATGCGGACGAACTTCGCGGCAGTCTATGCGCCGCTACCGGGCAATCTTACGGTGACGCAGAACCTTCGCTTCTTCGGGATGCTGTACGACGTCCGCGGGCTCAGGGCCCGGATCGACGCACTCCTCGAGCAGTTCGATCTCGCGCGCTTTCGCCACACCAGGTGCGGGGTGCTGTCGTCCGGCGAACAGACGCGCGTATCGATCGCCAAGGCGATGTTGAATGCACCGGCCCTCCTGCTCCTGGACGAGCCGACGGCCTCGCTGGATCCGGCGACCGCGCAGGAGATCCGGGCCGCGATTCGCACATTCGTGGCGGGCGGTCAGGCGGGCGTGCTGTGGACCTCGCACAACATGTACGAGGTCGAAGATGTGTGCGACCGCGTGCTCTTCATGGCCCGGGGGCAGGTGCTGCTCGACGGCAATCCTCGAACGCTCCCGCAGGAGCACGGCAAGGCATCGCTCGAAGAGCTGTTCATCACCGTGGCGCGCGAGCCGCTCTCGCTCGAACGATGAGGATGCATCCGCGGCGCACGTTCGCGATCGCGCTGCGGCAGTTGTATCTCGTTCGAGGGAGCGTGTCCCGCCTCCTGCCGATGTTCGGCTGGGTCGCCGTCGACATCGTGCTCTGGGGCTTCATCACCCGCTACCTGAATACCGTCGCGTCGCCCGGGTTCAGCTTCGTGCCGGTGCTTCTCGGCGCCGTGCTGATGTGGGACTTCTTCACCCGCGTGATGCAGGGCGTGACGATGGCCTTCTTCGAAGACGTGTGGTCCCGCAATTTCCTGAACATCTTTGCCTCGCCGCTCTCGATTCCGGAATACCTCGCGGGGCTCGTGCTCTCGAGCATCGCCACGAGCGCCATCGGGTTGACGGTCATGCTCCTGCTGGCGAGTTTCGTGTTCGGCTTGTCCATGCTCACGTACGGCGGCTCGCTCGCGCTCTTCGTGATGGTGCTCTTCATCTTCGGCATCGCGCTGGGCATCGTGGGATGCGCGCTCGTGCTGCGGCTGGGGCCATCGGCCGAGTGGTTCGTGTGGCCCATTCCCAGCATGGTGTCGCCGTTCGTCGGCGTGTTCTATCCGCTCTCCACGCTGCCGTCCTGGATGCAGGTCGTCTCGCGTGCGCTCCCACCGTCGTACGTCTTCGAAGGAATGCGCGCGATTGTGCATGGTGGGCGTGCCGCTCCTCACTCACTCGCGCTTGGGGGCGCGCTTGCCGTTCTGTACGTGTTTGGCGCGTGCGTCCTGTTCGCGCGGGTGTACCGCCAGGCGGTGCGCACAGGCCTCATCGCGCGCTACAGCGCCGAAAGCGTCAGCTAGTCATTCGTTGGCGTAACATACGCGGACGATGAACCAACGCCTCGAGCGCCGGTCGCGCGGCTCCTTGATCTGATGACGACGCGCGCAGTGGTGCTGGCGCGGGGCCTGGGTTCCCGGATGCGTGCGCCCGACCCGGAGGCTGACCTGACCGCCGAGCAGGCGCGTGCCGCCGATGAAGGCCACAAGGCGATGATGCCGGTGAACGGCCGTCCGTTCCTCGACTACGTCCTCAGCGGCCTCGCTGATGCCGGCCTGAACCAGGTTGCGCTGATCGTCGCGCCGGATCACCGCGCGCTGCTGGACCGCTACACGTCAGACGCCCCGCCGTCCCGGCTAGCACTCAGTTTCCTGGTGCAGGCGGAGGCTCGCGGAACGGCCGATGCGGTTCTTGCCGCCGAAGAGTGGGCTGCAGGCGAGCCGTTTCTGACCATGAACTCCGACAATCTGTATCCGCGCGAGGCGCTCCAGGATCTGGCGCGGCTCGAGGAGCCGGGCGTCGCGGCCTTCATGCCCGACGACCTGATGCGGCGGGGCAACATCCCGCGCGAACGCATCAACGCGTTCGCGATCGTTCGTGCGGATCGGGACGGATTCCTCTCGGGCATCGTCGAAAAGCCCGGAGCGGATACGCGGGCGGCGGCACCGGCGTGGAAGACGGACGACCTGATCAGCATGAACTGCTGGCGCTTCGACGCGCGAATCTTCCAGGCATGCAGGGATGTTGCGCCCTCTCAGCGCGGGGAGCTCGAGTTGCCAGAGGCTGTGGGTCTTGCGGTGCGCAGGGGTGTGCGGTTCCGCGTATTGCGGGCGGCAGGGGGTGTGCTCGACCTGTCGAGGCGCGCCGATGCCGCCGAGCTCGGACGTCGGATGGGCGGACTGGAGGTGCGGCTGTGAGGCGACACGCTGTCCGTCGTGGCGGCACGCCATCGGCGACCGCTCGGGCAGCATGACTCCCGAACGGGCCGTCGGAAGACTCGCCGATCTGGGACTGGATCCGCCCGACATCGACTCCAGGCGACTGCTCTTCGAGCTCGTGCTGTCCCGATTCAGGGCCCTTGGGGTCGGCGCACCTGAGCACGTCCTCTGGGTCCCGGGCCGGCTCGAGGTATTCGGCAAGCACACGGATTACGCGGGCGGGCGGACGCTGGTGTCGACTGTGCCCCGCGGCTTCGCCATGGCGATCGGGCGCCGTTTCGATACCCGAACCAACGTCGTCGACGCAGGACGTCTGGAAAGCGCGTCGTTCGAGACCAATCCGGCGATTGCTGGTGACGCCGCCATGAGAGGCCGCACCTCGAAAGGCTGGCGCCACTACGTGCAGACCGTCCTCGGCAGGCTCGGCCGCAACTTCCCGTCGGCGGCTCTGGCATCTGACATCGTGCTGGCGAGCGATCTTCCGAGAGCGTCGGGCATGAGCAGTTCGAGCGCGCTGATGGTTGGCGTGGCCGCTGCGCTCGGGCGCCTGGCCGGTCTGGAGGATCGACCCGAGTGGTCCGACAACATCAAGAGCCCGCTCGATGCCGCGTCCTACTATGCGTGCGTCGAGAACGGCCTGTCGTTCGGTGGGCTCACCGGCGACTCCGGCGTCGGGACACACGGGGGCAGTGAAGATCACGCGGCGATCGTCACTGGAGAGGCGGGCCGGCTCTCTGCCTTCTCGTTCGTCCCGATGCGCCGCATCACGGATGTAGAGCTCCCGGAGGACTGGCGATTCGTTCTCACGCCGTCCGGCGTCGCTGCGGACAAGACGGGCGGAGCGAAGGGGCCATACAACAGGCTCGCGCACGGCGCAGCGGTCCTGCTTGGTTTGTGGAATGCCGGGGAGCCCCGCTGCACGTCACTCGCAGCGGCGCTGGGATCGTCGAAGCGTGCGGCTGCCCGGTTGCGCGAGCTCGTGAATCAGTCTCACGACGATGACTGGCCGGCACCATCGCTTTTGAAGCGGCTCGATCACTTCATCCGCGAGGACGCGCGCATACCAGTTGCGCTCGATGCGGTGGCAAGTGTGGATGGGAAGACGCTTGGCCAGCTGTCTGCCGAATCGCAATCCGATGCTGAGACATTGCTCGAGAACCAGGTGCCTGAAACGGTCGCGCTGGCCGCATCGGCGCGCCAGCTCGGGGCATTCGCTTCCAGCAGCTTCGGCGCAGGGTTCGGCGGCAGTGTATGGGCGCTGGTGGTTCGCGACGAGGCACCCGAGTTCGCCAGGCGATGGCATCCCGGTGCGTTCGTGGCGCGTCCCGCCCCGCCCTTGACCGTGCTGTAACCGGCGCGGGCGTTGCAAGCCGCAGAGCCGGGGGCTCACGTGGACAAGCAGCAGGCAAGCTCGGCCGATCGAGAGCTCACGGCCGATCAGAAGCGCGACAATGTCATCCGCCTCGCGTTCGGCGGGAGCCAGGCCCGGTTTGACGAGTTCGTCGAGGTGGTTCGCAAGGCGATCCCACCGGGCGCGGGGGTCATCCTTCGCGGCAGCGCGGTGACGGGTCAGCGGTGGAAGGACGGAGCGGCGTTCGACGCCGACGGCCCCGGCACGAGCGATCTCGATCTGACGCTCGTCGGCGGCGACGAGGTCATGGCGCTTTACAAGCTGACAGGGTTCTTCGTGCCGGGCGTGCACTCGCGTCCGCTGAGCGAGGAGGATCCAGACATCGCGCCAACGCTCGTCCCGCTGCGCAAGCAGCTCATGGAGATGGTCGGCCGGCCGGTGAACATCCAGGGCTCCCGCGACGCCGTCATCTATTTCCGCGGAGAGCTGATGGGCCAGCCCTACCTGACATTGATCGAGAAAGACGAGACCAAGCCGGCGCCGTGAGCACGTTTCGGATCCTGAGCTACAACATCTGCCGCGGCGGCCGCGGGAAGGAGGCTCACCTTTCCGCGGCGATCGCCGAGGCACGGCCCGACCTTGTTGTGTTCCAGGAAGCGACGGACCCGTCCGTCATCGAGCGCCTTGCGGCGGACGCGGGAATGGCGCAGTGGGCGGCGCGCCGGGGCCAATCCCTGGGCTTCATGAGCCGTGAGCCGGTGCGCCATCACGAATGGCACCGGCCGCGGTTTTCGCGTCATGCGTTCCTCGAGATCGAGCCCGGCTCAGGGGAGCCGCGCGTCTTCGGCCTCCACCTGAGCGCCCTCTACGCTGCGTGGACCGAGCGGCGCCGCGTCTTCGAGCTGCGAGCGCTCCTCGCCTCGATCCGCCGCCATCAGGACGGGTTCCACGTCCTCACGGGTGACTTCAACACGCTCGCGCCAGGGGATCTCCTCGATTTCCGCAAGCTGCCGCATCGCCTGCGCGCGCTGGTGTGGCTGAGCGGAGGAAACATCCAGTGGCGCACGATCCAGTTGATCCTCGATGCCGGCTACGTCGACAGCTACCGCAGGCTCCACGGCGCGGATCCCGGTTACACGTTTCCCACCTGGGCGCCGCACGTGCGGCTGGACTACCTCTTCGTCCCGACCGCCTACGCACACCGCGTCGAGCGATGCGAGATCATCCGCAGCCCCGAGGCCATCGCCGCCTCAGATCATCTGCCATTCCTGACCCAGATCGCGGAGTGAACAGTCACCGGTAAGCCTGACCGGGAACTGACTCTGGACGACGTGCGTCGCACGTAGCACGTAGCACGTGGCACCCTTGGCACCTTGGCACCCCTGGCACCCCTTATAAAACCCACCCCTTCCGGTACTCCCTCGTCAGATACTGATCGGCGGCGCTGTTGTTCGTGACGCGCATGTTCGGGGCGTCGTAGTACAGCTTCGTCCCGGCCCGCAGCGACACGATCCCGAGGAGCATCGTCTCGGTCAGCTTCGCGGCGTACTCGAACGGAGAGGAAATCCGGTCCGTGCCCTTGATCGCACGGATCCAATTCATCTCGTGTTCGCCGTGAGGCACGCGCACCAGACCATCTTTGGGCGGCCCGTACGAGTTGTGCCGCGACGCGGGCAGGAGCCGCACCGGAGCGCCACTCTCCTGCAGCATCTTGCCCTTTGTGCCTATGTAGAGAATGCCCCCCGCTGCATTCAGCTTTTCGCCGTTCAGTTCTTCCGGGCCGGCGGGGATCAAGCCTCCGTCATACCACGTGAGTTTCACGGCCGGTTGACTGCCCCGTGCGGCAAATTGGTAGTACGTGGTGGTTGCGTTCGGGTACGTGGCGCCGTTGAACGGCGTCGCTTCTGTTTCGATCACCGTCGGCAACCCCAGGTCGAGCGCCCACATGGGAAAGTCGATGAGGTGCGCCCCCATGTCGCCAAGTGCCCCGACACCCCAGTCAACCCAGCCGCGCCAGTTGAAGGGGTGATAGATGGGGTGATATGGAACCTCCGGCGCCACCCCAAGAAACAGATCCCATCCGAGTGAGCTCGGGACGGGATAGTTCCCCGCCATCGCGGCCGCCACGCGCTGCTCGACCGCGCGATTGTCCCAGCCTGTGCGTGCGGTGTCCGGAGCCGCGGCGGGCCGGGGTACGCCCTGCGGCCAGTACCCGTACGGGCGATCCGTCCAGACATGGACCTCCGCGACGTCCCCGATCGCGCCACCCCGTATGTAGTCCACCGCACGGCGCTCATCATCCTGTGAGTGCCGCTGGTTCCCCATCTGCGTGACGACGCGCGTGTCGGCGGCTTTCTTCACCAGGTGCCTGGCCTCGTGCACGGACCAGCAGAGTGGCTTCTGCACGTAAACGTGTTTCCCCGCATCCATGGCCGCCGAGGCGATGATCGCGTGCATGTGATCGGGGGTCGCGACAATGACGGCGTCGATGTCTTTCTGCTTCGCGAGCATCTCGCGGTAGTCGCGGTACTTCTGGAGCCGCGGGACCTGTTCGTTCACGAATCGCTGGAGCGTGGCATCATGGTCGGTCTTCTCCCACCTCGCATCGGCCGCGAGTTGTGCCTTCGTCTTGCCAAAGTCACGCCAGGCGGTCGCCGGCTTCGGGGGAGCGGCCGGTCGGGGCTGCGACGGGGATCGCACCGCCTTCGTCCACTCGGCGAGCTTTCCCTCGAGCAGGCTATCGTCGCAGTCACAAATGGCGACGATGTTCTGGCTCATGACCGCGCGTGCGTTCTCTGCGCCCATCCCGTTGATGCCGACCACGGCCACGTTGACCGTGTCGCTAGGGGCCTGGAACCCACGCCCGAGGACGTGGCGCGGCACGATCATCAGCGCGGCGCCGACGCCCGCGGCCGTCGTAAAGAAGTCGCGCCGGGACACGGTCGGTGCAATCGGTGGGGTGGGAGGGTCGGGTTTTGACATTGGGTGGTTCGTCGCTTCTAAGGTTAAAGGGTTCTAAAGTTATAGGGTTTTAAGGGCTGGGTTTTAAGGGCTAGGTTTTACGTTCTACATTACGAAGCCGGAAGCCGGAAGCTGACCGCTCATTGCCCCACCTTGCGATGCAGCCAGACACTGTCCGCGAGTGGCGCCGCTCCGCGGACCGTCGCGATCACGACCTGACGTGACTGCTCGAACTGTAGTCCAAGTGCCTCTGTGATGTCCCCGAGCGCGGGCCGCGCCTCATTGTGAAGGAACAGTCCCCCTGGAGCCAGCATGCGGCTGATGTTGCCCATCGCGAGCATCACCTGCACGTCGTCGAAATACGGCAGGATGTTGGTTGCGATGATCAGGTCGAACGGCGTGCCGTCGAGGTGTTCGGCGACGACGTCCAGGGCGGCGGCGGAGAGAGTCGAGGCGGCCCTCGGTCCGACGTGGACAGTCTTGCCCAGATGTCCGGAGGCGTTGCTGTTCTGAGCGGACGTGCGAGTGTCCGTCCCGATCGCGTCCCCCAGTCGGGTGAAATAGGCGCGATATTCGGCGGAGAGCCTGACCGTGTCGTTTTCACCGATCTCGCTGACAAGCGTCAGCACTGGCGGCACGGCGCGCGACCGGACGAGATGTTCCACGACGCGGGGATTGATGTCGGCGCCCACCACCTGCAGGTCGTCGGCGCGTGCAAGACCGAGCGCGAGCAGCGCGTCGATGACCGCCCACGGCTGATAACTCTCGGGCGGACCGGCTTCCAGGAGTCCTGTTCTGGGCGCGAGGTCCAATCCCGGCCCGACAATCAGGACCCGTCGAACCCGCCGCTCCGGATCGAGCGCGCGGACGACACCCAGTCCGTTGTACACGACGTAGCCGGCTTCGACGGCGGTGTCCGTGCTCAGGCCGCGGCTGCGATAGAGCTCCGCCACCGCGTCCGCACCGGCACGCTGCGCGACGAACTCTTTCTTGTAGATGAACCGCATCGCGCGCAGGTACTCGCCAAGGACGCCGGCCTCGCGTTTCTGACGCTCGGGGAATGTCGTCGTCACAAGCGACTGGAAGTACGTGAGGCGGGAGTCCCGGGCAGGGGCATCCAGTGCGCGCACCAGCGCCGCGACGCGTTCGCGAACGGCCGGCGGAATGGGCGGCTCGAAACCCGGCGTTCCTTTCAGAAACGTGTCCCGGGCGGCAGCATCGAGCCCCTCGACCAGGGCCTTGGCGCTCAGCGCCGGCTCGATCGGGCGCAGATCCGTGAAGCGTGCCGATTGCAGCGCGTAGAAGACGAGATGATCCAGGTCCCCCTCGCGCACCCGCCGCAGACTGTCCGTATGCGTTTTCTCCACGAACGCGTCGAAGGAGGCTGCTGTCAAGCCGTGCGCCTCGAGCCTGGTGTGGAGCGGCGCGACATCGGCCCAGGTGATGCGCCCTGAGGCGGTGGCTTCAGAGAGAAGTCCACCGGCCACCCCGAGCGCCGCGGCAAGGGCCAGTACGCGCATGTGCCTATTCTGCGTGAAGAACCGATGAGATGACGATCGGCGCTGCCGAAAAGACGTCGGGGCCCCAGGTTCGAAAACCTGGAGCCCCGATTGTTGTCGCCGGAACCTCGGGTCGCTGCGACCCGAAGGCGTGAACGGTCAGAACACGAAGCGGAAGCCCAACTGGATGAATCGTTGGAAGTTCGACTGGGCCACCGTGTTGCGGTCGATCCGGCCGAAGTCGGCGGACGACGTGGTCTGGTTGTAGTTGCGCTCGTCGTACATCGGGCTGTTGAACAGGTTGAACGCTTCGAGCCGGATCTGCATGCGGGTATGGTCGGTGATCCGCGTGCTCTTCGCGAAGTTCATGTCCACCTGCCAGTAGGACGGCCGGCGGAACTCGTCGTAACGGAACATGGCGGTGCGCCGCTGGAACGCTTCGCGGATGAGGAAGTAGGGCTGGGAGCAGCCGTACGCCGAGGACACGGACAGCAGATCGTAATTGCCCGTGGTCGCGTTGCGCTGGCCGATGCAGGGCTTCACGCCGTAGATGTACCGGCCCTGCTTGTCCGCCGGCAGCGCAATATCCTTGGGATTGACACCCGGTGCCAGGTCGACGTTGCCGGGCATATCCCACGGCTGTCCGGACTGGTAGACGAACGCCGGCGCGATCGACCACCCGCCGAGGACGTAGCCGAGGACGCTGCGTTCGTTGCGGTGCCAGGGCAGTTCCCACACGCCCGAGGCCGTGATCCGGTGCTTGCGCTGCGAGAAGTACGGCGCGTTGTTCTGCAGGAGCGAGACCTCGTCGACGTAGGCGTTCCCGATGCCCGTCGTCGTGTTGGCTCCAGTTTCAGTCCACCGGGGCACCCATGTATACCCGGCGTTGATCGTGATGCCCTTCGCCATGCGCTTGTTTGCGACGAACTGCATCGAGTCGTACGTCATCCGGCCCAGGTTCTGCTGGTTCATGTTGAAGCCGGTGAACTCGGGGAACGGCCGTGCGAGCTCGAACGCCGAGAGCGTCGGGCTCGTGAAGCGGCCCGTGCCCTCGAACCCGTGGACCTGATAGAACGGGTTCGCCACCTGCTGGTCGCAGAGGGTGCGGCTGCCGCCGAGCGTCACGTCGCACTGCGCCTGGAATGCGGCCGAGGGCTCGTTGTAACCGCCGAAGTTGCCCTCGATGTCATGGCTGCGGCTACCCGCGTATGTCACGTCGAGCGAGATGTGCGCCGGCAGCTCGCGCTGGATCCCTGCCGAGAACTGATACACGTTCGGCACGACGAAGTTGGGGTTCGAGAAGCTCGGATTCCGCCCGAGGAACGTTTCCGGACCGAGAGAGCTCCCGGGAGGATCCTGGATCCCGTTCGGCCAGGGGTTCCCCAGCACGTAGGTTGGCGTGCGCCCGCCGTCGTTCGACGCGACGATCTGGTTCTGGATCGCGAATCCCGCGTTGAACGACTGGCTGGTCGGGTTGAGGAAGTACTTTCCCCAGCCCGCGCGGAACACGGTCTTGTCGTTGATCGAATACGCCATGCCGCCGCGGAACTGGTAGTTGTTCTTGTCGAACTTCCACGGTTCCTTCGGGGCACCGTTGACGCCCGCGAACCTGATGCCGCCGAGCACCTGCCGCCCCAGGCGTGCCGACACCGGGTTGACCAGCGTCGGATCGAACGCGTAGTTCAGCATGTTGTTCGCTTCCTGCACCGCCCCGTTGAAGTCCCACCGGAAGCCGAGGTTCACGGTCAGCTTGTTGCTGATTCGCCAGTCGTCCTGGATCCAGGGGGCCGCGAAGAACCACTTGTAGTGAGGCTTGGGATTGACATCCACCTGGCCGCCGCTCGGCGCGCCGAGCAGGAACGCGGCGAAGGCGTTGCCTTCGAGCACGCTCGTGCTGTTGAGCGTGCTGCGCGTGAAGTTGCGGTTGAACTGCACGAGCCCGCCGGAATTGTTGTAATTCTCGGCGAACACGTTGGTCGACCGCATGTCGAGCCCACTGCGGATGTTATGGGCGCCGCGGTTCAGCGACACGTTCGGTTGAAGCGTATAGATTTTGTTCCTGTTCGGGGCTGAGC
>JBBWZJ010000089.1:0-12538 GCA_039648985.1 Acidobacteriota bacterium | reverse complement strand
CGCACGTTCGGCTTGTGTGCCAGCTTGGGGCGCAGCCATTTAAGGTTGGTGATCTCGAAGCTCTGCACGATCACCGGCGCGGTGCGCAAGTAGCTGTGCGCGCCGAGCACATCGAGGAAACGCTGTTCCATCGGCAGGCCGATGCCGGCGAAATAGGTCGAATGCTTGATCTCGGGGATGATGCCGATCGGCTTCCCGCGCGTGGCGCTTTCCGCCGCGACGAAGTCGACCATCTCGTCAAACGTCAGCACCTGGAATTCGCCGTCGAACGCCTGGCTTTCGGGCCGCAGCGCGCCAAGCCGCTCCTTCGCGCGCAGCGTCTTGATCTCGGCGAGAGTGAAGTCCTCGCTGAACCACCCCGTCACCGACTGTCCGTCCACGACCTTCGTCGTCTTGCGATCGGGAAAGCGATCGGCGACATCGGTCGTGCCGCCGATCTCATTCTCGTGCCGGGCGATGAGGACGCCATCCTTCGTGGCGACGAGATCGGGCTCGATGAAGTCCGCTCCCATCTCCGCGGCGAGCCGATAGCCGGCGAGCGTGTGCTCCGGCCGGTAGCCGCTGGCGCCACGATGCCCGATGACCAGCGGGCGCCGCGGCTGCACGCCAGCCGCGGCCCCCAGGATCACCGCGGCTGCGAGCACGAGCCTTACCACAGGAGCTTGAACCCGAGTTGCAGCTGGCGAGGATCGTAGGTCGAGGTGATCGTGCCGAACGCGCCGGAACTGCGGTTGCCGTTCGGCGCGCGGAAGTTCGTGTGGTTCAGCAGATTGAATCCCTCGAGCCGGAACTCGAAGGCGGCCGGGCCGCCCAGCGCGAACTTCTTCGACGCCGCGAGATCCACTTGCCAGAAGTTCGGTCCGCGCACCGTGTTGCGTCCGGCGCTGCCGAACGGGTGGCTCGGATCGGTCGGCACGCTGACGCAGTCCTTGTTGAACCAGGCGAGAATCGTCGGGGCGCTCGCCCTGGGATCGCAGCTCACGTTGGCGCGGTAGTTGTTCGCGCCGCGGAAATCCTGCGCGATGCCGGAGACGACGAACGTCGCGCCCGCCGTGGCGGTCAGCGTCACCGGCTCCCCGGCGTTCGCGCGAGCGATGCCGGCCAGCTGCCAGCCGCCGATCGCCGCCTTCGTGAAGCCCGAGGAACTGCGGCCGAACGGCAGGCTCCAGACGAAGCTGGTCGTGCTGTTGTACGGCTGGTCGTATTCAGACCGCCCGAAATCCGCCCCCGGATTGTGAAAATCCTGGGGCGCCGGAAAGTTCCCGTTGGCGTTCTCGAGCGACTGCGATCCGTTGTCCTTCCCCCGCGAGAGCGTCAGCGAGCTGAGCAGCGTCAGCTCGCGTGACATCCGCCATTCGAACTTCGTCTGCAGCGCCTGGTAGCGCGACTTGCCGCCGTTGAACGCGTACGTGATGTCGGCGAAGCCGGCGATCGGACGGCGATCCTGCAGCGCAATCGTCCCCGCCGCGTTGTTCGGAGCCGCCTGATTGTAGTTGGCGAAGAGCTCGAGGCCGTCGGCGCGGTTGGCGACGTAGGCGACGTCGACCAGCATGTCCCGGCGGAGCTCGCGTTGCGCCGAGAGATACCAGCTCTGCACGCGGCCGGAATGGAAGCCCCGCGGAATGTAGGTGATGTTCGCGGTCAGCGGGTTGAACTGCGACGGATCGGCGAGGCCTGCCGGGTACCCGAGTTCCGCCGGCACGAACGACGCCGCCGCGGGGTTCGTCTGGTTGATCACCGCGTTGACCACCTGCGGCCCGTTGATCGGCAGCAGATCGCCGCCGCCGGCTCGCGTGAAGTGCACGTAGCTGATGCCGTAGCCGCCGCGCACGACCGTCGCCGGCGTGATCGTATAGGCGAAGCCCAGGCGGGGGCCGAAGTTGTTGCGATCCGGATTGACGAGCGTGCGATCCGAATCGGTCGCCTTGATAATACCGTTCGTCGCCGGATCGTAGTTCGACATGACGTTGTCGCGCTCCGAGTACGGCGTCGAGTACTCGTAGCGCAGCCCGAGGTTCAGTGTCAGCTTGTCAGTGGCGCGCCAGTCGTCCTGAACGTAGGCGAACTGCATGTTGCGGCGCAGGTGCGCCACCAGCACGCTGCTGAGCGCGTATTGTGCGCGCAGGCCGAGCTCGAAGTCGGCAAGATTATAGAGATTGCTTGCCGCTGCCCCCGCCGGCCGGGTGAAGGAGCCGTTGTAGGTGTCGCGGCCATAGAGCGGGTTGACGTCCTGCACTTCCGTAGCGATCCACTGGAACTCATAGCCGCTCTTGAATGAGTGCGGACCTTTCATCCAGGTGTAGTTCACCTTGGGGTTGTAGACCGTCGGGTACTGCCACTGTGGATTGGTCGCCTGCCGGCCCAGATCCGAATAGCCGGTGATGAGGATCGTCGGCAGGCCGCCGGAGATGCGCGGATCGGAGGGCAGCCCCGGGAGGCCGAATTGCTCCTGCGCGCTCGACGCTCCCAGTGCCGCCGGGTTCTTGCCCGCCTCCGTCGACGAATACCCGAAGCGGACCTCGAGCAGCGAGCGCGCACTCTGCGCCCAGGTGCCGCCGAAGACGCCCTGCCGGTTGCGCGCGTAAATGGCGCCGTTGCCGGCGCCGCCGGACGGCAGCGGAATGTTCGGGTCGTCGAACGTGTTCAGGTTGCGGAAACCATAGCGGCCGAAGAGCGAGACGTTCGGCGTCGCCTGCAGATCGATTTTGCCGTTCGCCTTGTCGTAATCGGCGGTGAAGTGCTGCAGGGTCGTGTAGTTGTTCGCGTTGCCGCCCGAAGTCGTCGCCGGCAACCCCGCGAGCACCTTCTGCGCGAAGGCAGTCACCGGAATGGGCGTCCCCGAGGGGTAGATGGTGCCGGTGCGCGGATCGCGGATATCGACGCTGAAGACACCCTGCCGCTGCGCCGTCGTCGCGATGCTCGAAATCCCGGTCAGCGCACGCGTCTGCCGCTGCCCTTCGTAGTCACCGAAGAAGAACGCGCGGTTCTTGACGATGGGTCCGCCGAGCACCCCGCCGAACTGGTTGCGGTCGATCGACGGCTTGCCGGTGGCCGGCTTGAAGAAGCCCGTCGCGTTGAGCGCGTCGTTGCGGTTGAACTCCCAGGCGCTGCCCTGCAGCCGGTTCGTGCCGCTGCGATAGCTGACGTTGATCGTGGCGCCGGCGGCGCGGCCGTACTCCGCGCTCATGTTGTTGGTGACGACTTTGAACTCGCCGATGGCGTCGGGCGCCGGCTGCATCACCTGGTTCGAGAACCCCTGGTTGCTGGTGCCGTAGGCGTTGTTGTCGACGCCATCGATCAGGAAGTTGTTGAACACGCTGCGCAGGCCGTTGACGTTGAACGCGCCTTCCCGCGGGGTGTTCCCCGTCGTCAGCGACGAGCCGCCCAGTTTCACGCCCGTCGTCAACAGCGCCAGCGCCGAGTATTCGCGCGACAGCAGCGGCAGCGCACGCGTCTGATCGCCGCTGATCACGTCGCCGCGCTGGCTGGAATCGGTCTCGAGGAGCGGCGAGGTCGTGGTGACTTCCACCTTCTCGCTCACCTGCCCGATCGGCATCTGCAGGTCGACACGCAGGCGCGCACCGACCTGTGCCTGCACGTTGTCCACCATGGCGAGCGCGAAGCCGGTCTTCTCCGCTGTCACCACATATATTCCGGGCTTCACCGCGACGAACTCATAATGGCCGTCGTCGCCCGTCGTCCTGGTGGCGGAAATACCGGTCTCGACACCGGACAAGGTCATCTTGGCGCCGGGCACGACCGCCCCGGACGAATCGCGCACGGTGCCGACAATGGAGGCGGTGTCGAACTGCGCGAACGCGGGAACCGCGGCGGGCAGCAGGAGCAGAGCCAGAAGGATGGAACGGACGGAGAGACACACGCGGCGGGCGGTTGGCTTCATGGTGACCAAGAGTATCGGCCGGAAGCGACGGGCGCGCAAATCCCGTGCAAGAAATCGAAGACACACAGTCGGGCTGAGCACGTGGCCACGATCGGGCGCCCACCGCGGCCCGGGCGGCGAGTTTTCACACAGATCGCCTGGTCCGCGGCCGCGAAGTCCTGGCTTGGAGAATTGGTGCGCAGCGGGGGCACGGTCAGCAAGAACGGAGATCGTTGAGCGCGTCCCATCGGCGCGAGTCGACCCCGCAAAGACGCGTGAATCGTCGGGCGCGAAGCGCGCTACTCGGCGCGAAGCGCGGCGGCGGGATCGATGCGCGCGGCGCCCCGCGCGGGCAGGTAGGCGGCCAGCAGGGACACCACGCCAAGCAGCACGGCGACACCAGTGAACGTCACGGGGTCGCCTGGCGCGACGCCGAACAGCATCGATTCGACCGACCGCCTCAGAATCCAGGCGACGAGCACGCCAACGGCGAGTCCCGCCAGCGCCACCCCGGCGCCCTCGCGGGCGACGAGGACGACGACGTCGCGGGTCTGCGCGCCGAGCGCCACCCGGACGCCAATTTCACGTGTGCGCTGAGCGACGGCGAACGCCACCAGCGCGACAATTCCGACAACTGCGAAGCAGAGGGCGATTGCCGCGAACGCCGACACGACAATGGTGCCGAACCGCCACGGTGCAAATGCCCGTCCGACCACGTCCTCCATCGTCGAAATTCCATCAACACTGGCATCGGGATCGCGGCTGGCGACGGCACTGCGCAACGCAGGGACTGCGGCGCGCGGATCGCCGGAGACGCGAATCATGAAGTGCTGCACCGGATTGGGCGCCTGGCGGTACGGCACATAGAAGTCGAACCGTGCCGTTTCAACTTCGCGATAGCGGGCGTCGTCGACGATACCGACGACCGTCTGCCACCCTGGTCTCTTCTCATCTACCGGAGCGCCGTAAGCAAGCACGCGCTTCCCTAACGCATCCTGCCCGGGCCAGAGCCGGGCCGCCAGCGACTTTCCGATGATGACCACCGGCGTCGACTTTGCCGTGTCGCGCTCATCGAAGAACCTGCCCTGCAGCAGCCGAATCCCCATGGCACGGAAGTAGTCCGGCGTCGCAGCCTCCCAGTTGAGCATCGGATTGCGGCTGGAGCCCTCGGCGGTGAGCGGCTGCCCTTCGATGATGATGCTGCTGTCCATGCCGATCGCGCCGTTGGCAAAAGGACGCTGATATACCGCCCCCGCGGCACTGACGCCCGGCAATCGCTGGCAGGTGTCGAGCACGGCATCGATCAGTGTCCACTGCTTGTCCTTCGTGTCGTGCTTGTCCTCGGAGAAGCCCAGGTTGAAGGTCAGCACGCCGCGAGGATCGAAGCCGAGATCGAGACGGAGAAGCGCCGTGAAGCTGCGGATGAACAGGCCGGCAACGGTCAGCAGGACCACTACCGCGACGAGCTGCGCCGCGACGAGCACTTTGCGCACACGCGTCGAAGAGGCTGTCGGCGTCGCCGACCGCGAACGGTCCTGAAGTCCGGCGAGGGGTGCGGCGCTGCTGTGGCGCCAGGCGGGCAGGAGCGCCACCGCGACAGCGGTCCCGAGGCAGACGATCAGAGCAAAGAGCAAAGCGGGAGCGTCGATCGCGGCCTCGTCGAGACGAGGGACTTCAATCGGTGCGACCGAGACAATCGCGCCAAAGGTCGCGTATGCGAGGCCGACGCCGAGGGAGCCGGCGATCAGGCACAGCAGGATCGATTCACAGAACAGTTGCCGGACGATCTGCAGCCGCCGCGCGCCAAGTGCGAATCTCACGGCAACCTCGCGTCTCCTGGCGGCACCCTGAACGAGCAGCAGCGCTGCAGCGTTCGCACACGCAATCAGCAGCAGCGCGCCCGAGGCGCCGGCGATCGCGAGCAGCGCCGGGCGAGCAGGACCGAGCAGATGCGTCATCAGCGGAGTTGCGACCACGCGCATCGACGTGTTCGCCATCCCGTCCTTGAGCTCCTCGTTGCGAGCGATGGTCGAGAGCTCGGCGACGGCGCTCCTGGCACTTGCGCCAGGTGCGAGACGGCCGATGGCATACATCGCACGGACACCGTCCGGTTCCCATCCCGGCCCGGCGGCATCGGCCGCGAGAGCCGGTCCGAGGGCGATCCAGGCCTGCGCACCTGGCGGGATGCGGAACTCCGGCGGCATGACACCGATCACCTCGAAGACGACAGGTTTCCTGCCCGTCCGAACGGTCAGCAGCCGTCCAACGACGGAGCGATCGGACGAAAACTGCTGCCGCCAGAGGTCTGCACTCAGTACCACCGTCGGACGTGCGCCGGGAAGATCGTCCGCGGGGCGGAAGGTCCTCCCGATCAGCGGCCGAGTGCCGAGCACGTCGAAGAATCCGGACGACACAGCGTTCTGGACTGCGCGGAACGGCTGTCCCGGACCTGTGACGTGCAGTTCCCCCCAGTTGACCGATCCGAACAGCCCGATTGCGGTGAAGCTTTTCTGGCCGGCCATCCAGGCGCGCTGATCCTTCAGCGACACCTCCACGACCTGCTCCGCGCGGGCGTCGTCTCGCCCCCACAGCAGCATCACGCGGTCGGGCTCAGCTACCGGCAGCGGCCTGATTAGAACAGCCTGCGCGATGCTGAAGATCGCGGTGACGGCTCCGATTGCCACGGCGAGGATCGACACCACCGTTGCGGACAGCCACCCGCCGCGACGAACGTTCCGGCAGGCGGATTTGAAATCTGTCGCGAGCGTCATCGGGAGCACCTCTGAACGAACGCTGGCGGAACCCCGCATTGGCAGGACGAGACTACATTGAAAATCTGGCCATGAGCGCTCGACCGGACTCGGTCACTGCGCGAAAATCCGGGGACTCGGTTGCAAGACCCTCTCCGCGGGCTTCACGATCCGCTCCGCCAGTCAGCGAGTGAGTCGTTTGCCATGTTTCAGCCTCGCGACCAGGCTCCTGTTGAACGCGTCCACTGCATCACTGCTGCTGACGGACAACTTCGTAGTCTCCGCGTCGTGCTCCTTCGCGAACAACCCATCCGGCCGCGGCCTTGAACGTCCACCCGTCTCCGGAGATTGTCGTGTCATCGCCTCTCACGGGCGCCGGCAAGCGCCGCGAGCCGCCACCCGTCGCTTCGAGCACGCCCTTGTCCGCCTCGAGCGTGCCCCAGGGTCCCGACATGCGGTAGGCATGGAAGTACACGGTGCCCGAGTCTGGAATCACGACCGCCCCACGGGAATCCGTCATGCCGTGGCCTCCTCCCGGTATCACAAGCACCGGACCGTCAACGAACTCGCGACGGAGCTCGGCGATCCTTGCCTGCCGCTGCTGCTCCCGCTGTTCTTCAGCGGCCCGGAGCTCGACGCCTCCGTATCGCACGGCAGCGGCAGCGGCGTCAGCCACAGGCTCGATCCCGAGTGCGCGCATCAGCATTGCGGCGGGATCGTCGCTCCCACGCACCCTTCGTGGCCAGCCTTGTGCAGCGGCATCGAGCAGGAGACCGTACGCGGGACCGGACGTGTACGAAAAAGTGCGCACGAAGCTTTCTCCATCCTCCGCGGCCGCGAGGAGATCGAGCGCGCGCGCGAGCGCTTCGGCCTGGGATGGCGCGGCCAGCACCGTCTGCGTGTACGCGGCGAGCCCTTCACTGATGTCGAGGGCGCGCTCGCTTTCGGCGCTGTCTGGATAGCGCGTGTGACGTGCCTGCCTGAAGGCCAACGCATCGCGCACGGCCGCGGCGCGCGGGTCGCCGGATTCCCGCAACGCCCGTGCGAGCGCGCGCCATTCGAGGCGCAGCCAATAACGTCCGTCCAGGGAATCAAGATGTTCATTCGCGACAGTCGGCAGGACCAGCCCGAGCCGCTGCTGGACGATGTGAAACGATTCGTGGAGGAACGCTTCGCCGCGCGTGCGGGGCGGCCAGTTGACCAGCGTCTCCCAGCTGAGCGCCGCCCACATGGTGTCGCCCCACTGAATCGGCCCGTTAACCAGGCCAATGAGCTTTGGGCGGGGCGCATCCGGCGGCGGCTGGCTGGTGGCGAACGTCTGTGTCGCCGCGTCGCCGATCACCATCGGCGCGCAGATCGACACACCCCAGAGGCGGCCACCGTCGCGCTCGCAGAGCGCCTGGGCCTCCCTGAAGTACTCCTGTGCGTGTTGCTGATCGACCTGAGCTACCGCAGGCGGTGGGTGGCCTATGACCACGTACGCGATGACTGCTGTGCGAAAGGCTGCGAACCGCATCGTCCACTCCCTCGCGGCTGTGAGATGCGCGATCTGCGCCCGCCGATGTCCTCGGCGCTGGCGTCGTACGGTGCGCGGAGCGTCAGCTGATATTTTGCACTACCCTGTCAAATATAGCGGCAGCCGACCTCCGCCGAATCGCCCGGAGTCGCGACGGCATCGGCGAGGCGTCCAAGCGGGTCGCGTCAGGGACGGATCAATCGTCGCAGGACGTCGATCAGCACGGCTGGCAACTGATCGGGCCGTCGCAAGACCGCAAACCCCGCCGGGCCGAAGATCCGTCCGGCATAGCGCGGAGCCTCGCGGTCGACTGTCAGACAGAAGACGTGCACGTTCTGGGCGCGCGCCTCCGCGACGGCCTGGCGTGTATCCTCGATTCCATACGCGCCCTCGTAGACGTCCACGTCGTTC
This sequence comes from Acidobacteriota bacterium, assembly GCA_039648985.1. GTDB lineage: Bacteria > Acidobacteriota > Vicinamibacteria > Vicinamibacterales > 2-12-FULL-66-21 > JALZOC01. The sequence continues at coordinate 3,981 of JBBWZJ010000089.1, read as the reverse complement.
GGCTTGCCGTCTGATAGGAGCAGCAGGAGCCGTCGGCCTGTCGGTTGCCGGCTCAGCGCGGCTGTCGCATGGCGCACAGCGGCTCCCACCCTGGTGTAGCCATCCGCGTCGAGGGCGGCGACGCGCCTCCGCACCTGCTCGCCCGCGCGTTCCGCGAAGCCCTTGATGGTCGTCACGGACACGCACTCGGGCCCCTCACCAGAAAAGGCAAATATCGCGTGCCGGTCTCCGAGCGCTGCAAGGGCTTCGCACACAACGAGCAGCGCGTCCCTTTCGACGTCCACCACGCGCTGGGTGCCGGACACCCAGCTATCGGTCGAGGCGCTGACATCGACGAGCAGCGCCAGCGTGAGCTCGTGCCGCGCGGCGCGCACGTCCACATACAGGCGGTCCTCCATGGGCACCCCCGCGCGCCCATCAGCCGCGGCTTCGACGTACTCGGGAATGTCGAGCTCGGGCCCGTCTGCCTGTCGCCCGATGCGGGTTCGTCGGGGGCGCAGGCGCTCGAACCGGGTGCGGACGCGCCGCACCAGGTGCGCATGGCGTGCAAGCGCCGACGCCACCCACCCAGGATCGCCGACTGGCGCCGCGCTCTCGCGCACGATCGCACCGGGCCGGCGGTAGCTGCTCGCACGGAAGTCCCACTCGGGATATGCGACACCCCCCGGACGCGCCGTGAAGCCGGTCACCGCCACGCTTCGGGGCACGTCCTCTCCGGCGCGCAGGATCTCCTTCGGACGACCCGGAGTGCGAACAACGCTCGCCTCCGGCAGTTCCGACAGTGAATCGCCGAGGCCTTCCGGGTCCGCTTCGTCCGCGTGGTCGGCTGGACGCTGGAGACCGAACGGGTCCTCGACGCTCTCCTGCGGCTCGTCGGTCCGAATCACCCACGTGCCTGTGCCGCTGTCCTCCTCGTCTTCGTCGGCCTGACGAATCTTTGGACGCCGCCGCATTTCCGCAACGCGGCGCTTCCCTGAAGGCCTGGGATTGTCCTGGTCAGCAGCGGTGCGACTGCCAACGACGCCGTCCGCCGGTGGCCGTGGGCGCCCCCAGTAGTAGACAGGCGGCAACGCCCGGTAGGGCGCCGAGCTCTGCGCCGCCGGGGCCAGCGCTCTCGCCCAGGCGAGCGCGTCCATCGCCGTGGCGGCGGCGGGAACATCATCGGGGGGCGTCGCGGGATCGCGCACAAGATACGCGCGGAGCCGCTCTTCGGCGACGCGCGCGCGCTCGTTGCGCGGCCAGGTGCGAGGGCGTCGCACCGCCGCGTCCTGTCGGGCGGCGCGCAAGGCGGGCAGGAGCCCGGGCGCTTCGCGGACGATCCACTGGTCCACGCCGCAGGCATCCGCAAGCAGAAAGCGATCCCTGACCTCCTCGTCGGCGATTTCGAGCACGACACTCGAGCTCCGCCGGTCGAGACGCGCGGCCTGCCCGACGGCCAGCAGCAGGTACACCTGAAACGCCGCGTCGCGTCCCGCCGACGCGTCACACGTTACTGGGAGGAAAATACGGGTGCCATCCGTCGCCGCCGGCACTTCACGAGACGACTCGGCCGTCTGCCCGGCAAGACGCGCCAGCCAGCTCACGGGGGCGGAGGGCTCGGCTGCCGCAACAACGATCTGCGCCTCGAACAGGCCGCTCAGAATGAGCTCGAGGCGGCGACGGACATCCTCGAGGCGCAGCACGTTTTCCGGCGGGGGCGGTGAATAGCGCCGCCACGCGTCGCGGGCAAACCTGGACGCGATGTACGCGCCGTCGATGATGAGATCTTCGGGTTCGCCCATGGCCTGGAGGTTCGGCCCGATCAGGTTGTGACAGAGTCCGCCCTCATGCCGCCGCCGCAGCTACATCGTCGCGCTGACGAGATCGTGCATCGCGGTCAGCAGATCCGGATCGTCCGTCAAGGGCCCGAGCAGCGCCGCCGCGCACGCGGCACGCAGAGGAATCCCGCTTGCGATGAGGCGGGCGGTCGCAACGATGAGCCGTGTGCTCGGCACCTCCGCGAGGCCGCGGTCCCCGAGCTGCCGCAGGCGACGGGTGAGTTTGACGAGTGCGATCGCCGTGGGACGATCCACATGCCCTTCGTGGCCGACAATTGCCGATTCGAGCTCCTCGGGCGGAAAGCTGAACTCGAGCGCCACCAACCGCTGCCGGGTGCTCGGCTTCAGATCCTTGAGGCCATGCTGGTAGCCGGGGTTGTACGAGACGACCATCTGGAAATTCGGATGCGCTTCGAGCAGTTCGCCAGCCTTGTCGAGCGGGAGGACCCGGCGGTCGTCCGTGAGTGGGTGAATGACGACGACGGTGTCGGTGCGGGCTTCGATAATCTCGTCGAGGTAACAGATGGCGCCGAGCCTCGCCGCGAGCGTCAGCGGTCCGTCCAGCCACACGGTCTCGCCGCCGCGAATCAGGTACCGGCCGGTGAGGTCGCTGGCCGACAGATCGTCGTGGCACGCCACCGTGACGAGCGGCCGCCCGAGGCGCCACGCCATGTGCTCCACGAAACGGGTCTTGCCGCAGCCGGTCGGACCCTTGAGCATGACGGCCAGCCGCCGCGCATGGCACGTTTCGAAAACAGCGATCTCGTCGCCGATCGGCAGGTAGTAGGGCGCCTCCGCCGGCGGGGATTGCACGCCGGAAGGTCGATCCGACGCCACGCGGGCGGGCTCGTGCATCGGTTTTTCCGAAACCTGCATCATCGGGCGACGGCGAGGGGCACGGCCACGGCAACAACCACCGGCCGCTTGTTCCATGCCAGGAAAAAGAAATCCCACAGGAAGAGCGCCACGCCGAGCGTGAAGAGCGAGCCTGTCACGACCAGCATCAGATAATGCACCTGCATCTTGGCCTGGGTTTCGAGGTATCCGAAGCCGAGAATCCTCTCCAGATACGTCTGCGTGATTCCCGCGGCGGCAAACGCCATCGTCATCCCGAACATCCCGCCAACCTGGAGCCAGAATGCCCACAGGCCCACTTTCGATTCGCGCTCCGATTCAGCGTGCCCGGTCAGCCCGGGGAGTGCATAGCTGATGACCGCGAGCACGATCATGACGTAGGCGCCGAAGAACGCCGCGTGGCCGTGCATCGGCGTGATCATCGTTCCGTGGGTCCATTTGTTCACCGCCGGCCAGGTATGCGCGAGACCGAGCAGGCCCGCGCCAAGCGCGGAGAAGATGGCGCTCCCGAGGGTCCAGTGCAGCGCGAGCGTATTGGGATGCGAGACTCCGGAACGTCGGATGGCGGAGTACGCATACGCCGACATCGCCAGGAAGACGAGCGGTTCGAGCGCCGAGAAGACGCCGCCGATCGGCAGCCAGTACTGCGGGACACCGATGTAGTAATAGTGATGCGCCGTTCCCAGCAGGCCGGAGATGAACGTCAACCCGACGATGACGTACAACCACTTTTCCATCACCTCGCGGTCGATGCCTGAAAGCCTGATCAGGAGGTACGCCAGCAGCCCTCCCTGGACCATTTCCCAGATCCCCTCGACCCAGAGATGAACCGTCCACCACCTGTAGAAGATCGCCACCGTGTAGTTGCGGAACTCGAAGAGCGACGGCAGATACAGCAGTGCCGTCATGATGAGCCCGGCCATGAGCACACCCTCGGTTGTCGTCAGGCGCTTCGCCTTCCAGATCGTCATCCCGAGGTTGTACAGGAACATCAGCATGACGACGACGATGGCGAGCTTGACGGGCAGTGGCTGCTCGAGCAGCTTGTTGCCGGCCGTCCATCCGAACAGGTATCCAATCACCGCGACGAGTCCGGCAACCGTCCACAAGGCGAGCGCCCCGTAGGCGAGCGGCGGGCTGTGCAGCTCGGTGCGGGACTCTTCCGGAACGAGCCAGTATGCGGCGCCCATGAACCCCGTGAGCACCCACACGATGAGCAGATTCGTGTGGATCTCCTTCGTGACGTCGAACGGCAGCCAGGCCTTGATTGGATCGGGCCCGAGATACTTGACCGCAGCGAGAAGGCCGA